>CALKZS010000119.1 GCA_938002835.1 uncultured Dokdonia sp. | reverse complement strand
ACTTGGATAAGGTCTTCAAAGGAAAACTAGATAAAGTAGAAGTGCTCTGTAGTGATAGTCATAGAAGTTATAATGCATTTGCAAAGAGGTTGAATATCAATCATAAGAAGTTTAATGCTTCTAAAGGGCAACGAGCAGTAGAAAAAATCTATCACGTTCAGAATGTTAATAATATGGATATGAGACTAAGAAAATTCTTAGCTTCATTTAAAGGAGTAGCTACTAAATACTTGCAGAACTATCTCAATTGGTATTAATTCTTGAAAAGATTAAAAACTCAACTACTAGAATTACAACTGTAGCTGCTATAGCTTTTGCATCAAATACTGCGTGGATGGAATTTAAAAATATAGCAGCAAATCATATTCTTTTTAGAACTTGGTTTTGAAAAATAATGGTAAACTTCTTATTTCTTGTTTACTTCATTTATATACTTTTTTAGAGCCATTGTCATAGATGGTGTTTCTGGAGTAGGCGCCATTATGTTTATATCTAAACCAGCTTCTTTTGCAGCTTTTGCTGTAGTATTACCAAAAACAGCTATTCGAGTTTTGTTTTGCTTAAAATCTGGAAAGTTTTCAAATAATGATTTGATACCACTTGGACTAAAGAATACTAAAATATCATAAGTCACATTTGCATATGCAGAAAGGTCACTCACTACGGTTTTATAAAAAACAGATTGTGTCCATTTTAAATTTAATTTGTCTAGTAAATCGGGTACATTAGGTTTAAGCTTGTCTGACGAAGGAAGTAGGAAACTTTCGTTCTTGTGCTTTTTAATTAATGGAATAAGCTCAGGAAATGTGCGCTTTCCAACATAAATTTTACGTTTTCTGTATACAACATACTTTTGAAGATAATATGCAACAGCCTCACTCTGACAAAAATACTTTAATGTATCTGGCACCTTATAACGCATTTCATCTGCAATTCTAAAAAAATGATCTACAGCATTACGGCTTGTAAGTATAATTGCAGAAAAATCTTTTAGATCTATTTTCTGTAATCTAACTTCTTTTCCAGATACTCCTTCTACGTGAATAAATGGTATAAAATCTATTTTTACTTTAAGTCTCTCTTCTAGTTCAAAGTAAGGTGAATTTTCAACCTTAGGCTTAGGTTGCGAAACAAGGATAGTTTTCACTTTCATAGACACTCATTTTTATTTGACCCTACCCATTTATAATGAACTTGTATAAAATATAATAAGGTGCAATTTCAAGAGTGCAAAAGTACAAAATAAAATAAAGCGGAAACTTAATAAATTCTTTACTGTACTTTTTAAGTAACCATACCTGAGAAAGTATATAAAAAGAGACTATAATTGTAATGGATCCAAAAATAAAAAAATCTGGTATATCTGTCTGATATGTTATTATGATTGTGAAGAACAAACCTAGAAGCCCTAGTACATTCTTTATATTAAATCTTTTGTATACAAAAGAACTCATCTTTCTATATATCAGCAATGTATATCCTATTATTTGCTCTATTACTATTTTTATAATCTCAAAAAGAAAATAACCACTAAAAATTATAATAAATATGAGGTAATTTTCTTTTAAAGATATTTTTTGCAATACACAGTATGAAGCATAAAATAACAAAGCGATACCTATGCACTGGAGAAAGAATAAAACAAGTTGTATGGGACTAAAAAAGAAAGAACTTTTTGTTCTCGTATTAATATACCTTTCTGCACTATTTATCTTAACAAAGTCTGTAAACTGTGCGTGATACAAAGTTTTTATAAATGCAAGTAAAACAAGAGCCCCTATTATTACAGCGGTAATCCAGTTTTGATATGAAAATTCTCTAAGCGTAGGTTCCAAAATATAATAGAAGTAAGAAATTTAAAAATACTATAAATAAAAGTAAAAGCATCATTCTAAGTAGATGAGCCGCCTTAAAATAAGTACATTTGTTGTAAATTTTTAAAGAAAATGGCAAACGCTGTTGTGGTAGTACCTACATACAATGAGATTGAAAATATAGAGCGACTTGTGCGCAATGTATTTGCCTTACAGCGTTCGTTTCATATATTAATAGTAGATGATAGTTCTCCGGACGGCACAGCACAAAAAGTGCAAGAATTACAAATAGATTTTTCCGAACAATTATTTTTATTACAACGCACCTCAAAAAGCGGTCTTGGCACTGCATATATTGCAGGATTTAAATGGGCTCTAGAAAAGGAATATGAGTATGTATTTGAAATGGATGCAGATTTCTCCCATAACCCTAACGATTTAATAAGGCTTTATAACGCTTGCGCGAAAGAGAATGCAGACCTTTCAATTGGATCTAGATATATCACGGGTGTTAATGTTGTAAACTGGCCTATGGGACGTGTTTTATTATCTTGGATGGCCTCTAAGTATGTACGTTTCATTACAAGAATGCCTATACAAGATACAACAGCAGGATTTATTTGTTATCGAAGGAAAGTACTTGAAACAATAGATTTAAATCGTATTAAATTTGTTGGATATGCATTTCAAATAGAGATGAAGTACAAGGCATATCTTAAAAAATTTAAAATCATAGAAGTACCTGTCATTTTTACAGACCGTACTCGTGGAGAAAGCAAGATGAGTTCTGGGATTATTTCTGAGGCTATTTTTGGGGTAATAAAAATGAGACTTCAACATCTTTTTAAATAAGAATAAATGAAAATTACATTAATAAAAGACGCTCATATTGTTAATGAAGGAGCAATTACGAGAGGTGATGTTCTCATAGAAAATGGTGTTATTGTAGAAATAGCAGAAAGCATTAGTGCAAAATCTGGAGATACTCAAATCTATGATGCAGAAGGACGTTATTTACTACCTGGAGTTATAGATGACCAAGTACATTTTAGAGAGCCAGGTCTCACGCACAAAGCAAATATCGCTTCAGAGTCTCGTGCAGCAGTTGCTGGAGGTATCACTTCTTTTATAGAGATGCCCAACACAAACCCTCAAGCAACAACGATAGAGTTATTAGAAGATAAATTTGAGATTGCAGCAAGAACCTCAGCGGCAAACTATTCTTTTATGTTTGGTGGCACAAATGACAACTTAGAAGAAATTCTTAAAGTAGATAAGAAAAAAGTAGCAGGCCTTAAATTATTTTTAGGGAGCTCTACAGGTAATATGCTAGTAGATAATGAAGAGGTGCTTGAAAAAATATTTTCATCAACAGATTTATTGATTTCTACACATTGTGAAGACGAGACTACTATAAGAGAAAATCTAGCGCTTTACATAGAAAGATATGGAGATGATATCCCAATAAATCTTCACCCTGTCATAAGAAGTGAAGATGCTTGTTATATATCCTCATCTAAAGCAATTGCACTTGCAAAAAAGACGGGAGCCCGGTTGCACGTCTTCCATCTTTCTACAGCAAAAGAGATAGCATTATTTGATAATAAACTACCACTTAAGGATAAAAAAATAACAGCAGAGGTATGTATACATCATTTATGGTTTTCTGATGAAGATTATGAAGAAAAAGGCACACATATAAAATGGAATCCTGCCGTAAAAACAGCAAATGATAAAGCGGCCCTTTTTCAAGCACTGTTAGATGATAAGCTAGATGTAATTGCTACAGACCACGCACCACATACTCTTGAAGAAAAAAATAATGTGTATACTAAAGCACCTAGCGGAGGCCCACTTGTACAACACGCTCTACCAGCGATGTTAGAGTTTTATCATCAAGGTAAAATCTCTTTAGAAAAAATAGTAGAAAAAATGTGTCATAATCCTGCTATTTTATTTGAAGTAGAAAAGAGAGGCTATATAAAGAAAGGATATAAAGCAGATCTTGTTCTTGTCGATCTCAACGCTCCTTGGACGGTAAATAAAGAAAATATATTATATAAATGTGGTTGGTCACCATTTGAAGGCACAACATTTAAATCTCGTATTACACATACATTTGTTAATGGCAATCTTGCATATAATAATTTTAAGGTACACGACGAACTATATGGTGAACGTTTAATGTTTGATAGATAATGTATTCATATAAAAACTATGTCATAGCCTTTTGTATACTCGCAATGACTTTGGGATGTCAAGATATTACTAAGCCCAAAAAGCCAGAAAATTTCATAGCTAAAAAAGATATGGAAGAGATAATGTACACCTCTGCATTGCTTAATGCAGCAAGAGGTAATAACCTTGGTCAAATGGCTCAAACAGGAATTAAACCAGAGGCTTATATAGAAGAAAAATTTGGCGTAGATAGTACGACCTATGCCGATAATATAGCATACTATACTACAGATATAGATGAGTTTTTAGAAATGAATGAGCGTATTTCGAAAAGGCTTATAAAACTTCACAACGAAAAAGACTCATTACATAAAATTGATAAAGCAATAAAAGACTCTATTAAAAAAACAAACGCAAAGACAATTGGGCTTGATACAACAAAAGTAGATAGCATAGCAATGCCTGTTTTAAAATATACTAGTAAAACAGATTCTATGGTTCAAAATCATAAAAAACTGGTAAAAGAAAAGGCTGCAAAAAAAATAAAAAACCGTGCTTCTATTGTAAAAGATAGTCTTGAGCTGGTTAAAGATGGTCTTTAGCGTGCGTAGCAATACGTTGTAATGTAGTATTTAAAGGAGTTGGGTTGTAGTTTAGTTCGGTTATTACTTTTTTATTACTATATGCGATATGAGCTTGGAGACTATTGCTGTCTACGGTGGTAATTGATCGTTTTTTAATCAAAAGACCTCGCACCCAATCAAAAAACACAATGATTCTCCATTGCCAGTTTGTTAC
This sequence comes from uncultured Dokdonia sp., assembly GCA_938002835.1. GTDB lineage: Bacteria > Bacteroidota > Bacteroidia > Flavobacteriales > Flavobacteriaceae > Dokdonia. The sequence goes on along the minus strand of CALKZS010000119.1, from coordinate 16,913 downwards.
TGTTTTAGTAGGAGCTTTCTTTTTTAAGACATTTGCTATTGAACTAGCAAGTGATTTATAAGTTATATTCTCACTAATAGTAATATATCTTTTTTGAATTAGTGAAGAGCTCATTCCTCTCAACATAAGTTCTACTAGGTCTTTTACATCAATAATAGCACTTTTGCCTTTAGGGACATATTTTTTTTCTTGAAATGCTCTTGTAAAAACAACACCACTTCCAGAATGATAATTTCCTTCTCCTAAAATAATTCCAGGATTAAAGATTAATGCGTTCAAGCCTTCTTGTGTACCACGCCATACTTCCATTTCAGCACCATATTTTGTAAGTGCATATACAGAGTTTTTTGTGTCTGGGTCCCAATGATTTTCTTCGGTAATTGGATTATAAGGTGTTTGTGCAAGTGTAGCAATAGAGCTTAGGTGTATTAATTTTTGTACATCATTTGCAAGACATAAATTTACCACATTTGCAGTGCCCTCTATATTTATTTTGGTAAGCTTTTTAAATTGATAAGGATCAAAAGAGATAAGAGCTGCGCAATGATAAACTTGGGTGACACCTACAAAAATCATTTCTAATCTAGGTACATCAGTGATGTCTCCTTGTTGCCAGTCTATTTTTTTTATAAGGGAGTCCGCTTTCGCGAAAGCGTAAAATAACTCAACCTCTTTCTTTTTATCTTCAGACCGATATAAAGCACGTACAGGCTTTCCATCCTTTAAAAGAGCTAGCATTAAATGTCGACCTACAAGTCCTGTGCTTCCTGTGACTAAAATCATACGGTAAAGATACAAGACATCACGTAATGATGTAGTTGCTTTAAAATGATTAAAAAGAAAATGACAAGAAGTTTTCTTTTTCAGGGAAACAGTAGTAGTGCTTTTGCACTTCTTTTTATATTTGCAGTGGGCCAAAAAAATAGGAAATGATAACAAATTTTGTACAAGAATTACAGTGGAGAGGAATGGTGCACGATGCAATGCCACAAACCGAAGAACATCTTATGGAGACAATGCGTGCTGCATATGTGGGTTTTGATCCCACTGCAGACTCTCTTCATATAGGTAATCTTGTGCCTATAATGTTACTGGCACATTTTCAAAGAGCAGGGCACAAACCTGTTGCTTTAGTAGGTGGTGCTACAGGAATGATAGGTGATCCATCTGGTAAAAATGCAGAGCGTAATCTTCTTGATGAAGCTACATTAAGGCATAATCAAGAATGTGTGAGAGTGCAGTTGTCACAGTTTTTAGACTTTACTTCTGGTGCAGAAAATCAAGCATTGATGGTAAATAACTATGACTGGATGAAAGAATTCTCTTTTCTAGACTTTATTAGAGATGTAGGAAAACATATTACGGTAAACTATATGATGGCAAAAGATTCTGTAAAGAATCGATTAACAGGAGAAGGGGCAGATGGTATGTCTTTTACAGAGTTTACCTACCAGATGGTTCAAGGATATGATTTCTTGTATTTGTACCAGCATAATGATTGTACACTCCAGATGGGAGGTAGTGATCAGTGGGGGAATATAACTACAGGTACTGAGCTCATACGTCGTATAGGTGGTGGTAAAGGATATGCACTTACGTGTCCATTAATCACGAAGAGTGATGGAAGTAAATTTGGAAAAAGTGAAGGGGGTAACGTGTGGTTAGATGCAAAACGTACATCGCCCTATAAGTTTTACCAATACTGGTTAAATACTAGTGATGAAGATGCAGAGAAGTATATAAAGATCTTTACTTTTTTAAGTAAAGAAGAGATCACATATCTTGTTGCTGCTCATAAAGAAGCACCACATCAACGAGCATTGCAAAAGAAGCTCGCAGAGCAAGTGACATTAACGGTACACAATGAAGAGGCATTAGAAAATGCAATTGCAGCTTCTGCAATTTTATTTGGAAAAAGTACAAGTGACGATCTTAAAAAATTAGACGAGACTACTTTTTTAGATGTATTTGAAGGAGTGCCACAAGCAACAGTTAGTAAAGAAGACGTTTCAAAAGGTATGGATATTATTGAAGCACTTGCTGAAAAAACAGGTTTCTTAAAATCTAATGGAGAAGTTAGAAGAGCTTTAAAAGAAAATTCGATATCTGTAAATAAAGAAAAAGTAAAAGATGGGTATACTATAGATAATTCAGATTTGATTAATAACACATTTGTATTATTGCAGCGCGGTAAGAAATCTTACTTTATTTTAAAAGCAGTGTAGGTTTATTATAACAATATAGTAGTTTATATAAAAAAACGAAAACTCCAGCATTTTCAAGTGAAAATAGCTGGAGTTATCTAACTAACTAACCAATCGATCGTGTAGTCGCAGTTAATTTTTAGTACTTACATTTTGCCAAGAAATATCTGCTTTTTTTTGTAATTCTTTTGGGCCTTCTTTTTGCCATTTCTCTAAAGTATTTACTCCCCAGGCATTGTAGAAGAGGTATAATTTACCATCACGTATTTCAAATGTTTCTGGATCTATCTTTATTTTTTCATTCTTATGAGCAACAGCATATGCGCAATAACCTCCATATTGAGGTAAATATTGCACAGGGTTTTTCTTAAATTTATCAAGGTTTTCTTGGTTTACAAACTTGAATTTTACACCGTCATACTCAGTAGTAAATTCTTTAGATCCTTCTACAGCTTTATTATTAAAATATTCGGTTACATCATATCCTTCTATGGCATATCCTTTCTTAACATAATAATCATTTTCTTGCGCGATAAGAGGTAAGGTTATTAGAGTGATTAAGATAAATAGTGTGGTTTTCATTTTTAATTATTTAGATTTTAACTTGTCGGTCTATATAGAATAACATTACTATTTTTGAATTGATTTAATGATTAATATACATTTATAATGCCATAAGATTACAACCCCTTACATCAGAATGATCAAAACGCCCTATAACAGTAAAGCTACCATCATTATACACGCGACCTAAATCTTGTGTAGCTATAAAAGGGCAAGAGTTGTGATTCGCCAGATCGATTATATTAATACCTCCACTTTTTGAACTATTGTGTATAAAAAGCGCATCTTCTGTATCTCGGGTATAGACTTTCATCCAAGGTGGTGTGGTAAAAATACCATTTCCTTTAGAATATGCTTGACTTAAAAGTTCGGTCATTCCGTACTCACTGTGTATGTGTTGTACTCCAAAACCTTTACATAAAATGTCGTGAAGCTCTTCTCTTATAAGTTCTTTACGCCTCCCTTTCATTCCGCCAGTTTCCATAACGATAGTGTGATTGAGATTAAAAGTGTATTGTTCTAATAGATCAAGAAGTGCAAAAGAGACACCTATAAGAAGTGTTTTTTTGCCACCTGCTTCTAATTTTTTTATTTTTTGAGATAAAGCGTCATAATCATTTAGGTAAAATCCACTATCAGTATGATTACTGGCTTTTATGAGATCTTCTACCATATAGATAAGAGAAGATCCAGATCTTTCTATATAGGAAGGTAAAAGCGCTAATATGACAAGATCTTTTGGGCTTTGATATGCTTTGGCGAAAGCACTTCTAAAACTTTTTTCATATAGATGTATATCTACTACATAATGTTTACTGGTTATACTTCCTGTTGTGCCACTACTAGAAAATATAATTGTAGGAGATTGATCTTTTGTAATAATCTTATGGGATTTAAAGAACTGGATAGGTAAAAAAGGGATGTCTTTACTATGTTTGATCTCGCTAGGATGTTTGTATAAGAGATCACAAAAAGATCTATAAATAGAATTGTGCTCAAATTGATATTTAAAAGCTCGTAATGCTTCGTGCTCAAATTGAGCTTCTGTTTTAATATCAAAAATAGCACTGTGATTCATTAGAATTATTTAGAGCAAAGGTAAAAAAGAAAAGCGCCTTCACTAGAAGGCGCTTTTACTTTTAAAATACAAATTGATTAATTATTCTATAATCAATCTTGAAGTAATACTTTGATTTGCCTCAATGATTCTTACAAGATATATTCCTGTAGCAAGTGTGCTTACATCTACTGATTGTGTAGTCACTGTGTCAATTACTTTCTTTCCAGAAACTTCATAAATAGTCACTGCTTTTTCTCCAGATGTAGCCGTTGTAATATTAATTGTAGAAGTAGCTGGATTAGGATACATATTTACAGATAGTACATTAGTATCTTCTACAGATAAAAACTCATCAAAGTCTGCAAGAAAACGTGGCTGTATTTGATACCCTTCATTTACATCATCATCATTATTATCAAATTGACCTAAAACCCCAGAGATGTTAGTTTCTTCTGTTGGGATTGCAGTTCCTATGTAATCTGCATCAAAAAAGTTTGTACGTAGTGTGAAAATATCTCCATTATTAGAAATATCATAGTTTTGACTAGACACCCAGTTTGTGTCTGTGGTTTCTACAATAACTTGTATAATTTGAACAAGTTCAGACTCATAATCTTCCCCATTTTCGGTAAGTTCTGTTATGGTCACTTCTTGAGCCTGTACTGTGTTTCCAGTAGAGGTTGCTGCTCCAGGATCTTGAGATGGTACAAATTGTAATAAACCATTAAACTCAGTAATTGTTCCAGTAATACCAGAAATACCATCACCTATTTCGTATGTAGTTGTAATTACTCCAGCGTTATCATCTATAAGGATAGCTCCAGTGCTATCTTCGATCCACTTTTGATTACGAGTATCTCTCTGAAAAGTAAGAATAGCTTCTCCAAGAAGAGTAGCTTCTGAGCCTACATCAAGAGCTCTTAAGTCTGCAAGTGAAGTAACTTCAGGAGCAGGCTCACAAGAATTGGTTGTAATTTCTTCACTAAAGTTACAAATATCACTATCACTCGTGGCTGTAAATGTTATTGTGGCTGCTTCGCTCACACCGGTGATAGTAATAATACCTTCTGCAACAGTAGAAGGGTCATCACCTTCTATTGTTCCCGAAGTAACATTTAACATATAAGTAGTTCCTGTTGCTCCTCCTGTATATGCAATAGAAATAGTAGTTGAGTCTTGACCAGAAGTTTCACTATCACACATAGAAGAAATCTCACCTAAAATAAGATCACAACCGTTTGTTATGATTTCTATATCATTTGTATCACGAGCAGTAATGAAGTATGCACCTGAATTAAAAGTTACAATTCCTGTATATACAACGGTGTTTGACGAGATTGATTCTCCTATATAATCTACATCAAAAAATGCAGTTCTAATGTTAAAACCACCGTTATCTGTTGCTGCTGGATATACTGTTCCATTTACCCAAGTTGTGTTTTCTGAAGTGTCAATAGTAGCTTCATCAACAATTGTTATTAATTCAGATTCATAATCTACAGGAGATGTAGTAAGCATAGTTGCTGTAATTTCTTGCGGTACAATAGTATTTCCGGTAGAAGAAGCCATACCTGGATCTTCAGAAGGCACAAATTGTATAAGATCGCCAAACTGAGCTAATGTTCCAGTAATCCCAGTAATCCCATCACCTATGCTATATACTGTTGTGATAACAGAACCGTTATCATCAATTAATATTGCAGCTGTATCATCTTCAATCCATTTTTGACCTCTAAAATCTTGTTGAAATGTAAGTATTGCTTCACCAGTTAGCGTGTATTGTTCACCTATAGTTCCAGCTCTTAACTCTGCTATAGTTGTTACCTCTGGAATAAGAGTACATTCAGGTACTGTTATTGTTTGAGAAATATTACAGTCGTCACTAGTAACAGTTATATCAAAAACTGTTGCTTCTGCAACATCTGTAATAATAATAGTTCCTTCTGCTACCATTGCAGGGTTATCTCCAGAAATAATTCCAGAAGTAGTTGCGAGCATAAGTCCCGCAATAGCGCCATTAGTAAAGTCTATAGTTACAGTTACAGTATCTGCACCTGTAGTTTCGGTATCACACGTAGTTGTAATATTACTTAATGAAAGAGCACAAGTAGGTGGTTCTGTAGAATATGTTCCTATAGGAAATGGAGTTGCTGCAGTATCATTAGTAGTTTCATCATCTAACACATTAATACCGCTAAAAGTCCAATTTCCTATTATAAAAGTGGTTCCATCAGGACCAGTACTACTATTTCTATAAGCCCATCCATCCATATATTCCCAGTCTTGACCACTTCCATCTACATCAAGCTCTCCAAAAGTATCTATTACTGTTCCAGTACCACCTGATACATTAGAAAATAATTCAATAGCATCATCACCGTTGTTATTTGCAACATTATTAACAAAGTCAGGACTAAATCCAAAAAAAGCATTAAACATTGGTTCTTCAGAAGCAATATAAAGATAGCTTCCTGCTGTCGCAGATCCAGATAATTCAAATTCTACACCATCTGTTCCACCACCATTATTTGCACTACCTATACCATAAGTAGATAGATCGTTAATGTCATTTACTACATATAATTCTATAGCTTTTGGAGTACCGCCTGTGAGTGAGGCATCAATTATTCCAGAAATAACTAAATCTTGTCCAAAAGATAAAGAAGTAATTAAAAAGGAAAGGATTAAAAGAGTAATTTTTTTCATACGAAAGGTTGTTAAATTAAGAGATAAAGGTAATAAAAAAATAAGCTTATGTTTATGTATGCTTTCGCGAAAGCGCATATTTAACCTAGGCTTAATATGTAAAAAATAATATGCTTGTAATTTGCAGTTAAGTTTACGTAATTTTTAAAACGTCGTATATTTACTGTAAGTCAAAAAATGTAATTAATGAAAAAAAATGAAACTAAAATATTATTAGTTGATGACGAACCAGATATTCTTGAGATCGTAGGATATAATCTCTCAAATGAAGGATATCAGGTAATCACAGGATCTAATGGAGTTGAAGCTGTAAAACTCGCAAAAAAGCATCAGCCACATCTAATCATACTAGATGTTATGATGCCTGAGATGGATGGGATAGAAGCTTGTGAAATTTTACGTTCTAATTCTAATCTAGAAAATACTGTGATTACTTTTTTTACAGCAAGAGGAGAAGATTATTCTCAAGTTGCAGGGTTTGATGCTGGAGCAGATGATTACATAACAAAACCTATAAAGCCTAAAGTGCTTATTAGTAAAGTAAAGGCATTACTTAGAAGGTTTAAAGATAAAGAAGAGCCTTCTCAAATTATTAAAGTAGGTAAAATTGTCATAAATAGAGAAGAATATAAAGTCTATAAAGGCAAAGAAGAATTGTCATTACCTAGAAAAGAATTTGAGTTATTGTCACTTCTCACTTCAAAACCTGGAAAAGTATTTACAAGAGAAGATATTTTAGATCGGGTATGGGGTATGGAAGTTATTGTAGGTGGTAGAACTATAGATGTTCATATACGAAAGCTTAGAGAAAAAATAGGAGACAAATCTTTTAAAACAATTAAAGGAGTTGGATACAAATTTGTTGTCTAAATGGCAGTACAATATAAAAAGTCATATTCTTTTGCCTTAATTACTGCTCTTTATATTACACTAATATTTGCAGCTTTTAATGTAATATATATATATCTTCAGGATGGTAATATTTCTTTAAGATATGTTTTTGCAGGTATAGTAGTATGTTTTATTTGTTCGTTTATTGTGATTCAGTTAAGAGCTCAGATTCTTATTTTTAAACGAGTAAAAGAAATATATGATAATGTTACTTTATTGGAAGATGCTACTATTAGACCTGAAAATATCACTACCGATATGGCATCTCTTTCTGAAGAGGTAGAACGATTTGCAAGAGAACGTAAAATAGAGATTACTTCATTAAGAATCCAAGATGAATATAGAAGAGACTTTCTGGGTAATGTGGCTCACGAGCTCAAGACACCTTTATTTACAGTACAAGGGTATATTCTTACACTTATAGGAGGAGCAGTAAAAGATAAAGTACTTCGAAAAAAATACTTGGAAAGAGCTGAAAAAGGAGTAGAGCGACTTATCTATCTAGTAAATGATCTAGATATGATTACAAAGTTAGAGGTGGGAGATCTCAATCTTAATTATGAGTATTTTGATATTGTAGCATTAGTACGTAGTACCTTTGAAATGCTAGAAATGAAAGCCTTAAAACGTGATATCACCTTTGCTTTTGATCAAGAATATGAAACTCCCATATATGTAAATGCAGATGAAGAACGCATACAACAATTGCTCACTAACCTTATTGTGAATTCAATTAAATACGGAAAAGAAAAAGGGACAACAGAAGTAAGTATTCAAAACCTTATTCAAAATAAAATACTAGTTCGTGTTACAGATAATGGAGAAGGAATCGAACAAGAAAATATACCTAGATTATTTGAGCGTTTTTATCGCGTTGATAAATCGGGTAATAGAAAAGTAGGAGGTTCAGGTTTGGGGCTCTCTATTGTTAAGCATATTATTGAGGCGCACGAAGAAAAGGTGTATGTTGAGAGCGAGCCAGGAGTGGGGTCTGAGTTTTCGTTTACCCTCGAAAAAGCCGAAGAAGTCACTTAAATCTACCTTAGGGTCATCAATATTATTAAAACCTTTATAAACAGACAGCTTTGAAAGGTTTTTGATTTTAAATTTTTCTTGTACTGCAAATGGAGCTATGCTCTGTTTTTTAAAACGATGCGCAAGATATTCCTGCTCAAATTGACCAGGGGTAGGAATAAAAAACACTTTTTTATCTAAACAGCTCAAATCCATTATAGAGCTATATCCAGATCTTGTGATAACAAATTCACTTTGCGCAATTGCCTTTTCCAGATCTGAAGAAGTAAGGTAGTTTATTGTAGTGATGTTTCCTTTTTTAGTTTTCTTTTGTTTACTTGCAATTTTTCCTTCAACAAGCAATACTTTTCCATTTAGTTTTTTAAGTTGTTTTATAAGTATTGCTTGTAATTGAGATCGTTGAGGTTCTGGACCAGAAATAATGGCAATAGCTTTATAAATAATCTCCTCTTTCCTAGCAGTCATTCTACTTAAGGGGCCTATATATTTTGTGTCAATGTTAAGTTTTTTGTCGGGATGTCCTAAAATTCCACTAAGGGATTTCTCATTATCAATATCTGGTACCCAGCACTCACTATATTTATTTATATAATACCTATGAAGTAACGAAGAGAGCCACGTTGTTTTGCCACTTAACACAGTTATTTGATGCGTTAGGTATACTGCAGGTATTTTTGAGGTATATAAACCTAGTCTGTTATCTGAGATGATACCATCTAGGCTCATATCTTTAATTAACTTTTTTAGAAGTTTTTGTTCTGCACGAATGGCTTTTATTATTTGCGGAGCCATTTTGAGCATATGATGTTTAAAGCCAGTTCCTTTTTCGGGGTAAGTGATATTATATGAAGGCAGTTTAATATACTCTTGCAAAGGAAATTCTTTTTGTAAAAGAGACAATGCTTGCCCGTCGCTAGCAATGGTGACGTCATAGTTGTTTTTTAATAAAGCACGTATTATTGGGACACATCGAGTGGCGTGTCCTAATCCCCAGTTAAGAGGGGCAACGAGTATATGCTTTTTATCTTTCACATTACAAAGATGCAATTAGTATGCGTTATAAAAGTTTCCTTAATTTTACCAAAATATTAAATATAACTGTGGGAAGTAAAAATAAGCTTAAGCGTTTTAAAGAAAATGAGACATTTTCTAATGTAATTCAACCCTCTAGAGAAGAGTTAGTCAATGGTTCATTTGCTTTAAAAGGTAAGTGGAATAAGGATTTTTTTAAAAACAAAAAGCCCATTGTTTTAGAATTAGGATGTGGTAAAGGAGAATATTCTGTAGGACTTGCACAAGAATACCCAGAAAAAAACTTTCTAGGTATAGATATAAAAGGCGCTCGGTTTTGGCGTGGTGCAAAAACGGCATTAGAAGAAGGATTAGATAATGTAGGTTTTATGCGTACACAAATAGAATTGATTGAGTACGCTTTCGCGAAAGCAGAAATAGATGAAATCTGGATTACTTTTCCAGATCCACAAATAAAATACAAGCGCACAAAACACAGAATGACAAATACCTCTTTTCTCCAAAAGTACAAACAAGTACTGAAGCCAGATGGGTGTGTAAACTTGAAAACAGACTCAGAGTTTATGCACGGGTATACATTAGGGCTATTGCACGGAGAAGGTCACGAGATTATAGAGGCAAATCATAATGTGTATAAGAATGAATATTCTCCTAAAGAAGTAGTAGGAATTCAAACTTTTTATGAAAAACAATATTTGGAGCAAGGAAAACCAATAACTTATATTAAATTTAAAGTCAAGTAACTAACTTTATTTGGAAATCACCAGACTTTTTTTAATCACCTATCTAGCAGCACTTGCAGGGGTTATACCGCCAGGACTTATTAATATGTCTGTGGCAAAAACCTGTGTACAACACGGTAGAAAAAATGGATTTCTAGTTGCTATTGGAGCAAGTGTCGTTGTAATTTTTCAGGCACTTATCGCAGTATTATTGGCAAGATATATTTTTGGTAATCCATATGTTCAAAATATACTATTACGTGCAGGTCTAGTTATTTTCCTGATAATGGCAGTTTTTTTCTATATTCAAGCAAAAAAGAACAAAGTAAAGGAAGTTACAATATCTTCAAAAAGAGGGTGGCGCAGTTTTGGGAAAGGAGTGGGGATCTCGGCAATAAATATTTTACCTATCCCGTATTTCTGTGCTTTAGGGGCAGGTCTTAATGTAAGTGGGAAGGTGTCATATGATGCTTTATCTATTTCTTTATTTGTTCTAGCTGCTGCAATGGGTACTTTTACTACACTATATTTTTATGTAATTTTCTTTGCTCGTATAGAAACAAGGAGAGATTCCTTTGCAAAATACTCTAATTATTTTATGGCCGGGCTAATGGTTGTTTTAATGGTTATTACTCTTATAAGAAGTCTTTATTACCAATGAAATATGCTCCAGAAACACAAAATTTTTTCCAGCGTGTTTATGCTGTGACAACTCATATTCCATATGGACGGGTTACCACATATGGTGCTATTGCAAAATATTTAGGTGCAGTAAAAAGTAGTCGTATGGTTGGATGGGCAATGAATGGAGCAGGACATCACCCAGAAGTTCCTGCGCATCGTGTTGTAAATCGAGTGGGATTACTCACGGGGAAGCATCATTTCCCGCAAACGAATCTTATGCAACAATTGCTAGAAAATGAAGGAGTTGTCATAAAAGAAGATAAAGTAGTAAACTTTAAAAAGCATTTTTGGGATCCTACTCTTGAACTTTAATTTGTTGCATTTTTTATTGTTTTAATTTGCATTTCTATTCGTTGGGATAAACAGGGTAGCCATCGTATCTTTGTCTATTAAAATTAGTCTAATCTATTTACAGCTTATACCAAATAAGAGTTTGTAAAGTTTAGAATGAGATAGCTACTAATTGCAAAATAAAGGAATGAAACTACAAAAGAAAAATGTGCTTGCGGCACTTAAAACAATTACAGCACCAGGAGCGGGAGAAAATATGGTAGATAGTGGAGCTGTAACAAATGTGCTTGTTTTTGGTGATGAAGTTATTGTAGATATTACTATAAACAACCCAACGCTTCAAGCTCGTAAAAAAACGGAGGTTGATATTCTAAAAACCATACACGATAAAGTGTATGATAAAGCTCAGGTTAAAGTAAATCTTAAAGTAGATGCTCCTGCTAAAGAAGAAAAAGTAGAGATTAAAGGGAAAGCAATACCAGGAATAAAAAATATAGTTGCTATTGCTTCAGGAAAAGGAGGTGTCGGAAAATCTACTGTGACATCAAATATTGCAGTAACACTTTCAAAAATGGGTTTTAAAGTAGGTGTTTTAGATGCAGATATTTATGGACCTTCTGTGCCTATTATGTTTGACGTTGCAAATGAGCGACCTCTTTCTGTAAACATAGATGGAAAGTCTAAGATGAAACCTATAGAAAATTATGGTGTTAAAGTATTGTCAATAGGATTTTTTACAAAACCAAATCAAGCAGTTGTTTGGCGAGGCCCTATGGCTGCAAAAGCGCTCAATCAAATGATTTTTGATGCTGCTTGGGGAGAATTAGATTTTTTATTATTAGATCTTCCTCCCGGAACAGGAGATATACATTTGAGTATTATGCAATCTCTTCCTATAACTGGTGCTGTAGTTGTAAGTACGCCACAAACTGTTGCACTTGCAGATGCCAAAAAAGGAGTTGCAATGTTTCAACAGGAGAGTATCAATGTACCAGTGCTGGGTATTGTAGAAAATATGGCATATTTTACGCCAGCTGAACTTCCTGAGAATAAATATTATATCTTTGGAAAAGAAGGAGCAAAATATCTAGCTGAAGATCTTGGTGTGCGCCTTTTAGGAGAGATTCCTATAGAACAAAGTATACGTGAAGCAGGAGATGCGGGACGCCCAGCAGCATTGCAAGAGAACACAGCAACAATGCAAGCTTTTGAAGCACTTACTAAAAATGTAGTAGAAGAGACCGTACGACGTAATGAGAGCTTACCAGCTACAGAAGCGATAAAAATAACAACAATGGCAGGCTGCGCTGCCGTAAAAAAATAATATGGAAACAGCACAATTAACAGAAAAAGTAGAAGCAGCATTAGAAGAAATACGTCCTTTCTTACAAAGTGATGGAGGAGATATTAAACTTCTAGGTATTGATGATGAAAAAATTGTACGTGTACAGTTAGAGGGCGCTTGTGTAGGTTGTTCTGTAAACCAAATGACACTTAAGAGTGGTGTAGAGATGACCATTAAAAAACACGCGCCTCAAATAGAGCAAGTTATAAACGTGGAGGTATAGTTGTTTAGGCAAAATAACTGGGTTGTCGCAGGAAATTAATAAGCTGTTTTTTTAGAAATAGAGATAAAGTAGCCTTGTTTTTGCGCAAGCATAATAATTATAAAATGTCAGACGTAAAAATTACCATAATAGATAGAGACGGAATTTCTCACAACATAGATGCTCCTACAGATATGAATATGAATTTGATGGAGGTTGTAAGAGCATATGAACTAGCTCCAGAAGGAACAATAGGTGTTTGTGGTGGTATGGCAATGTGTGCATCTTGTCAATGCTATGTAGAGAGCGATCACAATCTTCCAGAAATGAGTGATGATGAAGATGCAATGCTAGCAGAGGCATTTGATGTAGAAGATAGTAGTCGTTTAGGATGTCAGATCCATATCTCTCCAGAGATGGATGGTTTACAAGTACGACTTGCTCCAGAATCATAAATTACATTTAGATTTTAATTAAAAACCAGTCTTAGAGACTGGTTTTTTTGTCGGGTAGAGAGGATTCGAACCTCCGATCTCTGGTCCCCCAGACCAGCACTTTAACCGGACTAAGCTACTACCCGTATAACGAATATAAATATAAAAATAGCTATTGTAGCAAAAAATAATATTTGAAATTTATATTCTTATATAAGAGAGAACTCTTGCTTTAAAAAACAGGTGTATAGATTAATTGTTTTTTAAACTTAAAAATTGTTCATACCATTTAGTTTTTAGTATATTTGCACCCCAATATTAATTCGGGGTATAGCGTAGCCCGGTTATCGCGCCTGCTTTGGGAGCAGGAGGTCGCAAGTTCGAATCTTGCTACCCCGACAAAAGCTAACCTGTAGAGGTTGGCTTTTCTTTTTTTAATTATTTGTAATTAATATTAGGACTTATAAAGAAAAAGGGTGAGTTCAAAATTTTGAACTCACCCTTTTTTCTTTATAGGTATTGTTGTTATTAAAACAACATTATTTTATATAGCTTAGAAAGAATAGCTAAGTCCTAAAACCCAGTAGCTTTGCACTTCATTGTCTATATCGTCAAAACCTAAATCTACATCTCCAGTTGCTGCTTGAGCAAAGTTTAAAGCTTCTTGCTTGTTACCTCTAAGACCAAAATCAAATCCTACACCTATTTTTTTCCATAAAGTGTATGCAAGTCCGTTAGTCCAGGTCCAGTTAGAAAGATCTCCTGATTTGTAACTTGCAAAAGCAGATAGGTTAGACTTAAAAGCGATGGGCCCAATCTGGCGAGTATAATCGGCAACTATTTTTGCTCCTAAAGAAGATTCAAAAACTGCATCATTTTTTGCAAATACAAAGTTATAGTTAAGTGGGTGAACAACTACAACAAGATTCTCAATAGGAGTCCAAGTTACACCTAGACCTACATCAAGATATCCAGGATCATTAAAGTTATTAAGTATGGTAGTTCTATACTCTAATAATGCAGAAGTAGCAAGTTTTTCGCTTAGCTTATATCCATATAATGAAGAGATATTAAACACATCTGTTGCTTCTTGGAAGCTATCATCATCAGTATCATCATCAGTATTATCAAATTTAACCCATCCTAAGTTTACATTAAGAGAGTTACGCCAGAAGTATTTTTCTTCTAACTTGTTTGCAAATGCATTACCAGTAACAGTGATGTTACCTGAAGATACATTTGGAGTTCCTTGAGAGAACCAATCATTAAATTTAGAGATATTACCCCCTATAGTTCCAAAAGCTCCATACTTCCACCCTGGTAAAGCATCTATTTGAGCTTGAAGTGCATCAACTTCACCTTGTAGTTTTGCAATTTCTGCAGTTTTAGGAGCTTGTTGAGCTTTAAGTTCTTCTTCTGTTTGTGCTTGAATGCTAACAGTCAATAACATAGCAGAAGCTAATAAAAATATTTTTTTCATAATTGATTTTAAAAATTTGTCTAATACAAAAGTAGTTAACTTTTTGTTGGGAGATTAAACTTGTATAAAATTGTGGTTAAAATTTAACCTTTAACAGTTTTTAACCTATAAAATGATCATTTTATCGATAGAAGTACTTACTTATAAAACATAGAAGTATTCTGTTTTCAATGAGCTAGAGTAAAATACTGCATAAAAGTTACTTAGATTGTTTTTTATAAAGCGGTACTGAAGAACAGGCTTCTCCAAACATTAAACTACGTACTACGGGCTGTAGTTTTTCAATGAGTAGTAGGTATGCATTTTCTGGTACAGGTTTGTTTGAGCATCCTTTTACGATTAGTGGTCGGTTTTGATATACAGAAACATCTATGTTATTAATTTGTTCTGTATAAAGTATGGTCTCTAATGTTTCTAGAGATCCTGAGAAGGTTTTTTTACTAATACCTTGTAAATGAGTTGCAACTAGCATATATGCCCAAGCAGGTATTATTGCATCTGTGCTACATTGTAGTGCTATATATGAGTCTTTATAAATAGACCAGTCGTGATTTTTTAAGCTTTCGCGAAAGCGAGTCTCACGTAGTAAAAAACCTTCTTCAAGCCATTGAGAAACGTCTATTACCTCACGCTTTCCAGGGACATATAGATCTTCTAGATCAAAAGTAACTAGTTTACTATTTGCAACTCTATTTATGATTTCTCCTGCCATATCTTAAAAGATTAAAGCATCCCTAGTTCTAGTTTTGCTTCTTCACTCATAAGGTCTTGAGTCCAGGGTGGGTCAAAAGTAATCTCAACCTCACAATCTTTTACATCTTTTATAGATTTTACTTTTTCTTCTACCTCTAATGGGAGTGTTTCTGCAACAGGACAATTAGGGGTAGTCAATGTCATTAATATTTTTGTATCCATATCTTCATTTACAAAAACATCATAAATAAGGCCTAATTCATAAATGTCTACTGGGATTTCTGGATCGTATATAGTTTTAAGTACGCGAACTATTTTATCTCCTAACTCTTCTGTATTTACATCCATAGTTTCTTAATTTTTTTGAGAAGATTTTTTAATTACCTTCATAAAGTTGCTTTATACTAAAGCGTTATTTTTTTTGAGTTTGATATGCTACAGCATACAATTTTATTTGTTTGATCATACTTACAAGACCATTTGCTCTAGTAGGAGAGAGATGTTCTTTAAGACCTATTTCGTCTATAAAAGAAGTGTCTGCATCTAATATAGCTTGTGGTGGTTGCCCAGAGAAAGCACGTATGAGTATTGCAATAATGCCTTTTGTGATAATCGCATCACTATCTGCTGTAAATGCTATTTTATCATCTTGCATAGCTGCGTGAACCCATACTTTACTCTGGCATCCCTTTATGATGTAATCTTCTGTTTTAAATTGCTCATCTATGAGAGGTAATGATTTACCTAGGTCTATCATATATTCATAGCGTTGCATCCAGTCGTCAAACATTGAAAACTCATCAATAATCTCTTCTTGTATTTCTTGTATTGTTGCCATAGTTACATTGCAGTAAGTCGTACTATTAATGGTTTTTTTATTATTATTTAGGTCATTTAATATACACAAAGATAATGCCCAAGAGATTAACTGACACCTTGACTAAGTTAGCATTTTATGCTGATACCACATAGGTCTATATTCTTTGTGTAATAATTTTAGATCAAGTTGTTGTAATATGGTTTTTTGATACCCTAAAGTTTTATAAAAACCTTGTGCTTGTTTGTGTTTATCCATCGCATCTAGCCATATTAATTTGTGATCAGTTTTTAATGCTTCTTTCTCTGCAAATCGCATTAGTTTTTTTCCTATCCCGTGACCTTGTATTATTGGATCTAGATATATACGGTGTATTTTAAAAGCTTTGTACTGTTTTAATGGAGGGTATGTGTGATTTTCAATTGTTTTAAAAATCCCTATGGTTTGATATGGGTGTGTTACGCTTTTGCGAAAGCGTACAAAAAAATAATTTCCGCCTTCTTGTTGTAGCTCTTTCTTTACGTTATCTATTGAGTACAATGTATTGAGATACCAAGAGCAATCATCTTTCCAAAAATGATGATATGCAGGAGGGTAGATGCGTAGCATAAGTTCATATAATGCAACCTGATCTGTTTCCTGTATTGTTTGTAATGTTATTTGATCTGAAACCGAAATCATCTTTTGTCATTATGACAACATCATTACAGCGCGTTTTAAACTAGCCACAAAGATGTCTATTTCTTCTTTTGT
>CALKZS010000118.1 GCA_938002835.1 uncultured Dokdonia sp. | reverse complement strand
AAATCGTTTCAACTCAACCTTCCTATTGTTCCTATCACAGATCTTACTATAAAAGATAATAACTTGATTGTAGCAACGCAAGGACGTAGCCTTTGGATTATTGATGATCTAGGGATGTTGCACCAAACGATTAATGGGAGTAGTAACGCTTTCGCGAAAGCGCAACTCTTTCAACCCAAACCTACTTACAGAATGGGTGGAAGCGGAGGCAACAAAAGCCTCACTGCCGGGACTAATCATCCTAGTGGTGTGATGACATATTTTAACTTAAAAGAGTTTGACACAAAGAAAGACACTGTTGCATTAACCTATATGACAATGCAAGGAGACACCTTACAATCGTATAGCACAGGAGCTTCTGAGAAAAATGAAAAGCTAAAAGTTAAAAAAGGAGGTAACCTATTTACTTGGGACACTAGAACAGATGGCGCAGAACGCTTAAAAGGAATGATTTTGTGGTGGGCAAGCTTAGATGGCCCTAAAGCAGTACCTGGAAAATATAAAGTAGTGTTAGATGTAAATGGCACCTCACAAACACAAGAATTTACCATTCTAGCAAATCCTAATGCGGAAGCAACGGTAGCAGATATGCAAGCACAACATACGTTTATTTCTGATGTAAATAAAAGTGTAGACCGCGCTCACCAAAGCATTAAAAAAATACGTAAGATTAATGCACAGTTAAAATCATTTACAACGCAATATAAAGACGATACTCGTACAGAAGCATTAAGAGAAAAAGCAAAGACAATGCAAGAGGAGTTTGGTAAGATTGAGAAAGCCTTATATCAAACTAAAAACCGTTCTGGTCAAGACCCACTTAATTTCCCAATTAGATTAACTAATAAGTTAGGACATTTAAATAGCCTTGTAGGTATGGGAGATTTTGCACCTACAGATCAAGATATCGCTGTAAAAAATGAACTTACCAAGGCTATTGATGAGCAACTCAATGCTTTTGACACAATGCTAGATGCAGAGGTAGCACAATTTAATACGGATTTTAATAATTTGAAATTAAAGTATTTGTTTGTGGAGGATAGTGAGTAAGAAATCTGTATTTTGAAAATTATTTTTTTTTCTGGGTAAGAATTTATAACTATTAGAACTTGTTACTGTAATTTGAATGTTTGCAAACACATAATTTAATTACACGTATTCAAATATTAATTTTTTAAATTTAATTTATTATGAAAAAAACTTTTTTAGTTTTATCAATGATTCTTATGACATTAGGATCATTCGCAAGTAACAACAATGGTAACACAGTAACTACTGAAGATTATGAGCTTTCTGAATTAGAAAGCGCAAATGGTCTTGAAAGTATGGAAATTATTTCTCAAGAAGAAGTTATATCTTTTGACGATTGTACAATTACAACGACAATAACTATAACAATAAATCAAGGTAATGCTGGAACAACTGTTATTGTACTAGAAACTACTAGACCTTGCTTGCAAGAATAATTTTAAATTTATTAATATGAGATATTTCTTTTTTCTTTTTTTTATAAGTATTACTTATGGCTATAGTCAAAGCGGCTCTGTTACATATACAGCACTATTAAATTTTGACAGTGCCAATATCAACCAAACAGAAAATGTATTATATTTTACTCAATTTGAATCTATATACTCTAAGAGAAGTGATGTTGATATAAAAAAAGATAGCAATTTAAAAGAAACAACTGCTAATAAAGAAAAAATAAATATTGGAATTTCTGACTCTATAGGTAACCAGTATTATAAAGATTTAAGGTCTTCTAAATTTACAGTAAGAGAATCATTGCTTAAGAACCTTTCATTAGAGTTTTATATTTATGAAGATGAGGGAGTTTTAAAACAAAAATGGTCTTTAAAAGATGAGTTCAAGAATATTTCAGGTTACAAGTGCCAGAAAGCTACTTTACATTTTAGAGGTAGAAGGTATGAAGCTTGGTTTACATCTGAAATTCCTTTACCATTTGGTCCTTGGAAACTAGGAGGACTACCAGGACTTATTTTAGAAGCTTATGATTTAACAAAGGAAATATCATTTGTTGCAGAGAAAATTACAATTCCAGATTCAAAAGCAAATCTTAACGTAAAAGAACCTCAAAGTGGAGAACGAATATCACATAAAGAATATGTGTCTTCAAATACAATCGATGTCGATAAGATAACACAATCAATAATGGCCAGGATGCCTGAAGGAAGTAAAATAAAAAGCGTTAAGACTAAAAAAAATGTTTTAGAGTTAGAATATAATTGGAAAAATTGATTAAGAGATATTTCATATTAATTATAAATTGCCTGATATTTATTATATCAGGCAATTTTATAAACGCACAAACATATACCATCACAGGTACAGTTACAGACAGTTTAAATGTATCTATTCCTTATGTAAATGTTTTTTTAAAAAACACAACAAATAACAATGTTGTTGCTTTTACTTCTACAAATGATACTGGGACGTATAGTTTAGAAGTTAAAGAAAAAGGAGATTTTGAGTTAAATTTTAGCTCTATTTCATATCAAACTAATAAAACACCTATTACGATCAATGATAAAGAATCTTATACCATAAATACTGTCTTAAAAGAAGAAAACTTCACACTAGATGAGGTTATTATTAACTCTGAAAAAGCCATTACAGTAAAAGAAGATACCATTATTTACAAAGCAAGTGCTTTTAAAAAGGGTAATGAAGAAAATGTAGAAGATCTGTTACAAAATATTCCGGGTATAAATGTAGATGGTGATGGAACTATAAAAGTAGGCAATAAAGAAATTGAAGCACTATTAATTGAAGGCGATAATCTCTTAGGTAAAGGATACAAGCTACTCTCAAAAAATCTAGATGCTTCAACGGTAAATAAGGTAGAAGTATATGATAAATATTCTGAAAATAGATTACTAAAAAATGTAGAGCAAAGTGATAAGGTTGCTATCAATTTAAAATTAAATGATACTCAAAACAAGTTATTTGGAGTGTTAAAACCCGGATATGGCTTAGGTTTTGAAAATGTGTATGATACTAAAGCAAATCTTATTTTATTAAATAAAAAAAACAAACACTATCTCTTTGCAGATGTTAATAATGTTGGGTTTGATAGCACTTCAGATTTAAGTCTTTTTGACGGGAGTGGAGATATAGATGTTCTCTCAGATGGTCTTAATCTCCCCAAAGCATCGGCTTTTATTAGATCTTTTCAAAGACCTCGAGAGTTAGCCTCAGAACGAAGCAATTTTAATAACTCAGAAATGATTTCTTTAAATGATGTTTTTACAGTTAATGAAAAGATAAAAATTAAAACAAATTTTCTTTTTAATTGGGATGAAAAAGAGTTTGTTAATGAAAATATTGAAGTGTTTTCTATAGAAAATATAGACACCTTTACAAATCAAGATTCCAATTTTTTAAAAGGCACCCAGTTTTTATGAAAAGGGACTGTGTCATTAAATTATGATATCACTTCTGATAAGTTATTTGAGTATAAAGGAGATGTTTCAAACAATACGTTAAAATCTACAACAGACTTAATTTTTAATACCATTCCTTCTACAGAACGATTAATTGAAGATCAGTTAACAACATCTCATAGTGCTATTTTTACAAAAAAGATTAATAAAACGAGTGTTTTTCAAGTAAAAGGAGATTTTTCTTATAGTGAGAAACCTCAAGAATATACGACAAATC
>CALKZS010000117.1 GCA_938002835.1 uncultured Dokdonia sp. | reverse complement strand
CTTCTCATCAGCATTACTGCATTATAAATCTACTTCTGAAAAAGCAGGAGGTTTGTTTATAAAAAATTTCTTAAAGAGACTTTTGAAAAATACAATCTCTATAGCCATTCAAAAGATATTCATATTCTTTCTGATGGTGGTTCTGAAAATAAGGGAGAAGTACTCTCTTGGGTAAAAGGTATCAATGCACCTCCAATAATTAAGAAAATAACAGCAATGACAGATGAATTTCCATTCTCTAATGTGATGTCTGAAATTACCCATAGCATCTACAAATTTGAGTTTATGGGAGGTAAGCATTCTGAAAACCAAGCATCACACTTAATAAGTCTTGATGCTTTTATAGACTATTACAATCATCATAGATATCCTTGCCGATTGTACGGTAAAACACCTATGGAAATTATTAATGGAGAAAACATTGACAAAACTTTATTCTCTGAAATACTAACAAATGCAGAAGTCAATAGGCTAGAAGTGAATAGAAACTTTAATAAATGTGTTGCTAAATTAGGATGTAATAGAGCATCAGTATCAAAATCGAAGTGTTTTAAAATATATCAATGAACTTTAAAAAAGAGTAAGATAGTCTTAAAAAACTGTCTTAACTCTAACGTATTATATTTCAGTCGTGTTTGAACATTGGAACACTTTTGTTGCGTTTCTAACGATTAGTGCCCTGTCTTTTGCCAAGATTTATTCTTCTTAAAGCTCGTGTTAAAATTTAAGTGATACTCAAGAAACTCTTTTTAAACGGAGGGCTTTTTCTTTAAATCTCATACCATATTTTCAGTTATCTTTGTTAGAAAGCAGCAATTATGGATTTAGATGCTACAAAACTAGAACTTGTTCAACTCTTACTTCAGGTAAAAGAGGAAAGCACTTTGTATAAAGTAAAAAGTATTCTTGAGAAGCAAAAATCTTTAGACTGGTGGGAGGATTTAAGTGCAGATGAAAAAGCTAGTATTGATGAGGGAATTAAACAATCGGAAAGAGGTGAGACGATTTCGCACAAAGAAGTAATGAAAGTATTTGATAAATGGCATTAAAGGTCAGATGGACTTTAACCTCAAAAAGAGGCCTATATAAAGTTATTGAATATCTAGAGCAAGATTGGACTGCAAAAGAAATCTTACAGCTACAGATTAAATTCACAAAGACAATAAAAGTAATAGTTTTAAACCCAAGAGGTTTTCCTAAAACTAAAAACCGACTTAATTTGCACAGAACAATAGTATATAAAAACAACGTTCTGTTTTATAAATATTATGCTTCTGAAGGTATTATATTGTAGATTTCAGAAGCACACGGCAACTCCCCAAATACTAATGGCAGAATACTACTTCTATTTTAAATCGCTACACATCATCTTTGTAGTTACTTGGTTTGCTGGCTTGTTTTATATGCCCAGATTATTCGTGTATCAAATAGAGGCTAGTGAAAAATCTTCTCCTGAAAAGGAAATTTTAGGAAAGCAATTAAGCTTAATGGCAAAACGCCTTTGGAAAATTATCACAGGGCCTTCAATGATGCTCACAGTATTTTTTGGGAGTTTGATGTTTTATATTAACCCTGCATTATTTAAAGCACCCTGGATGCATATAAAGCTCGCTTTTGTAGTGCTTTTATTTTTATATCACTGGAAAACGTGGCGTATTCATAGAGAATTACAAGCTGAAAATTTTAAATATTCATCTAGGCAAATGAGACTGTGGAATGAAGGAGCAACCTTGATATTATTTGCAGTTGTTTTTTTAGCAGTGACAAAAAGCACTACAAATTGGTTAATAGGCTTAGGGGGTTTAATAGGTATGGCAGTATTATTGATGCTAGGGATAAAGCTTTATAAAAAAATACAAGACAAAAATCCAGATGCTTAATCTCAATAGAAAGTCCTTAGGAACAAAAATATTTACCTCTTTAGTAGGGCTGGTGCTTCTCGCGTTTTTAATGATCGCACTTGTTACTTATTTTCAATATAAAGAACAGGTAAAAGATTATAATGAAGAACGACTAGAGCGTAAAGAATCTTCTATTAAAAAAATGATCAATTTTGTTCTCAAGGGAACTACCTATGAGCTTAAAGCAGATAAAGTAAAACATATCTTTAAGGAGGAGATTTATGAAATTGTAAGTGTTCAAGGAGAAAACATCACGCTATATGACTTAAAAGGGAATCCGCTCATTACCTCTACAGAAGAGCTTTTTGACAGCCCTAAGATGTATCAAATACCTAAGGAAACTTTAAGCAAATTAGAGCATTCTATAGACAAGCGATATGTAAATAAAATAGATGGAGAGGTATCCCAGCAGTTATCGTATTCATACATAAATGATTTAAAGTTTAAGCCACTTATCATTCTTGAAATTCAATATGAAGATAGCCAGTCGTTTATTAATAAAGAGATGCGTGAGATTTTATGGAGACTTGTTGTTCTCACTATTCTTATGGTGTTTCTAGCAATTGTTCTAGCCTATTTACTAGCTCAATTTATTACAAAAACACTAAAAACGGTAGAAGATAATATAAAGCAAACACAATTAGATAAACGCAACGAAAAAATTAATACCGCAAAGCTTCCTTCTGAACTTATAACACTGGTAAATGCATATAACCGTATGATTGATGAGCTAGAGGGTAGTGCTGCAAAGTTAGCTCAAAACGAGCGAGAGGCAGCCTGGCGAGAAATGGCAAAACAAGTAGCGCACGAGATTAAAAATCCGCTCACACCAATGCGACTTACCGTACAGAGTTTTGAGCGTCGTTTTAATCCAGAAGATCCAGAAATACACCAAAAAATTAAGGAATACAGTAGTACGTTAATTCAGCAAATAGATACAATGAGTAGTATTGCAAGTGCTTTTTCAAACTTTGCAGATATGCCAGCACAGCAAACAGAGATGCTCAATGTCCCTAAAATTGTAAAATTATCACTAGATATTTTTAATGAACAGTACATCACATTTACAAGTGAGCAAGAAGAGATTTTGGCAAATTTTGATCGAACGCAACTCATACGTGTGGTAACTAATTTGATAAAAAATGCTGTACAAGCTACAAAACATATAGAAAATCCAAAAATTCTAGTCAATGTAGATGATCTAGATACCGAGGTTCAAATTCGTGTGGGCGATAATGGGATAGGGATTACAGAAGAAAATAAACTCAAAATATTTGAACCTAAGTTTACCACTAAAACAAGTGGTATGGGATTAGGGCTTGCAATGGTTAAAAACATTGTAGAGACTTATAAAGGAAATATTACCTTTACATCTGAAGAAGGAAAAGGGACTGTTTTTAAGGTGATTTTTCCTAAATAGATTCAAACACAATTTACAAACACTTATGTCTTATACAAATATACTTTCTGAAATAGATGATGGTATTAACATCATTACAATAAATCGGCCATCTAAGTTAAATGCTTTAAACAAAGAAACTATTGAGGAGTTGCATACTGCTTTCGCGAAAGCGGAAGAAAACGCATCAACACGTATAGTTATTATTACTGGATCTGGAGAGAAAGCTTTTGTGGCGGGTGCAGATATTTCAGAATTTGCAAATTTTTCCAAGAGTCAAGGAGCAGAGCTCGCAAGAAAGGGTCAGGAACTATTATTTGATTTTGTAGCAGAAATGGGAACCCCTGTAATTGCAGCCATAAACGGATTTGCTTT
The DNA here is from genome assembly GCA_938002835.1 of uncultured Dokdonia sp. Taxonomy (GTDB): domain Bacteria; phylum Bacteroidota; class Bacteroidia; order Flavobacteriales; family Flavobacteriaceae; genus Dokdonia. The sequence goes on along the minus strand of CALKZS010000117.1, from coordinate 834 downwards.
AGGTGGAGGTCTTGAGCTAGCAATGGCAGCACACTTTAGGGTAGCAAGTGATACGGCACGTATGGGATTACCAGAAGTAAGCTTAGGTGTAATACCAGGATATGGAGGGACACAACGATTACCACAATTAGTAGGAAAAGGCCGTGCAATGGAGATGATTATGACTGCCGGAATGATAGATGCAAACACAGCATTATCTTATGGTCTTGTAAATCACGTTGTTTCTTCAGAAGAATTATTACCTCTTGTAAAAAAAATAGCAGGTAAAATAATGCGCAACTCCCCAATGGCAATTGCTGCAGCTATAAATGCTGTAAATGCGGGCTATGAAAACGGCGTAGACGGTTTTGATACTGAGATAGAAGAATTTGGTGGTTGCTTTGGAACAAACGACTTTAAAGAAGGCACTACTGCTTTTCTAGAAAAGAGAAAAGCGAGGTTTTAAAAACTAAAGGTTAAATCTTTAGTATAAATTTGCTTTTTTTGATATATTTTATTTTTATTTGTACGGTAAAGCAAAAGAATGGTTGATGAAAATTAAAGATGTCAAATTTCGAAGAAATCGTTTAGAATTTACTCTTTGTCATCAAAAACCTGAAAGATCTTTTTTTTGGAAAGGAAAACAACTTCCAATGTGTGCTAGATGTACAGGAATACATTTAGGTTATTTTGCAGCACCATTGTTCATACTTGGTCTAATAAAAATACCTTTATTGTGGTCTATAATTTTGATTTTACCCACGTATATAGATGGTCTCGTTCAAGCATATTTTGATATTGAGAGTACTAATTCAAGAAGGTTTGTTACAGGTCTAGCGAGTGGTATAGGAAAAA
>CALKZS010000116.1 GCA_938002835.1 uncultured Dokdonia sp. | reverse complement strand
TTTTCCAAATAAGCTTCTCTATGTTCCCATCCTGCAAATGCATCATTTATATTATAAGTTATAGCACCCAATGCATCTGTACCTACCCCCATATCTGAGCGAGTTAATAAATTTTTATTTTTCCAATAAATCAATGCTGCTGCCATAGCAATAGATTTATCTGTTCTTAAATATTCAGGACTAGTAACTAAATCTACTTTATCTATACCACTATTATCTGTAGCAATCCAACTATTATATAATTTTGATACTGATTTAAAATTACTTTTCCCTGTGAGTTGTATAAACCCACTTCCTCTATAATTCCATCCATCTGCATTTTCATCACTCCAATTACTGGTAATAGGAGTATTACCTAACTCTGATGCTTTGGGTAATTTACCGTATGCCCAATTTGCAATACTCCGTTCATCTGCTTTTGTAATTTGTTCTTTTGTTCGTTCTCCAAAACCATATCCCCATTCTTTGGCTCTTGTGCGGTTTGGGTCATTGATACTATTAAAATTCTTTAAGGGTGCACTTCTTAAGCTTTTATAATTGTATTTAAAACTTTCTTCCATAGTAACAAAACCACTTTCTGCTGCGAGTTGTGCTAAAAAATGAGCTTTTCGCATACACGTAGTTAGTCCAAAAAAACTGCGTTGAGAGTTTAAAAAATCTACAGCTTCTTGTAATCCCGAAGTATCATCAAATTTATCAAAAAGCCCTGTTATATCTTCTAATGTAATATCTTTATTACAATTTTCACATCTTCCTTTTTTCTTTTTTGATGTTCCAGATGCCTCCTCTACCACCACAGGGTTTACTTGATTGTTAAGTTTATCTTTTTCTGTATATCCTATGATCTGTCCTTGATTTCGTATAGATTTATTATACCAAGCAACATCATCTATTTCAATATAAAAAGTCTCTCTTGTTCCTACCATACCATTCCATTCTTTTTTTATGCAAAAATCAAATGAAGCTTTTCCTTCTTTATCTATAGTGACTGTATAAGTGTTTACAGTATCATCTGGATTGATCCAATCTATCCATAAAGTCCTATCAAAACGATAGAGGTTAATTTTTAGTTCTTTACCTATTAAATTATAGGTTTTAATATGGCAGGTAATCGTATCGTCAAAAGCTACATTACGTACATTTTTTCCATTTTTCTTATAGCTTACTCCTCGTATAGCTACTTTAGATCTTAAATGTATTTTCATACAATGTACAAAATGAGTCATTCCAGCTTTTCTGCCTTTTATAACTTCATTTTGATCATAGGGTACTACTTCATATACTATATATCCAGTTCCTTTTTCAGTTCCATTAGTAAGTTTTGATTCATACTTACTTTTTGAAAAACTCACTTTGTAGTTTACTATTCCTTTTGTATTTACGGTGATTGCTTGTGTTTCTGCTATGAGTTTTTTAGAATCGTTTTTCTGTATATTATAAAATTTTAATTTTATCTTTTGTAAATTAAAGGCTTCTAGAGTCACCTTAGCATATACTTCTTCATCAAAACCACAGGTAGATTTATACTCACCATCACTATCTGTCCATTCAAACCTTTTAACTCTTGGTGTAGTTACCTTTACTTTTTTAATACAGCTAGATGTGCGACCACCTTTAACCTTACTTATCTCACTACTATTCATATAAGCCTCTATATAATAGACTCCTTCTATTGTGTGATTAGAAAACTCAAACGTCTCTCCTGTAGTACCACTTAATGCTGTGACTTCATTAAAATTATGATCATACACCATCCATTTTACAGCTTGTTTTTCTTCTGGAGTAGGAGGTTTTATACTATATGCTGTTGCTGGCACACTACATTTAATAGTGTCATTGTGAGATCGCATTGTATTTTTATCTACCTGTATCCCTGTGACTCCATTTGCTCCTACTTTTAACTTTACTTCTACAGTTTTTTCTTCACGAGTTGCTGTAATTTTATAATACCCTTTTTCTGCAAAGATTGCTGTTTCTGCATATGATGTTCCTACTATTACATTCTCTACTATCTCTGTATAACTTCTTCCTCTGTTAGTAGAAGAATATACTGCCCATTCTATATCTTGCACGGTTGTGATATCTAATACCTCTGGCATATCTACAGCAAGCATAAATGTAGCTTGCTCTCCTGGACGTATCTTTGCAGCTACATCTTTAGTTATCTTACTTAGTTCTGGTTTTTTTATTGTAATCTTATAATCTGCTGCTTTCCCCCCCCCTGCTGTACCTCCATATGCTTCTACTGTATATGTACCATATTCAGAAAAACGTATATCTAATAATTCTCCTTTGTCTTGGTAGGTATATAACACTACTCCTTCTGCATCATATATGATCCAGTTTACTTTATCTTTATTAGTTGCATTATTATTATACCACTTAGAGACTTTAAAACTAATCCATTGGTCTTTAGAATATGTCTTTTTACTATCTGTAGTAGTTATTTTTTTTACAGAAGCTCCTTTTTGATCTTCACTATCTCCATCAAACCCTCCTCCTGCAAGTATTTCTACGTCTGCCTCTGTAATCATTGGGTTAAGTAAAGCTGCAATTGCTAGCGTTCCATTTTGTACTTGCACCTCATTTATTTGCGCAGGATCTTGACCGTGGTTTTCTACCTTGATAGTACCACCTATAGCACACATCGCTGTAGAGTCTTCTATTAGTATTTTACCACCATTAGCGAGTTCTACATTTTCATAAGGGTTTTGCCATTGTGTTAGTGCAGGTTGGCAAGGTAAAAAAGAGTTACTAGTGGGTTGTAGTTTACATTTCCCAAAGAAAGGTGCATCAAATGGTTGTCCCAATTCCATAGTACTTGCAATCAATTTATCACTACCGTTTTGATCATTTATATAAAATTTTGATTGCGTTGTGATCTTCAAAGGGATTTGTTTAGGTGTCTCACTTTGATTACAACTACACATTGCTCCTTGACAAACAACAGTTTTTGCGGCTGCATTACTAGAGGATGTATTATTTTCTTCTTGATTTTGAGTACCTTCGTTATCAGTATCAGTGTTAACCTCTCCAGATATCTCTTGATCTTGATCTTCTGTACTAGCACTGCTCGTTTGACCTGTTGATTGTTGACCTCCTCCTGTAGAGGTTTTTTTAAATATACTTTTAAGTCCTGAAAACATACCTATTCCTTTTTAATAGTTATTAATGAGGATTTTATTTTTTGAGAATCTACAAACAATGAATGTTTAGTACTCACCTGTTGAATTTTTTCTATCTCTTGATTATATACAACTTCATTCTCTACTGCTGCTTCTACTTTTTTATCTTGGTTATTATCTTCTAACCATTTTTTTTTAAGCAAAGCACTAATTATTGATTTCTTTTGCTCAAAAGACATTATGTCTTCCCCTTTATGAACCATATTTATCAAAGAATTTTCTAATGTTTGCTTTTCTTTAATAATCTTAAAGAATATTGTATTTCCTAAAAAAAAATCCCACGCTGTTATTGTTCTCGCTTCATCTTGAATATTTGTGATGTAAGGGTTAAAATAATTTATTAAAAAGGGGTCTTTTTTTAACTTTAAGAATAATACCTCCTCTTCCATTGATTTATTGATTAGTCTAATATATTTATCTATCGAATCTCCTTGATATTCTTTAATGAGCTTTTTTCTTTCTATTATCCATTTTTTTTGAATTTCAGCAAAATTTAATAATTGATCTATATTTCCTAAATATCCCATTTTAAATTCTAATACATTTAAAATAGATGCAATTCTAATATTAATATGGTCAAAAACATTTTGAGGTTTCTTATTATTTATTTTCAACCCTTTTTTTTCAATACGATAATAAAAGATAGATTGCTCTTCATCTTTAGTACAATTTACAATTGCTTTATAAGAAATAGTATTGATCTGTTTATGAGGTATAAATAGCTTTTCTTTAATATTTACAGAGTATACTATAGGTTCTTCCCAGTGTGTTGACACTATATTATAACTCTGTTTTTCTTCGTTAAGGAAAGATAATCTCATAGTTAATTAAAATAGCTTTATTTTCTCATTACTCTGTATATCTACTTGTTTCCCACTAGCTAGTTCTAGGTTTTCATTCGTACTATCTACTCTTACTTTTTCTGCATTAACTTCTATAGTTGTCGCTTCAATAGACATATCTTCATCTGCAAGTTGTATCAAATTCTGAGCAGATAAAGAATATTCTTCTCCAGCTGCTACACTTATATTCTCTGAGGCTACCATTGTTAAACTTTCACTTGCTGAGATATCAATATTTTTTGCAGCAATACTGATATTTTCTGGAGCAGAAATTAAAATACTTTGACCAACAGTATCAAATTGAATCATATTTTGATTTTTGTCTATTATAGTAATCATTTCAGATCCATTGGTGTCATCAAACTTTAAGGTATGACCAGCCCTTGTTTTAATAGACTTTATATCATTATGATCTGTTTTCCAAATATTAGCATTAGCTTGACCGTGATATAATGTTCCTGCTACAAATGGTCGTTCTGCATTACCTCCTTCAAAGTTTACAACTACTTCTTCTCCTATTTCTGGAATAAAATGGAATCCTTTATCTGACCCTGCGTGTGGGGTCATCATTCGTAACCAAGGAGTCATCTCTCCTAATGGTTTTTGCCACGGAAATTGTACTCTAATACGACTCAATCCATCTGGATCATTATTTTGTACCACCTTTGCAATCTGTATATCACTCTTAGGAAAATTATTCATATCCATTTTAGGATACGTATCAAAACTTGCTTCTACCCCAACAAAATGATTGCGATACCCACCTCCTTCTATATTAGAATGAATTACCTTAATAACACGGTAAGAACCATATCCTTCTATTTTAATAATCTCTCCTAGGTTTACACCAGGATTATCAGACGAGCCTGTTGCTATTACTTGTTGCACTGCTCGTGCCTTTGTATATTGTTCTACTTGAGTATCCAAACGTCGTTTAAGCAAACCATCATCATATAAATTGTGATATATTTGAGTCTCTTTATTAAATATCTCTTTAGACTTTGCATTAGTAAAAGCGTGATAACCTCCTGAGGGTATCGTAACCTCTTTACTACTTTTTTTATGCAACTCATCTGTCAAATAATCATTTGTTGCATATCCAAACGAGTTAGGTATCGAACTTAACTCTACAGAAAAGTTATGTAAATCTATTCCAGAAGTGAGCTTTGTTTCTTCTTGACTAGGACTTCCAAAGACTAGTTTTTTACCATCATAATAAAACCATTCATTATAATATGATGCTAGTCTACTCGCATAACTAAAAGCACTTTGATTGTGTTGTACAGAATAATGAATAGTTTCTGTAAACACAGGAGAAAAACTAGTCTCTAGTTTATTTGTATCATACCCTTGAAAAGTATATTCTAATATATCTGAAAGGCCTTTGTCATTAAAAGATGTATAATGTCCTCCATCATCACAAAGTATAGACGCACTTTTTGCATATAATAGCACAATCTCACCACTAGATGTATTAGCTCCTTTGCTCCCTTTAATTCTAGTGACAACACCTTTAAATTCTAACTCTTTGTAACCTTCAAGTTCAGAACCTGCACTTATCTGAATTGTAATGGTTGAACCTAGATATTCTTTACTATCTCCTATTAAATCTTCGGATAATTGCTCTATAACATCTCTTCTACAAGCTAATTCTAGATCGTGATGTGCATCTATCTCTTGTACAAGTTCTAGTCTTACATAAGATAATATAGGTGTTCCAGATATATATATTTGAGTAGTTGTCTGTAATGCCATAATGATAGGTTATTATTAGTTCTATATACAGTTAAAACTAGGTATTTTTTTTATAACAAACTCATTATTTTGTCTTTACGTTATAGTTCTATGTGCTTTTTTGGGATTTAATAATAATAATCATTTCTATTAATAATATATTTTTAAAGAGTGTAAAATATATTATTGTTTTAAACAAAACGCAGTTTTTTAATTTATAAAAGTATCTCTATGAGTATTTTTATAAACTTTCGCGAAAGCATAAAAACACAATTCTACTCTACCAACAGAAGTTTTTCTTGTCTTCTTGAGATATATTTAAATCCATTTTCACCCCAAAAACCTGCTTCTTCTAACATAATACGTATGTCTTTTTTCCACTCAGGAATGGTTACTCTAGTGTTAAGCTCTATCGCATATGCAGTATTTTCATACAATGGATAATCTCCTGTACCGGGAACACCTCCTTGAGAATCCCACATTCCGATAGTAGGTCCTGCTGCGTGACCGTACAAACCGAGCGGGTGCGTATAAATAGCTGGAACAAATCCTTTATCTCGTCCTTCTTCTAGTGATTTTAATAAAATCTGATTTCCTGTACTTCCTGTTTTAAAATTTGAGGTAAATATATCTTGTACTGCATTACCATCTTTAAATGCATTTACTAGATAATCTGGAGCTGCCTTCTCTCCATCTTTAAGTACATAAGCGTGTTGCTGGCAATCTGTATTGAGACGTAAATAGGTAATTCCAAAATCACAATGCAATAAATCTCCTTTTTGTATAACCTTGCTTTCTGATCTATTAGAAAATGAAACTATATGACTTTCTAATTTTTCTTCAGATCGTTGTATATCTATAGATGGGTGAAACCAAGTTTCTAACCCCATATCTGTAACTCGCTGGCGTAAGTACCATACTACATCATCTGTTGTGGTCACTCCTGGTGTGATTACTTTACTACTAAAAGCGTTTGCAATTACCTTATGTGTAAGATCTGCTAGCTGCTCAAAATATTGCATCTCTAGTGTTGTTCTAGTTTCTAACCATCCTATAGCGAGATGTTGAGCAGAGACAACTTTCTTTTTTTGAACGTTTGATAAATGTGAGATAAAAGTATCATAATCTGTACGCACAATACCGTCTGCAAGTCCAAAATGATCTGAATAATTAAGTCCTATCTTTTCAGGGTTACGATCATTAATAATATCTATAAGTGCTTGCCATTGATCTGGTTGTTTCTCTTTATTCCAGGCGGAAGTGATACTCTTTCCTACATTATATCTGGCTACAGCTAGTTTTTCTATAGTGTTTTGCTCTTTATCTCTATAAAATACAAGTATGGTTCTTCTTCGTGCATTGAGCCAAGTAGCAGGTAGCATTGTTTTCAAAACTGGATCTTCATTATATTCTCTTGAGATCACAACCCACATATCAATCTCTGCTCGATCCATTAATGATGGCAATAAATTATTAAATCTATCTTCTAAAATCTCATTAACAACCTTAGCACGATCTCGTTCTGATAATATCTGACCTTGTACAATACATAATGGCACAAATAGTAATAGTATAAAAATTCTCATAATCTATGATTTATAGATAAAGCTACTAAAAAAGAAGAGCATCTATAACAGATGCTCTTCTTAATATATGTAAAATAAGATTTTGAATATTAGTTATCAGAATCTTTATTTTTTTTACGTTTTTTCTTGCGTTTTTCTTTTTTATATTTTTTCCCCTCTGCTCCTGTCTCTTCTTCTCTCATTATACGTTCTACTTGCTCTTCATTAAATATATCTCCTAGTGATTTCTCTAGTTTTTTCTTTTCTAATTCTATTTTTTCTTGCTTGTCTTTAAGAGGCATTTCTTGATCATAACTTATATTGATCGCTGTAGCATAATAGTCTTTTAAATAGCTTTTAAGTACTTCTTTTGTAAAAACATCTATTCCTAACAGCTCTGCATACATATCACTACGTTCAATACTTATAAGACTTGCATCGGGTCTTTCTGGAGCAGATTGCCCAGTAGGAGCTTGAGGTATAGAATTTCCCCTTCTACCTGTATTTCTACCAAATCCCTGAGCTTGTATACTATAACTTACTAAAATTAAAAAAACAACTACGATCTGTTTCATATGTATAAATCTATAAGATTATGCAAAAATAATATAATTATATGACTAGTCTTAAAAACGATGTTTGTGTCGATATAAAATATTATTACAGATGACTTTAGTTTATACTAGCTATGTTATTAGCTCTAAATAATTATCATTAATCTTCAGGAAGTTTTCTATTGCTCTTGTACTGAGTATCATCTCTTTAAAAGCATTTGCTTTATTGTTCATTTTTTTAAGCCTCTCTTTAACCTTATACCAATTCAAATAATTTTGAAGATATTTTGTAGAGACTCCCCAAAAAGTATTCTCTATCCATCTCTTTAGCTTGTTACACCAAAATAGCTATGTGATGCCGCATATATTTCGTATATTTAGAGACCGTTGCAAAAGGTTAGTTAGACTAGGAAATTTTTTATTTTTTTTGTTCAAAACTTAGTCGATTTTTCAATTTCATTTTAGGGCATAAATGAGTGTTTTTAAGGCTTATTTTTTAGAATTAGACGCAAGTATCCCTGGGCTTCTGTACAAATTATAAGACATCGCCTCCATTAGGTTTTGAGTGTGCATTTTTTTGATACCTCTATATCTTGCCGTTGCTCCATTAAACCATCGTTTTATCCCTCCAAAA
>CALKZS010000115.1 GCA_938002835.1 uncultured Dokdonia sp. | reverse complement strand
GAAAACAAGATAATTATTTGATTATCAAGCATTTTATGCCTTTGTTACTTGTTGTTTATTGAAATGTAAGTCAGATTTTTACGTTTTTAGTTAATTAAAACTCATTTTTTATAATCAAAGTAAGCTTGTAAGTTGATTTATTTTATAACTAATTGATATACAGTAAATTTTATATCGAACTCACGTTCAATAAGTTATTTGCACCTATACCAGTATTAAAAATTAACGTATCGTTATCATTCAAACCTGCATTAAAACCAAGAAAGACAGAATTATTTCCAGTATCTGTTTTACCGTCTAATAAATCATTTATAGCTATTACAGATGTACCTACATTCACTAATACCCAATTTGTGATTGTACTATCCCAAAAATAAAACCCTCTGAAAGATGTCCCATTTCCTCTTACAAATACCAGTATCCCGTCTTGAGCAACTGTAATCCCTGTAGGAAACTCATCAACTCTTGGAATGAGTATACCATCTAACGCTGTAGGAGATACTTGACTTGATGCTGGTATATCAAAGTTGAGCTTGAGGCGTTGTTGTTCCTATAATTACTTGCGCTTTCGCGAAAGCATAAATACACACCAACAAAGCAAAAATAATTTTTGATTTCATTACAATAAAATATTTAATCAATGTAATTAGAAGCAATTTTAGATAAACCTCTATAAATCAAAAAAGGTGAGTTGAATTGCTAAAATGTAAACTATGTGCAATTTACAATCCCTATAAATAAAGAACCTCTATGAAATCATAGATTTTAAAATTAGATTTATTTCTTAAGCCATTTTTTAGTTTTTGAAGCCATATCCATTAGGAAAAACCCTTTGCCTGTGGTAATAATTGTAGGGTTACCTAATGTTTGTCCTTTTTTATGTACTAGAGTCATAAATAAGATGATGTTTTTGTTATTTTTAGACATATAATATGCCGAATGTTTAAGCAATTTATAACCATATTTATTACTTCCTAATATATTTCCTTTTTTCATTTCAGATACTTCTTTAATAAGAGTTTCTGATGAAAAATTGGACTGAGATGTACCCCAAGACCAAGACAATATCTTTGCAGAAGGATTGATGTATAGAGATTCTCCTTGTACTGTATCCGTATCTGGCTAGGTGGATCTTGAGGAGGGTCATCTGGATTAGGCTCTGTAGGTGTTGGCTCTGTAGGCTCAGCATTATCAGGTTGATCATCAGTACATAATGAACCTTGTGGAGTTGAAGGATGATATAAACAAGGTAATAAATCTGACACCCATTTTCCTAGATTACAATTCCAAGGAGCATTACTTTTTGAACAATCTAGTTCATTATTTGCTTTTCCTATCATATCAGCAACTGTTGCAGCTCTATCTAGGCTATTTCATTGTATTTTACCTACAGACCTAATGAGTGGACAGATAGGATTATCGCAGCTTTCAAGATCTGGCTCAGGCAAATAATTCTGAGCAGATAAGATGCCCAAGCTAATAAAATAGATAAATAGAAAACGTCTCATTGATTTTCACTTTTAAGTTAGGATTCATTTAAAATATTGAGATAAAATTATTTGAAATGAACACCCTGCAAAAAGAAATTTAGTGAATGGCTATTTTTTTTTAGTGAATGGATAATTAACGTGAGTTCGATATAACACTTACTGTATATCAATTAGTTATAAAATAAATCAACTTACAAGCTTACTTTGATTATAAAAAATGAGTTTTAATTAACTAAAAAAGTAAAAATCTGACTTATATTTCAATAAACAACAAGTAATAAAGATATAAAACACTTGATAATCAAATAATTATCTTGTTTCTTATATCGAACTCACGTTAATTAGGAAGTATAAAAGACAATACTATTTTTTATCATACATATTTTCAAATAGTTTTTGTAAAAGCTATTTGTAAAATAAAGAAAGCCAAGCACTAATGCCTGGCTTTCACCCCAAATCATAATTGATTATTTAAAAGTCAATTACAACAGTCTTAAATATTTTTCACCTACAGGCTTACGCAAATATAAACAAATCTTTTATTTGATTATTGTAAAAATAGTGATAAAAAAATGATACACACCTGACAAACAGTAGGTAAACTCTAATATAGCAGCTATATTTTTTCTTTTAATAATTTAAATCGAAGATTAAATACCTTTCGTCGATGATCTAGAAAATTTAGTGCGTTTTTTGATACAATTTTTTTTCTTATGATAAAAATAAGCTGTTTTTATTTGCCCATTCTGTCCAAGAACCGTCATAAACTGAATGTATTTTCTCATTTACAATTACAAAAGCCACTAAAATAATACACGCAGTAATACCGGAACCGCAACTAAAAATGACAGATTTATTCTTAAGATCTAAAGATTCAAAAATCTCTTTTAATATCTTTTTACTTTTAAATTTTCCATTTTCAACCACAAAAGTATATGGAAGATTAATTGCATTTTTAATATGACCACTTCGTAAATGAGCTCTTGGCTCTGGCAACTCCCCTAAAAATCTCCCTGAAGATCTTGCATCTATTAAAATACAATCTTGTGTCTCTATATTGTGAACCACTTCATTATATGAAGCTACATAAGAAGGGTTAAACTGAGCTATAAAGTTTCCAGTAATAAATTGCTTTTTTGGACTTGCTACTGGAAAATGATGTACTTCCCAATCTGGCAAGCCTCCATCCAAAATACATACATCCTTGTGACCAAAAGTTTTAAATAGAAACCACACCCTTGGACTTGTAAAAATCCCTTCATTATCAAAAACGACAATCTTTGAGTTTTGATTAACTCCTATCTTACGACATTGAGCTTGAAAATATTCTTGACTAGGAAGTGTATTAGGCAAATCATTTGAAGTATCACTAAACTCATTTTTTATATCAAAATGAATAGCCCCTTCAATAGTATGGTTACTATCAAACACTCTACTTGCATCTAATAAAATAAGATGAGTATTATCATTTAACAATTCATATAACTCCTTAGAAGTAATAAGTGGGTATTCCATTATAGTATAATTGATATTAAAATTAATAGAGGTTAGTAGTTAATTACATATTAATTCTGATTGGTTTATTTTATCAGCTATGACCATTTTTGTTATTAGATTATTGAATATAGTTGATTTGCTCTGTGATCTATTAATTCTAAAACAAAATTCATTAAAATATCTGTTTAGATTATCATCACTGACCAAAGAATATGTTGTTCTTATCCACGATTTCACTTGATGTATCATTGTGTGAAGTGCTTTAAAGTTGAGTCCTTTATTACTTTCTATTTGAGTAATGTCATAGGCTTTAGCTATAGGTCTATATCCTCTCCATTTATCAGTTGTCACTTTAACATCTCTACTTATGTGGTTTACAAATATGTATTGCAATGATTGTGCAGAGAAATCCTCAATTTTCATAGCATACATTCTCTTAACTTTTCCGTCTTCTGTAAGTTCTACAGCTGTGATAGCTTTCTTTTTCTTAGCATCATAGCTCCTTCCTACTTTACCTTGATCCTTTCCTCCAAGGACAAATTCGTCCACGTGAACATTCCCATCCATAGGGTTATTACCACTTGAAGACATTGCTTCTCTAACCTTATGCATAAAAAGTCGAGCCATTTTTTCAGTAACACCATAACGAACAGACATATAACTTGCTGATAAACTTTTAGTAGAGGTTGCCATTTCAAAACAGATAAAAAAAGCTTTTCTAACCCCAAATTTAACCTTATGAAATAACGTATTTGCCGTAGCAGATTCAATATGGTTACATATATTACAATGTCTAGCAAAACCCTTGCGCTTTTGATATGCAGTATGATTACATCTAGTACATATAAAGTCTTTTTTTGACTTAATTGATGCTAGATATTCCTTGCAATCTAGATCCGTTTTGAACCGATCAGAGAACTCTAGAAGATTTTGACCTTTAAAAATATCCATAATAAAACATATTTATTTGCATTAAAGATATGTATGTAAATGACTACCTCTATAATTGATATTAAATTTAATAAAACCTAAACATTAAAAAAGGCTCAGAAAATATAATATTTTCTGAGCCTTGATATTTTTATAAATGGTATACTTAATCATTTAATTTAAGTACTGCCATAAATGCTTCTTGTGGTATTTCTACATTCCCAACAGCACGCATACGTTTTTTCCCTTTTTTCTGTTTTTCGAGAAGTTTACGCTTTCGCGAAATATCACCTCCATAACATTTTGCTGTCACATCCTTACGAAGTGCTTTTACAGTCTCCCGAGAAATAATCTTAGCACCTATTGCAGCCTGTATTGGAATATCAAATTGTTGTCTTGGTATTAACTCACGTAATTTCTCACACATACGTTTCCCTATGTCATATGCATTATCCTGATGTAACAACGCAGAAAGGGCATCTACTGGCTGAGCATTGAGGAGTACATCTACTTTAACAAGTTTTGAAGCACGCATTCCTATAGGAGAATAATCAAAGGAAGCATATCCTTTTGATACCGTTTTTAAACGATCATAAAAGTCAAAAACAATCTCTGCCAGAGGCATATCAAAGGTTAGCTCTACACGCTCTGTAGTAAGATATGTTTGACTCACAATCTGCCCACGTTTTTCTATACAAAGCGACATAACTGGCCCTACAAAATCAGACTTTGTTATAATCGTTGCCTTAATAAAAGGCTCTTCTACACGATTCATAGAAGATGGGTCTGGAAGATCTGATGGGTTATTTACCAGAATAATATCATCTGGATGTTTATGTGTAAATGCGTGATATGATACGTTAGGTACTGTAGTAATAACTGTCATATCAAACTCACGTTCTAATCTTTCTTGTATAATTTCAAGATGTAACATTCCTAAAAAACCACATCTAAAACCAAATCCAAGTGCTGCAGAGCTTTCTGGTTCAAAAACTAATGAAGCATCATTAAGTTGCAGTTTTTCCATAGAAGCTCGTAGCTCTTCATAGTCTTCTGTATCTACAGGGTAAATACCAGCAAATACCATAGGTTTTACATCCTCAAATCCTTCTATAGCATTTTGAGTTGGTGCTTTAGCATCTGTAATAGTATCTCCTACTTTTACCTCTCTTGCATCTTTAATACCTGTAATAAGATATCCTACATCTCCAGCATTTATTTCTTTTTTAGGTGTCTGTGTAAGTTTTAGAGTTCCCACTTCATCAGCCCCATATGTATTTCCTGTAGCTACAAATTTTATTTGTTGATTTTTACGAATACTTCCATTTATGACTCTAAAATAGGTTTCTACTCCTCTAAAAGGATTGTATACGCTATCAAAAATAAGAGCCTGTAAAGGTTCATCTGGACTACCTTTTGGCGCAGGAATACGTTCTATCACAGCTGCTAAAATATCTTCAATACCTATACCTGTTTTTGCAGAAGCCGGAATAACTTCTTCTGCCTCACATCCCAATAAATCTACAATATCATCTGTTACTTCTTCTGGATTTGCACTAGGCAAATCTATCTTATTAAGAACAGGTATTATCTCTAAATCATTTTCAAGAGCCAAATATAAATTTGATATCGTTTGAGCTTGGATACTTTGTGCAGCATCAACTACAAGAAGAGCTCCTTCACAAGCAGCAATACTTCGAGATACTTCATAAGAAAAATCTACGTGACCTGGAGTATCTATAAGGTTAAGTATATATTCTTCACCTTTATATATATATTCCATCTGTATAGCGTGAGATTTTATAGTAATACCACGCTCACGTTCAAGGTCCATACTATCAAGTAACTGTGCTTGAGCTTCACGCTTTGTAACTGTAGCAGTTGCATCTAGTAAACGATCTGCTAGTGTACTTTTACCGTGATCTATATGAGCAATAATGCAAAAATTACGAATGTTCTTCATAGACTATTAAGTAGGATGCAAATATAAGCCATAAAAAAGCATATTTGATTGTATTAAAAAATAGAAAACATAATAAATTACTCTTTAAAGAAAACTGAACCACTATGTATTTAAAGTCCATAGGTTCGGGCTGGTGACTTAAAGTCACCCCAAGGTCATTTCTCAATTATAAAATTCGTTGCATTACCATCATTTGGTCTTCGATGATGCTCTAAATATTCATTAACCATCTCATCAGTAATATTACCCGTACTCCAACAACCATATCCTATGCCCCAAAAATGTCTACCCCAATATTTCTTTTGTAATTCAGGAAACTCTTGTTGAAGTTTTCTTGGACTTCTACCCTTTAATTTCGGCTCTATGTCGTTTGTAGTGGGTAATTGATTTCTTGTTAATTTTGAATTCTATGAACTCAAAAGAAATTTTCACTTTCGCACTTGGATTAGAAGATCCTTGGTTTATTAAAGAGATTACGTTTGACAAGTCAAATTCTCGTCTTGATATTTATCTTGGTTTTACAAAGGGTTTTCATTTTCCCACTGGAGAAGGTAACTCATCAACAGCCCACGATACGGTTGAACGTAGTTGGCAACATCTTAATTTTTTTCAGCATAATTGTTATTTGCACGCTAAAGTCCCTAGGGTCAAACAATCTAATGGTTTGATCAAGACTCAAACTGTTCCTTGGGCACGTCCCAACAGTGGTTTTACCCTTCTTTTTGAGGCCTTCTCTCTGTTATTGATTGAGAATGAAATGCCTGTAAGTAAAGCTGCTAAAATAGTAGATGTGTATCCCAATCGATTATGGAGGGTTTTTAATTACTGGATATCCAAGGCGCACAACGCAGATGAAATAGAAAACCTTGAACAGCTAGGCTTTGATGAGACCTCCACTAAAAAAGGTCACCATTATGTGACCACTATGGTAGACTTAGAACAACGTAGGGTTCTCTATGCTTGTCAGGGAAAAGACGCTCACTGTATAGAAAAGAGCATTGAATACCTTGAAGCAAAAGAGGTAGATGTAAGTAAGGTTAAACAGGTCTGTATTGATATGTCCCCAGCATTCATAGCTGGATGTAGAGACTATCTATCAGGTGCCTCTGTGACCTTTGATAAGTTCCACGTGGTCAAAGAACTCAACAAAGCTATGGACGAGCTAAGAAAATTAGAACGGCAGGGAAATCAGCTACTTAAAGGGCATAAATATACGTTGCTTAAAAGCAAACTCACCCCTAAACTACAAGAGGAGAGAGATCTCTTGTTGGAGTACTATCCTAGACTGGGGGAAGGATACAGATTAAAACAGCTCTTTATGGAGTTCTGGGATATGAAAGATAAAGAGGAGGCTGAAGGATATCTAGCTTTCTGGTGCGATATGGTGGATGAATCCAGAATACAGCCATTCATAAAAGCTGCAAATACGATAAGAGCTCACTGGAGCGGAATCATTAATTATATTGAAAGTAAAATAAATAATGGCATACTAGAAGGACTGAACTCTAAAATACAACTAGCAAAAAAAAGAGCTAGAGGATATAGAAATACAGAGAACTTTATCAATATGATATACTTTACCTGCGGAAAACTCAAATTCGATTACCCACTATATTTGACATAGAGCC
>CALKZS010000114.1 GCA_938002835.1 uncultured Dokdonia sp. | reverse complement strand
CCTATTTGTTCAGAAATTTAGACGAAGTAAAAGCACAGTCCGAAGTCTTTAGGGAAGATTATAATCAATATCACCCGCATAAATCACTTGACAGGAAGAGCCCGAACGAACTTTTAAACGATTTTTTCAAAAGGGCTAGCCCTTTTGAAAAACATTTTGTTAATTTAAACACTGTGTAAAAAAGGGTAAGTCTTCAAAAAAGGGAAGCCTACAATTGCGTAACACCAGTTACCTAATATGGAGTAAAAAGCATAGCCTTTTGTCACTGTGCATAAAAAAATAGCTGGAGCACTTATAGATAATTTAGATAATAAGCGTTTAAAGAAAGCTAAGTTGAGGATTAGGAGAGCTTATTTTTTTTAAATACACTTTTATAAAAGTAAAGCATTTACTAAATATTAAATATATCACTATCAATATTTGATACTCTTCTAGGAGGAAGAAGAATATCAAATTCTATATTAGGTGTTATTAAAACCGAATGAGGGGTATTCATCTCCTCTTTTGAAAGAAAACCAAGTTGTTCAAATAATTCAAAATATAGTTGAGTAGCCTTCCCTTCTTTTACATCTATTCTTGGATGCCAGATTTCGTAAGTTCCTAATTCTTTATTTGAAATAATATAATACCCAACGACCGGGTGTGTCAAAATATGAATTTGTTCTTCCATATTTTTAAAACCTTCTAATAGTTTTACTTCCTCTCCTGTACTTTTAATATCAATCTTACCATCACCCATTTTTGATTTAAAATCTATTTTATATTCAGAATAAAAATCATTTTTTTTCTTAAAACTAGATGTATATGTGGCAAACTTCCAAGGCATTTTCCATACCTTTTCTGGAATAATAGAAGTTATAGAGCCTAATGTGGTGGCAAAAAACCAAGCACAATGACTATTATCGCGTTGATCTATGATATATGTTCTAAAATTGGTCTGAAAGAATTTAAATTTAGGAAATCTTGAAATTCTATAAAATGAAAAATCTTTATCCTTAAAGGGTACTGCACTCACTAATGCATATTCTTCTCCATTTTCTGTATAGGTCCAGAGTTTAAAAGGTTTTGGAATTAAATGTGCTATTTTATGTAACGGAACTTTATATGAAATAATCGCAAAATGCTCAAGTTGAGTATTTACATCAAGATAACTTCGTGTTACTCTGTTTTGTACTCGCTGCTCTGTATTTAATTGACTTTCCATTGTGAATGTACATTGTATAGCAGATAGTTAAACATAATATTGTAACTTATTAAAGAACAATCTATTTCTCATCAATTCTCCATTCGTCCTCTTCAAACCCAAAAAGATGTACTCCTCTCCCATTCTTTATTTCTGATACCTATTTTTCATAGGTGTTTTTTTCATAGGTCCAAGCTTGAGTTCAGGCTGTAAATTGCTCTTCATCTTTTTGTATTAACTTTAAATAATACTGTATCTCAAGAGTAAACAAAGAGATTACATCATCATATCGTTGTTCTCTCAAATAAACCCTAAGATTCTCAAAAGTCTTTAAGCAACCTTTTATTTCATCAGATAAAGAATCTTGTTTAATTAATTTTTCCTCTTCCTTGTTATTAGAAAGTATTTTGAGCACTCAAAGAAAGAGTAGTAATAAGGCAAAATACAATCATTAATCTTTTCATTAGAGTTATCTTATTATTAGGTTACTGCAAGTTACATATACTACTTTACATCTACAAAGCGTTCAAACCACTTATAGAGATCTCCTTTAGTAATGTTTGCTCCTTCTTTTATGAGTTTAAACTTATCTGCATTAGGGTCTTCACTATAGTCTTTGCTTGCACTCATAAAAACAACAGCTTCATCTCCTAGATTTTGTTTAAGCCAAGTATAGCCTTCGGTAGTGGTTATATCTATATCCTGTTTATTTATTTTTACTGCAATGAGGGCCATATTGTTTTCTCGCAGGTGAAAAAGATGCATCTGGTTAGGAGATATATGCTCTAGATATTGTGCTTTTGTAAGAACTCCTTCCCACACTATATCAGAAAATACATCTATTTCTTCTTCAGCTACTAGTGGTTGCTTCTCTTTTATAGTTGCCCACTCATCGGCTGTTATAGATTGTGTAGCTAGAAAGTTTATAAATTCTGGATGGAGTTCTTCTAGTTGTTCTTTTGTGAGTCTTAGATACTTCATTGAGATGTTGTTTTCGCAAAAGCGTATTTTAAAATAGATTTCATAAAAAAACCGTTCTTACAAAAATAAGAACGGTTTATGATATAGTGACTTAAGATTTATTTTTTTGCATCTGCAACTACGTCAAAAGGAAGTGTTGCTACCACATCTCTGTGAAAACGTACTTTTGCTTCATAGTTACCTAAGCGCTTTACTGTATTACCAGCTATAGCGATAAATTTCTTGTCTATAGATACACCTTCCTTAGAAAGGTAATCTGCAAGGTCTGCATTTGTTACAGATCCAAAAAGTTTATCTCCATCTCCTGTCTTTGCAGTAATCTTAACTTCAAGTCCGTTAAGTTTATCTGCTAGTTTCTGAGCGTCACCTACAACTTTTTGCTCTTTGTGAGCACGTTGCTTAAGGTTTTCTGCAAGTACTTTCTTTGCACTAGGTGTTGCAAGTACTGCGTGACCATTAGGAATAAGGAAATTTCTTCCGTATCCATTTTTTACTTCTACGATATCGTCTGCAAATCCTAGATTCTCAACGTCCTTCTTTAATATAAGTTCCATCTTATTATCTAGTTTCTATTTATATAAATCTGTTACATAAGGCATTAATGCAAGGTGACGTGCACGCTTTACTGCTACAGACACTTTGCGTTGATACTTTAAAGAAGTTCCTGTAAGACGACGAGGTAATAATTTACCTTGCTCGTTTACAAAACCTGCAAGCCAGTCTGCATCTTTATAGTCTATGTACTTAATACCAGACTTTTTAAAGCGACAGTATTTTTTTTGCTTGTTTGTTTCTATATTAAGAGGAGTAAGATATCTGATATCTCCATCCTTTTTTCCTTTTGCTTGTTGTTGTAAAGATGCCATAACTTACGCTTTTTGCTTTTTTAGTTTTTCACGACGGCGTTCTGCCCAAGAGATTGCGTGTTTGTCCATAGCTACAGTAAGGTAACGCATAACACGCTCATCACGCCTAAAAGCTAGTTCGTAATCATTGATAGCTTGTCCATCAACAGTAAATTCAAGTAAGTGGTAAAAACCGCTTTTCTTGTTTTGGATAGGATATGCAAGCTTCTTTAAGCCCCAATCCTCTTTACTAATCATCTTAGCACCCTTTTCTTTAAGAAAGTCTTCGTACTTCTTAACTGTTTCCTTTATCTGGTCTTCAGATAAAACGGGATTCAAGATGAAAACAGTTTCATAATGGTTCATAATACTATGATTTTAATTTAAAATGAGTGCAAAAATAGTAATTTTTTTGTTCTTTAAACACACTATTGCACTATATTTTTTACAAAACATAATTAAGTCTCATATATAGGTTTTATAGGGCTTCACAAAAAAATAGATAGATCTTACATAAAATTAAAACAAACAAAAAAGTTAGAATCTAGAACATCGATGCTCTCGTTTTAATATGAATTGAGAGTTATTAACAATATATCGATAAATTACTCAAATATCCGATGAAAGTCACTTTTTTGTTGTTTAATCAACTCTATTTGTTTAAATTTGTTGAAGATTAAATTTAATTAATATAAAGAAATTGTGGAAGGAATACTTTTAGATTGTGCTGTAGTAGATGATTCTAGCCTACAAAGACTTGCCATAGTAAAGATGATAAATGATCATCCTAACTTACGATTAGTTGCCGAATATAATAATGCCATTGAAACAAAAAATGGACTTATAGACACAAAGGTAGATCTTATATTCTTGGATATTGAGATGCCTATACTCTCTGGTTTTGATCTTCTTGATGATCTTATACATAAACCACAAATTATATTTGTTACTGGCAAAACAAAATATGCGTACAAAGCTTTTAACTATAATGCGATAGATTATTTACGTAAACCTCTTACCAAAGACCGCTTTACAAATGCGGTATACAAAGCGCTAAGCTTGCATAAACTTAAAACAGAAGGTGCTGTAGAAGATGATGATTATATCTTCGTAAAAAGCAATCTCAAGAAAAAGAAAGTAATGCTTAATGAGCTCAAATACATTACTGCTCTTGGAGATTATGTAAAATTAGTAACTGTACACGATCCTATAATCGTACTTGCAACAATGAAGTCTTTTGTTGCTCAATTACCACCAGAACGTTTTATGCGTATTCATAAATCATATATTATTAATATAGATAAAGTTGATAAATACAATAGTAGAAATATTGAGATCGAAGGAGAAAAGATCCCTCTTTCGAGACATAAAAAAACTGAGCTAATAGAAGCACTATCTGCTTAAATAAAAAATATAATAAAAAAGTCTCATTCTTTGAATGGGACTTTTTTTATTCAAAAACTCCTTATCCTAATTTCCTATTTATATTTAATCTATTTTTAATGAAAAACAGACTTTTTTTAATAGTATTTTTATCTACATTCAATTTTGTTTTCTCTCAAGAAAGCCTCTTCAAAGAAGATGTTATTGCCCTTAAAGACTGTGGACAAATGGTTACAAACAATGATTGCTTTAAAAAGAAAATGCTATCATTTATTGCAAACAATATAGATAAGAAAATTAAAAAAAAACTTATCAAAAAATCAAAATCAGATACTATAGAAGTATACTCTAAGCTATTTTTTGACAAATCAGGTAACATAATACTAACCAAATCAAACCTAAAAACCAGTTCTGATTATACTCCAAAAAAATTTATTGACATTTTAGAAAATTTTCCTCAAATAATACCACGTTTTGACATTATAGGTAATCCTGGAGAATCATATAGCAATGAAACTTTTGCATTCAAAATTGAAGAAAAAAAATTAATTCCTATAGATAATTATGAACCTCAAATTAAAGAATTTATAAGAATAGACAGTAACCCTATATATCCCAACTGTTCAGATTTAATATCAATTAATGAAAGCACAAATTGTTTAAATAAAATATTTAAAAAAGAAATTTCTAGAAAATTCAATATAAACCTTGTATACCAATTAGCATTATCTAGTGGAGTTAAAACCATCGCTGTTCATTTTAGAATAAACAAATTAGGTAAGATAGATAATCTAATAGCACGCTCTACAAGAATCGAGTTAGAAGACGAAGTATTAAGAATTATGAAATCTATACCCAAAGCAGAACAACCAGCTATGAAAAATGGAGAACCTATAGATACCTATTTTTTGATTCCTATTAATCTTAGAGTTGAATAAATAGACCAAGTTAAATATGATCTATTAATAACAATCTACATCTATAATAAGACGTACACTGCGATATTGTGAGATTGCGTTAAAACTTGTTACTACACGTTTTACAGCCTTTTTAGTTTGAGATAAGTTTTGAGTACGATTTATTTTAATCATCACATTGCGACGGTATTGATTACGTATTCTAGCGATAGATGGTGTTTCTGGGCCTAATACAGCTTCAGATCCAAGTGTTTGCTTTAATGCTTTTGCTAGCCATATACTTGCTTCTTCTATTTTTTGATAATCTCGATGTTTTAGTGAAACTCTTATTAATCTATAAAAAGGTGGGTATTTAAAAGTATGTCGCTCCTCTAGCTGCTCCTTAATCATTTCATCAAATTTATTTGCAGAGACTTGCTGTAAAATTTGATGATATGGGTTGTAGGTTTGTACCAATACTTTTCCTTGCTTTTCTGTACGGCCTGCTCTACCCGAAACTTGAGCAATTAATTGATAACTGCGTTCGTGCGCTCTAAAATCTGGAAAATTGAGCATACTATCTGCATTCATAATTCCCACTAAAGAAACATTTCTAAAATCTAGCCCTTTTGTGAGCATTTGAGTACCTACTAAAATATCTATTTGTTCTTGTTCAAAAGCCGTAATAAGCTTTTCAAAACCATATTTACCACGTGTGGTGTCAGAATCCATACGCGAGATAACTCGATCTGGATATAACTCTTTAAGTTCTGCTTCTATTTGTTCTGTCCCAAAACCTTTTGTAGTAAGCTCTGAACTACCACAAGCCAAACATTTTTTTTGTAATGCAATATTATAACCACAATAATGACATCGCAATTGTGCTCGATATTTATGATAAGTAAGACTTACATCGCAATTAGGACATTGTGGTGCGTGACCACAAGTAGTACATTCTAATATAGGAGAAAAACCACGTCTGTTCTGAAAAAGTATTACTTGCTCTCCTAGCTCTAATGCATCTGTTATCGCTCGTAAAAGAGTATCAGAAAAATGGCCTGTCATTTCTCTTTTTTTCATCTTCTCCTTTATATCTACTAGATTGATATCTGGTAATAAAATGTTACCGTGTCTATGTTTAAGCTGTACACAACCATATTTATTGGTTTGTACATTATATATACTTTCTAAGGAAGGAGTTGCAGAGCCTAATAGCACCTTAGCCTTAAACATCGCTGCAAGTACAATAGCACTATCACGAGCTTGATATCTGGGAGCAGGATCATATTGTTTAAAACTAGATTCGTGTTCTTCATCTACCACGATAAACTGTAAATCTTGAAACGGCAATAATAATGCAGACCTTGCTCCTATGATAACTTGAGCTTTATCATACTTTTTAAGCACATTATTCCATACTTCAACACGCTCATTTACTGAGTATTTTGAATGAAAAATTGCAACTTTTTCTCCAAAATAAATTTGAAGCCTTGATATAAGCTGCGTTGTTAAAGCTATTTCGGGTAATAGATATAAAATCTGCCCTTTTTTTTGAGCAAGTAACTCTTCTATGATTTGTACATAAATCTCAGTTTTTCCAGAAGCAGTAACACCGTGTAATAAGACTACATCTTTTACCTCAAATTGTGTTTTAATCTCATTATAGGCTAGTTCTTGATGATTATTGAGTGTTTTTGTTATGTAGACCTCTCCCTCATACCCTACTCTATCTTGTTGTTTCTCATAAATTTGAAAAACACCTTTCTTAATAAGTGCATTGAGTTGTACTGTGGTAGCTCCAGATACTTTCTGTAATTCTTTTGATGAAATGGGTTTATTAGTTTTCGCTTTAAGCGAAAAAAAACTAAGCACCATCTCTCGTTGTTTTGGTGCTCTGGATAAATCTTCAAGTAGTTTATTAAAAGTATGCTCTCCTTCATAGTCTGAGGAAAGTGTGATAAACTTTACAAGTTTAGGGATATACTTTTCATATATCTCTTCTTGCATTTCTACAGCTCCCTGATCTATAAGATATTGTATAGAAGGCAATATTTTTTTTGTATCAAGAATCTCCATTACTTCTTGTACCTTAAGCTCAGATTTACTCTGTAATGCTTCATAAATAAGATACTCATCATCTTTAAGCTCTAGTTCATCAATAACAAAACCATCACTTTTAAGCTTGATAACTGTCTCACTTTCTAACATAAATGCTTTGGGTAAAGCGGCACGCATCACTTCTCCTTCTGTACACATATAATATGAAGAGATCCAAGACCAAAACTTGAGCTGTTTCTGTGTTACAATAGGATGTTCATCTAAAATTTGATGTATCTCCTTTGCTTCATAAATCGTAGGAGCTTCCGTATGCTTTGCTTTTACAATAGATGCATATACTTTAGATTTTCCAAAAGGAACGGCAACACGCATACCTAGTTGTATAAATGCATACTCTGTCTCAGAAACACGATAGGTAAAAGTGTTTTCTACAGGAATAGGAAGAATAACATTTATAAAGTATAACATATTACAGTAGCTGTGAGATGATCAAAAATAGGATTAGTTATGCTTTTGCGAAAGCCTATTAAACAAAAACCGCTCTCTTTTATAGAAAGCGGTTGTTATAATTGTATTTATACATACTTTTTTACTCAACTCGTATCCATTGTTGTGTTCTATAAAAGAAAAGTATATACCCTCTTAAATTTAAACGATCTGGATTTTCAGGATCTAGCCATATCTTAGATCGATAGGTTTTTCCATTTCCTGGATCTGTTATAGTGCCACCTTCATATTTCCCATTGTTGAACGAAAAGTCTTTAATAAACTCCATCCCTATAACAGGTTTATCCTTATCTTCTCCTTCACAAAGATCACAAACGTTATTGCGGCTAGATTCTCTTGTAATTTGTATTACTTTTCCATATACTTTTCCGTCCCGTTTATAAATCTCTACCGTTGCTTTATGCTCTCCTGTACTGTCATCTACAGTAGTCCAAGTACCTGTAACATCTTTTTTTTGTCCAACTAATTGAATTGAACAAAAGATAGTTATCATAAAAAGTATAAGATTTTTCATAAATACTTACTTAAAACAACTACGGCAGACAAAAATGTCTACCGTAGTTTTATTCTATATAAATATACTTAAAATTATCCTTTAAGCATTGCTTCTTTAAGATCGTCGTCTGCAGGGTCTTCTCCTAACCATATTCCAAATAAAGCTTTTTTAAATGCCAACCCTTTTATAGTTCCTAATTCCTTACCTCCTTTATAGACTACAGTGCCTTTTCCTTTTACGTATGAAATATCAAAAACATTTGTTTTTACTATCTTATCACTAAAAAGTGCTTTAAAATTTTCTATTTCGTTAGATAGAGCACTAGTATCTCCGTTCATAGATGCATCAAAACCATCATCTACAGCACTTATCATCTTTTTACTAGATACTAATCCTGAAACAATGTGTAATTTAATAGTCATTGTCTCATCTGCATTGATAATAGCACTAGCATTTTTACTCTTTTTAGAAAGATATAATCCTCCAGCATAAAGGTCAAAAACTATTTTCTCTCTCATACCAGCGCCATTAAGTACAAGGTCTGTATCTCCTGTTTTCATAGTATTAGGTAAAGTTGCATCACCTACAACAGTTTGTGCTTGAGAAACTGTCAAACTTAAAACGGCAACAAGTGCAATAAAATACTTCTTCATAATATGTGTGTTTGTTAATGAATTAAAATTAGTTTTTATTTTGCAAAACTTTTAATTTACGAAGTGTTGCATTCAAATCAAATCCCAATAAAATGAGATTAGAGTTTAACCAAATATAAAGCATCGTAATTAATAATGCCCCAATTGAACCATACAACTCATTATAATTGTTAAAATTATCGATGTATACACCAAATAATGATGTTGTTAACATAAATAATATAGTTGTCATTAAAGCTCCTGGAGAAAAAAAACGACTTTTTCTCCCTTCTTGTGTACCAAAATAGTAAAGTGTAGCTACAATACTATAAATCATTATAATCAAGAAAATGTTTTTTCCAACATTTAATAATGTGATATTTGTTCCATCACTAAATAAAGATTTATCATTAAGTAAATATAGTGCAACTTCAAAATAAATAAGTACTACTAAAGTAGTAACCAACAACAATGCCAGAATAATAGCTGTACATAATGCTACAAAATACTGTCTAAAAAAATTACGATTAATCTCATTATAATGTGCGTTTTCAAAAGCGCCAAAAATCGCATTTACTCCATTTGCCGTAAGAAATAAGGCCAAAACCCCAGCTATTGAAAGTAAACCAGCTCGTTCGTTTTGAGATATATCTGTAATAATAGGTTGAAAAAAACCTAAAGATTGTGGGGGAATGAGCTCATATATAAAATCCATAAATTTTTTATCAAATTCTTCAACAGGGACATACGGAACCAAGTTAAGCATAAAAACAAGTCCTGGGAAAATAGCCATAAAAAGGCTATAGGCAATAGAGCCTGCCCTAGATCCTAGTGCTCCTTTTAGAATACCTATTATATATGCTTTTATTAAATATAATAGTGTTAATCCCCCAAAACCAGGGATCACTATTTTGTCAAGGATAGCACATAAGCAAATAAAGAGTTTAAAATTTAATATCCAATCTTTTATTTTTTTTCCAAAAGCCATTAGATTGCTTTAAGACTCAAATCAAGATTATAAACAGAGTGAGTAAGCGCTCCACTCGATATAAAATCTACCCCGCATAATGCATATTCTCTAATCGTTTTTTCATTAATTCCTCCAGAAGACTCTGTAAGACACTTATCACCTATTAAAGCAACCGCTTTACGAGTATCTTCATAATTAAAGTTATCTATCAAAATACGATACACGTGTTTGTGATTTTTTAAAATCTCTTCTATTTCTTTAAGACTACGGGCTTCTACAATAATTTTAAGATCTCTATTCTCTGCTTTAAGATAATCTACTGTTTTTAGAATCGCTTTTGTAACGCCTCCAGCAAAATCGATATGATTATCCTTAAGCATTATCATATCATAAAGTGCAAAACGATGATTCTCTCCTCCTCCTATTTTTACAGCCCATTTTTCTAGCGCTCTAATTCCTGGTGTTGTTTTACGAGTGTCAAGTATTTTTGTATTTGTACCTTCCAGAAGATTAACAAAAAAATGTGTTTTAGTAGCAATGGCGCTCATACGTTGCATTGCATTAAGCACAAGTCGTTCAGCTTTTAAGATGCTTTGGCTAGATCCAGATACATAAAAGGCAATATCACCATAGTGTACAGCATCTCCATCTTGTAATATATCTTCTACTTCAAGTGAAGGGTCTACATATGTAAATACCGCTTTCGCGAAAGCGCAACCCGCAAGAATCCCTTCATCTTTTACAAGCAATTTTGCCTTTCCTATTGTACTTGCAGGAATACAAGCAAGACTACTGTGATCTCCATCACCTACGTCTTCTCGTATGGCATTTGAAATAATACCTTCAATCTCTTTTTGAAACTGTGCTTTTGAAATCATATATACTATTTATTGTAAAAATAGGAAAAGCTTATCATATAGTTTCTGTGTATTAGATTTGTATTTTTGTGATATGAATATTAAACTCCTTTGCATAGGTAAAACAGATAGCAAACAATTGCAATCACTTATTGAGGACTACAGTAAACGTCTTAATCACTATATTAAATATACTATTGAGATTATTCCTGACATCAAAAATGTAAAACACCTTAGTGAGAAAGAACAAAAGCAAAAAGAAGGAAATCTCATTTTATCAAAAATAGGAAGCTACGACCATCTTATTCTTTTTGACGAAAAAGGAAAAACATTTACAAGTGTTTCGTTTTCTAATTATTTACAAAAGAAAATGAATAGTGGTATAAAAACACTTGTATTTGTAATAGGTGGTCCTTATGGGTTTTCTGAAGAAGTGTATCATAAAGCGCAAGGAAAAGTATCGCTTTCTGAAATGACTTTTTCTCACCAGATGGTGCGTCTCTTTATAACAGAACAGCTCTATCGTGGCTACACCATTTTAAAAGGAGAACCTTATCATCACCAATAAATAGTTTTTCTCATTAAAATGTAAAAAATTATAAATGCAGATCTATTAAAAACTGTTTATGATATATTTATGACTATAAGATTCGGAAAAAATAGACAAACACGTTATTTTTGTAAGTAAAGAGAGAATATTGCAATTAAGAAATGAGTTATCCTAAAACAAACAAAAAAAATAGATTACAGCTTTTGCACCAGTATTATAAGTATACTGGTTTTTATTCTTTTCTTAAAGACGCCCTAAAAAAAGCTATCCCTCCTATTATCTTAGTGGTGGCAATAATAGCGGCTATACACTATTTTGTAATTGATCTTAATGATGTTTTACAATATGTTATAGATAATTATTCAAATGCTTTAGTTCTCACTCTTTTCTTTGTCTCAGAATCTATTTTTGGAATCATACCACCAGAATTATTTATTGCTTGGTCTGATAAGACTCCTAACCCTATCTTATATTTATCGATCATTGCATTACTTTCTTATTTAGGAGGTGCTGTATCTTATTTTTCTGGTAGAGCTGCTCTTAAAATATCTGCTGTACATAATTACCTTGAGGTGCGTATGGTAAAACATTTAAAAAATGCTCGTAAATGGGGTGGATTTCTCATTCTTGTTGGGGCTTTATTACCTCTACCATTTGCTATCGCAAGCTTTGCTGCCGGAATGATAAAATTTGATTTTAAATACTGGGCAATTTTTGGTCTTGCGCGCTTTATAAGATTTGCTATTTATGGAGCTGCTATTTTTAGTTTAGTATCTTAATCTTATACATACTTTATGAAAATAGTTTTTGCTACTCACAACCTCAATAAACTTAAAGAGGTACAACTTCTCGTTCCTTCTCATATTCAATTATTAAGTCTTACAGACATAGGCTGTGATGAAGATATTATAGAAGATGCCTCTACGATAGAAGGAAATGCGCTTATAAAAGCAAACTATGTTAGAAACAACTATGGATATGATTGTTTTGCAGATGACACAGGTCTTGAAGTAAAAGCTCTTAATGGTGAACCAGGTGTATATTCTGCAAGATATGCTGGAGAGCAAAAAAACGACTTAGATAACATTAATAAATTACTCATCAATCTTGCTGTACAATCTGATAGAACTGCGAGGTTTAAAACAGTGATCGCTTTCGCAAAAGCAAAAGAAACTCAAACTTTTACAGGCATATGTAATGGTATAATAACCAAAGAACGTCTTGGAGATGGAGGTTTTGGGTATGATCCAGTCTTTCTTCCAGATGGTTATGACGTTACTTTTGCGCAAATGTCACTATCACTCAAAAGTAAGATAAGTCACAGGGGGATTGCAATGACGAAGTTTTTATCTTATCTAAATGAATCATAATATAAACATCAAACAAAAATCTTATTTTATATCTTCTAATTTAAATTTAAAAGACTAGTTTTGCACTTTTAAAACTCCAGGGTGGAGTAATGCCAATATTTTTTTGGCACGTGTTGATCGAAGCAATTGGTTTATAAGTCGTTGCGCTTCTTAAAGCACACTAACACTTATTAAATTATTGTCATATGACATTTGATGAACTAGGCCTAGATACGCCTTTATTACAGGCTATCGCCGATTTAGGATTTGAAAAACCCTCAAAAATTCAAGAAGAAGCTATCCCACAACTTATTGCAGAAGATCGTGATATGGTGGCTCTTGCACAAACAGGAACAGGTAAAACTGCAGCCTTTGGATTTCCATTATTACAAAATATAGATGCAAATAGTAAGACCACTCAAGGTCTTATTATAGCTCCTACTCGTGAACTTTGTTTACAGATTACAAATGAAATGAAGCTATATGCAAAGCATATGAAAGGTGTGCGCGTAGTAGCTGTTTATGGAGGAGCTAATATACAAGAACAAGCACGTGAGATTTCTCGCGGCGCTCAGATTGTGGTGGCTACACCAGGACGTATGCAAGATATGATGCGTCGTCGTATGGTAGATATTACAAAACTGAGCTATTGTGTGCTTGATGAAGCAGATGAGATGCTCAATATGGGATTCTATGAAGATATCACTAATATCCTTGCAGACACACCTGAAGATAAACTCACTTGGCTCTTTAGCGCAACAATGCCCAGAGAAGTATCTCGTATCGCTAAAGAATTTATGGTAAACCCGTTAGAAATAACGGTAGGTCATAAAAATGAAGGTGCAAAGAATGTATCTCACGAGTACTTTGTAGTACACACAAGAGATCGTTATCAAGCGCTTAAACGTCTATCTGATGCAAATCCAGCTATCTTTTCGGTAATATTTTGTCGTACTAAAAGAGATACACAAAAAGTGGCAGAGCAGCTTATAGAAGATGGATATAGTGCAGGAGCTTTACACGGAGACTTAAGTCAAAACCAACGTGACCTAGTGATGAAGAGCTTTAGAAATCGTCAGATACAAATGCTTGTAGCTACAGATGTTGCAGCACGTGGTATTGATGTAGATGATATTACGCACGTAGTAAATTATCAGCTTCCTGACGAAATAGAGACATACACACACCGTTCTGGTCGTACAGGACGTGCAGGAAAAACAGGAATCTCTCTTGTTATTGTCACTAAAAGTGAAATGCGCAAAATCAAACAACTTGAGAAAATCTTAGGGAAAAAATTTGAGCAAAAACAAATACCAGACGGTAAAGAGATCACTCAGGTACAATTATTCCATCTTGCAAACAAGATAAACAATACTGAGATTAATGACGAGATCGAAACGTATATACCAGAAATAGAAGAAGTATTAAAAGACATTACTAAAGAAGAACTTATAAAAAAGGTGTTTTCTGTAGAGTTTACTCGCTTCTTTAATTACTATAAAAAATCAAAAGATCTTAATCAAAATGCCGTTGGAGCAGCAAGAGAAGAATCTGGTGATTCTACTCGTTACTTCATTAATGTAGGTCGTAAAGATGATTTTGACTGGATGAAACTTAAAGATTTCTTAAAAGAAATGACAGGTTTAGGTCAAGATGGAATATACCGTGTAGACTGTAAAGATGCTTTTTCATTCTTTAATACAGATACACAACACAAAGAAAAAGTACTCGCACTTTTTGAAGATTATCAACTTGACGGTCGTCGTGTGAGTGTAGAAGAGACTCAAGGTGGTGGCGGTAGAGATCGCAAACGCAGTGGAGACAGAAGACGAAGTGGTCGTGGAGACAGAAGCCGTAGTGGTGGTGGTGATAGAAGACGCAGTAGTGGTGGTTCTAAAGATGGCTTCAGAGGTAGTCGTAGCGGCGGAAGCGGCGGCGGCAGAGATAGAAAACGTGAAGATCGTGACGGAAGAAGTAAAGGAAGAGCAAACTATAACGACCAAGAATCGTCAAATAGAAGATCTGATAGAAAACCAACACGAGAAGAACAAAGAGGAAGAACTCCTGATAGTAGTTCAGAAATAAACAAAAGCCCATTTTCTGGTAAAAGACGCCGCCGAAACTAGAAAAAAACATATATTTTTAAAAAAATAAGATTTGGTATGGTTTTTCCCTTGGATTGTATAACTTGTTACTTGAATATGAAAAACACCATACTAAATCTTATTTTAATATTTACAACGACTTTTGTCTTTGCTCAAGAACCTGCAACAACTCCTACAACTGATGATAATCAAGATGTTGAAAAAGTACTAGAAGAAGGCTATATTAAAGGAAAAGTATTGAGCAGTAGTACAGAATTCCCATTACAAAATGTAAATATCCTTAACCTATCTAACTTTAAAGGAGCAACTACAGATGTTAAAGGTAGTTTTAACATCAAAGCGCAAGTAAATGACACGCTATATTTTTCATATTTAGGATATAAATCTCTCAAAGTTAGGGTAAGTGCAGACTGGATTACTTATGGTGATGTAAAAATCAAAATGACAGAAGTAGGTATTGCATTAGAGGAGGTTATTGTACAAGAAATAGAACTTACTGGGTATCTTGAGATAGATGCAAAACGTATTCCTATATATACAAACCAACGCTTTAGTATTTCGGGTTTAAACCAGGGATATGAAGTTGGAAGATCTCAACCTGGCGCAGTGACAAGGGTACTTAACTCTATTTTTAATCCAGCAGATTTTCTTTATAATATTTTTAGTAGAAAAAAAGGGCAGTTTAAGAAACTACGCCAGATGAAAGAAGACGATAAAGTTCGTACACTACTAGAACGCAAGTTTGACAGAGAAACCTTAAGTGCACTTCTTCAAATAGATAAAGTAGATATAGATGCTATCTTAAAGAATTGTAACTACTCAGAAAAATTTATCACTACAGCAAACGACCTTCAAATACTCGATGCAATTGGTGAGTGCTACGAAGAATACCGTGTTTTACAAAAAAATTAACGCTTTAAGGGTTAAAATAACGCTTTCGCGAAAGCGTAAACTCCCATTACCTTCGTATATACTACAAATGATTTCTAAATCATATGGTACATCATATTTTCTATAACATTTAACCTACTGAATAAATAGAAGTAAAAACGTTGAATTACGTAAAAAAATATCACACTATATTACTTTACTAGTGTTACGTACTAAATCATCAAAAATTTAATCTTGTTGTTAATAAGTATTTAAACCATTGATTACTATAAATTTAGAAATAAATATCTACTTAGATTTATTAATCGATTAGATAACAGTTGATATATTTAATGACTAGAACGATTAAAAAAGCTATTTTTTTAAGAAAAAGGAACTTATCAACAGTTTTTTGTTAAAATGAGAAAAAATACTTCTCTGATTGCGTAACACCAGTTAATTTAGTTACTCTATTGTTTTTAAGTTGTAATCAAACGGTAAAAAAAGGAACTGTTTTTGACCAAAAAAGAGAAATTCCTATTTACACTTTTCTTATTATTTTATAGTGAATCAAAATAGGAAGAATATTTTTTTTATGCTTTCGCAAAAGCGAAAACACATTAATCCTTGACATACAGTATATTAATATGTATTTCAAACAATAATCATAATAGAAGCAAAAAAGTTATTTGAATTTAATCTAAATAAAGTTGGCATAATCGATTTTCTATATTATTTTTGTGCTGTAATTAACAACTATTTATATTAAGTCTAAATAAAATGAAAAAAACAATATTTTCGACGTTTGCATTAGCAACATTAGTGTTTGCATCTTGCAGTAGTGATGATGATACCACTAGTGAGAATGGTGGAGGACTAATACCAGATATAGAAGTTCCTGAAACATACTCTTTTACTAGAGATGGAGCGTCTACAATAAACTTTCCTGGGCAAACACAACGTATCCTTATGGGGGAAGAATTAATTTCTTCTATGTTAGATTTTGATACTGCTACAGAGCAGTCATTATTAGATATGTTTTCTAATGAAAACACACCATTTATAAATGAAGATTTAAATGCTTCTACGAGACAATTAAGAAATACAATTGCTAGTTCTGAAGATTTATTTACTGAAAGTTCTGCAGAAGCAGCAACTATTAGACAATTTTTTGCAGATCTTTTATCTGATCAAGTTACAGAAGTATTTACAGCACAAGCTGTTGTAGCTTCAGCTGGAGTTGCCGGTCAAATTGCAGATGGAGGAAGCACACGATATGTAAACGCTCAAGGATTAGAATATAATCAGGCTGTAACAAAAGGTTTTATAGGAGCTTTAATGGTAGACCAAATCGTAAATAACTATATAAGTACTACATTACTAGATGCTGGAACAAATATAGAAGATAACGATAATGATATCCCTAGAAATGATAGTGGTACAGATACTCAAATGGAGCACTTTTGGGATGAAGCATATGGATATGTATATGGAACATCTGCAGATTTAACAAACCCTAATCTAACTATAGGTGATGATGATAGCTTCTTAAACAAATATATAGGAAGAGTTGAAGAAGATGCAGATTTTGCAGGTATTGCAGAAGATATCTTTGATGCCTTTTTACTAGGAAGAGCAGCAATCGTTGCAAAAGATTATGATGTAAGAGATGAGCAAACAGCTATCTTAAGAGAATTATTATCTCAAGTAATAGGAATACGAGCTGTATACTATTTACAACAAGGTAAAAATGGAATTGAGTCTGATGATTTTGGCGCTGCATTTCACGATCTTTCTGAAGGATTTGGATTTATTTACAGTTTACAATTTACTAGAAACCCATCAACAGATGCTCCCTATTTTTCAGGAGAAGAAGTACTTGATTTCGTAGGAGACCTAACAACTGGTAATGGATTTTGGGATTTAACACCTGAGCAACTAGACACAATGTCTGAAGCTATTGCTAGTCGTTTTTCTTTTACAGTAGCAGAAGCAGCTGTAATAGATTAATTATAAAAATAATGTAACATTACAAAGGGAGCCTGAGTGCTTCCTTTTGGTGGTAAAAAGCGCATAGAATAATTTATTCAAAAAAAAGAAAATGAAAAGAATTTTAGGAATTTTAGTACTAGTTGCATTTGTATATGCCTGTTCTAGTAGTGATAACGACAGTGATTCAGACGATAACCAAGGATTTAATCCTTCTAATTTTGATAGAACTCCTTTACTAGAAAACTGGGCCGATAATATAATCATTCCTGGATATATAGATTTTCTATCTAAAGTAAATACTCTACAAACTGAAACGACAGCTTTTACAGAAAATTCAAATGATTTAACGGCTATTAGAGCTGCTTGGTTAGATGCTTATACAACGTGGCAACGTGTTTCTATGTTTGAGAATGGCCCTGCAGAAACAGTAGGACTTAGATTAAATGTCAATATATATCCTGCTAATGTAGAAACAATAGAAAACAATATAGCTTCAGGATCTTACAATTTAGATTTATCTTCAAATAGAGTCGCAAAGGGTTTTCCAGCATTAGATTATTTACTTTTTGGAATCGCATCAAATGATGATAATATACTTGACATTTATAACGGACCTGAAGGAGAGGCATACAAACAATATCTTGAAGATATTGTTGCAGATATGCAATCTCTTACTACTACCGTTCTTGATGAATGGCAAGGTGGTTTTAGAGATGATTTTGTAGCTAATAATGGCTCTTCTGCTACTGCTTCTGTAGATCGTCTTGCAAATGACTATATTTTTTATTTTGAAAAATTTCTCAGAGCTGGAAAAATGGGAATTCCTGGTGGTGTTTTTTCTGGAGATGTAGAGCCTAACACTATTGAAGCTTTGTATGCTGGAAATCTTTCCAAACTATTTTTTATAGAAGGACTTGATGCTGTACAAGACTTTTTTAATGGTGTAAGTTACAACGGAAGTACACAAGGAGAAAGTTTAGGTAGTTACTTAGATGAACTTAATGTCTTAGAAGACGGCACAAATCTAAGTACTACAATTAATAACCAATTTGATACTGCGAGGGAATTTGTAAATGGATTAAATACTTTTGAACAAGAATTACAGAGCATCCCCCCTACTAACTTTTTAAATGCTTATGATGAAGTACAACGTATTGTACCTTTACTAAAAGTAGATATGGTAAGCGCATTGAGTATCAGTATAGATTTTGCAGATGCAGATGGGGATTAAAATACAATGAATAAGTCATTACAAACATATTTAAATACTAACACTAAGGCCGCTCCATTAGCGGTCTTTCGTGTTTTTTTTGGTGTTTTGATGTGTGTGAGTATTATTCGATTTTGGAGTTATGGATGGATTGATAAATTTTACATAGCTCCAGATTTTCATTTTACTTTTTATGGTTTTAGCTGGGTACGTCCTTTGGGAGAATGGACCTATCTGTTATTTGCAATTTGTGCGATAAGTACGGTGATGATTACTTTAGGATGGAAATATCGTTTTGCAATGATTACATTCTTTCTAAGCTTTACCTATATAGAGTTAATGGATAAAACGACCTATCTTAATCATTATTATTTTATTTCCATACTCAGCTTTTTACTCATCTTTTTACCGGCAGGACATTATTTTTCTCTAGATACGCTTTCGCGAAAGCATATAAAAAAGCAACCTTACTCATCTAATGAGATTACAGGGTATATTCCTCGATGGTCATTAGATAGTATTAAATTATTACTCGGGATTGTCTATATATATGCAGGACTTGCAAAACTTAATAGTGACTGGCTAGTTAAAGCAATGCCTTTAAAAATATGGTTCCCTGCAAAATTTGATATTCCCTTAATTGGAAATCTTTTAACAAAAGAATGGGTACAATATGCTTTTAGCTGGATAGGTGCTGGATATGATTTATGTATTCCATTTTTATTACTCTGGAAACCTACACGCACCTTTGGTTTTATAGCCGTTGTGATTTTTCATATTCTAACAAGAGTGCTATTCCCTATTGGGATGTTTCCGTATATTATGATTGTAAGTACACTCATATTTTTTGATGCTAGCATTCATAAAAAAATAATATATGGTCTTGCAAGACTTGTAAAGTATCCTAAAGTACTTTTAGAAGGAAATGCTGCCTGGCAACCAGTTTCTGTAGTAAGATATAAAATAGTTATTACTGTAATCACTTTATTTTTTTGTATCCAACTACTACTACCCTGGCGTTATGCATTATATCCAGGAGAACTTTTCTGGACAGAAGAAGGATATCGATTCTCTTGGAGAGTGATGCTTATGGAAAAATCTGGTTATGCTCAATTTAAAATTAAAGACGGTGTAACTGGA
The DNA here is from genome assembly GCA_938002835.1 of uncultured Dokdonia sp. GTDB lineage: Bacteria > Bacteroidota > Bacteroidia > Flavobacteriales > Flavobacteriaceae > Dokdonia. Next base: position 3,024 of record CALKZS010000114.1, on the reverse strand, counting down.
AAACGGTTTTATGTAAATAATGCAGATTTTTTAACCCCATTACAAGAAAAACAAATGAGCTTCCAACCTGACTTTATTTTGGAATATGCTCACTATCTTCGCGACCATTTTACGGCTCAAGGACATCAAAATGTTGAAGTGTATGTAGAATCATATGTTACTTTAAATGGTAGATTGAGCAACACATATATTGATCCAGATGTAAATCTGGCAGAAATAAAAGAATCATTTATTCATAAACATTGGATTAACCCCTTCAACGATGAAATTAAAGGTTTATAGTTTACTAATTTTCATATTAGTATCATTTTACGCGCAAGCGCAGTATACCATTTCTGGTGTAATTACAGATAATCAAAACAATCCTTTATCTGATATTGAAATATACTTAAAAGGAGGTGATAAAGCGACTACAACAGATACAAAAGGTACGTATGTTTTTGAAAATGTTAGAGAAGGAACGTATGTACTTACTGTATTTGGATTAACATACCAACTTATAGAAGAAACTATTGAACTTAATGGAAACATTAAAAAGAATTATAAACTTCTACCCTTAGGAGAATCTCTATCTGAAGTAGTATTAAGTACTCGTAAAGAAAAAATATTTGCCTTACGCTCTTTAAAAAAAGTAGAAGGAACAGCAATTTATGCTGGTAAAAAAAGTGAAGTAGTACTTATAGATCAAATTACTGGAAACCTTGCAGCAAATGCACCTCGCCAAATTTATAGCCAAGTTGTTGGGTTAAATATTTATGAAAATGGTGACGCAGGTTTACAATTAAATATAGGAGGACGAGGATTAGACCCCAATCGATCTGCAAATTTTAATATACGACAGAATAATTATGACATTAGTGCAGATGTACTAGGATATCCAGAGAGTTATTACACACCACCAGCCGAGGCGTTGAACGAAATACAAGTAGTGCGTGGTGCTGCTTCTTTACAATACGGAACACAGTTTGGAGGATTGATAAACTTTAAGATCAAAAAACCAAATCCACATAAAAAAGTAGAATTGATATCTAGACAAACAGCAGGTTCTTTTGGTTTATTTACTTCGTTTAATAGTTTAAGTGGTACAGTAGGAAAGTTTAGTTATTATACTTACTTTAATTACAAAGAGGGAGATGGTTTTAGAGACAACTCTCAATTTAATAGTCGTAATTATTTTGCACACTTAGGATATAAACTTAATGACAAGACTACTATTACTGGAGAGCTTACTTTATTTAATTATCTGGCAAAACAAGCAGGAGGGCTCACCGATGCTCAATTTTTAGAAGATCCAGATTTTAGTAATCGTGATCGTAACTGGTTTGATATAGATTGGAAAGTATATTCATTACGACTGGATCATAAGTTTAGTAAGAAAACAGATTTTAGTGTTAACCTCTTTGGCTTAAACGCGAGTAGAAGTGCTATTGGGTTTAGAGAAAATCGTGTAAATATTCCTGATGATCTTGAGGCACCTAGAGAACTACTAATAGATGAGTTTTCAAACTGGGGAGCAGAAGCACGATTATTAACACGCTATGATATAGGAAATCAAAATGCTGTATTTTTAATAGGTGCAAAATATTATGATGCAGATAATAACCAACGTCAAGGAGCTGGAACAGCAGCTTTTGATGCCGATTTTTCTTTTGCAGATGACCAATTTCCTAGTTTTGATAGACAATCACAATTTGATTTTCCTAATCAGAATTTAGCCATTTTTGGAGAAAATATTTTTAATATTACAGATAAACTTACAATAACTCCTGGTTTTCGTTTTGAATATATAAAAACCGAAAGCGAAGGTTCTTTTAAAAACATTGTATTAGATCTAGCAGGAAATCTCTTATTAAGTGAAGAAATAACAGATAACAGAACGTTTGAGCGTGATTTTGTATTACTAGGAACTGGTATTACCTATAAACTAAAACCTGAAGTAGAGTTGTATGGAAACATTAGTGAAAACTATCGTTCTGTAACTTTTAATGATATACGTGTAGTAAATCCATCCTTTGTAATTGATGAAAATATCACAGATGAAGAAGGTTTTACCATAGATATTGGTGCTAGAGGACGTATTGACAATAAACTATCTTATGATGCAAGTGTATTTGGTGTGCGTTATGATAGTCGTTTAGGAGAGGTGTTGTTTGAAGATACAGACGGAAGTATAAAAAGACGAAGAGGTAATATAGGAGATGCTTTTATTTATGGCTTAGAATTTTTTGGAGATTGGAATATTAGAAATACTTTTTTTGAAGAAAAAGAAAATATAAAGCTCAATTTTTTTGTGAATTTAGCATTAACAGATTCTGAATATGTAAGCTCTGATGAAATCAATGTAGAAGGAAATCAAGTAGAATTTATTCCTTCTCTAAATCTAAAAACAGGTATTAATTTTGGATATAAAAATCTAACCACAAGCGTTCAATATACATATTTGACAGAACAATTTACAGATGCTACAAATGCAGAACAAAATCTAATTGACCAGCGAGGAATTGTAGGAACAATACCTTCTTATGGCATTTTAGATATCTCTGCAGCATATACTTACAAGCGTTGGAAACTAGAAGCAGGTCTTAACAATGCTTTAGATGAGTCTTATTTTACAAGAAGAGCAACTGGTTATCCTGGCCCAGGAATTATTCCTGCAGAGCCACTAGCGTTTTATACAACACTACAAGTAAAGTTATAAATCAAAGACGTATAGCAAACTTAGTAAGCTAAGCAGACTAATAATAGTAGTTTTTAGCTCATAAGTTATAATACACAATAGTATTGAGACTGTTTTTACTAAAGAATATGCAGATAGTGTAGATAAAGATGCTTCGTGGTTAAAAAAGGGTGGAAAATACCGATTTGGTTACAAAAAGCATCACCTCACAGATAATGAAGGCTTAGTATTAGGAGTGCTAACCACAAAAGCGAGCACTAATGAAATAGCAAATTTAGAAGAAGTCTTGAATACAGCAGATCTACCAGAATACATTCCGTTAAAAGCAGACAAAGGGTATCAATCCA
>CALKZS010000113.1 GCA_938002835.1 uncultured Dokdonia sp. | reverse complement strand
ATCAAAAAAATGCACACTCAAAACCTAATGGAGGCGATGTCTTATAATTTGTACAGAAGCCCAGGGATACTTGCGTCTAATTCTAAAAATTAAGAGAAAATGAGCCTTAAAAACACTCATTTATGCCCTAAAACTAAAATGAAATCGAAAAATCGACTAAGTTTTGAACAAAAAAAAAATAAGAAACCTCCTAGTCTAAATGACCTTTTGCAACGGTCTCATTATATTCTTATTCTCATTATACACGACAAAACCGCAAACCTTTAACAAAGAAGTAACAGATACAAAAGGCAAAAAGATGCTCTTAGGTAAAATTAATAAAAAAGCACTATTACAAGACTCTTATGAGTGGTTTATACAAAAAAAAGAAAATTACATTCCACAACCAGCGATAATCACTCAATTGAGTGAGCTATTAAATGGTTACGCTATTACTGCATTTATGGGAACTTGGCGTGGTGATAGTAAACGTGAGGTTCCTAGATTTTACAAAGTGCTAGAAGAAGCAAATTTCCCACTAGAAAGACTAACACTCATTGCTGTAGACAGAAAAAAGGAAAGCTTATAAAAAAAGTCTCGGAGAAGAACAAGAAGGGTTACTTACACACAGAGTACCAACATTCATTTTTTATAAAAATGGTAAAGAAGTAAATCGTATTGTAGAACACCCTATAAAAATCATAGAAGAAGATACACTTCATATTATACAAGGTAATTGTATAGGAGTAGCCACAACTGCAACTTTTTTAGAAGAGTATGAAATAGAAAAAAATCGTAAAAAAGAAAAACGGTTTACAAAAGAACTACAAAAACAACTCACTTCTTATAAAGAACTCAACACCTATATTTCTGTGCTTGCCCTAGATGATCAATTGGGAAAAGCCACTATCGTTGCTATACTTAACACACGCATATTTCCTGATGAAATAGAAACACATTCCAGCCTCACCAAAATATATGAATTACAAGGATTACTAGAAAAGGCTATAAAAAAACTATGAAAAAGCACTTCAACTCAAACCTGGTGACGAAGACTTACAATCAAAAATAGCTGAGCTCAAATCTGTAAAAAATGAGTGATAATACTTGTGTTATAGTATCTTTGTACGCTTAAAAACAGCCTCTATGCAACTGTCAGAACAAGAACAAGTACGTCGTCAGAAATTATCTCGCTTGCGCGAAATAGGGATTAACCCATATCCAGCCGCACAATATCACATAACGCACGCTTCCGCGAAAGCAAAAAAAGACTACATAGAAGGAGAGAAAGTAGTAATGGCAGGACGACTTATGTCACGACGCATACAAGGAAATGCTTCTTTTGCAGAGATACAAGATGGTGAAGGACGCATACAAGTATATTTTAATCGTGACGAGATCTGTACAGGAGATGATAAGTCTATGTACAATGAAGTATATAAAAAACTATTAGATATAGGAGACTTTATAGGTGTAGAAGGAGAATTGTTTACTACAAAAGTGGGAGAAAAAACGGTGCTTGTAAAAAACTTTACATTATTAAGTAAAGCTTTAAAACCATTACCTCTTCCTAAAACAGATGCCGAGGGAAACACCTATGATGAATTTGTAGACCCAGAGATGCGTTATCGCCAGCGATATGCAGACCTTGCTGTAAACCCACACGTGAAAGAAGTGTTTGTAAAACGTACAAAACTTTTTAACGCAATGCGTAACTTCTTTAATGAAGCAGGCTATTTTGAGGTAGAGACACCCATCTTACAACCTATTGCTGGAGGGGCTGCAGCAAGACCTTTTGTAACCCACCATAACTCACTAGACATTCCTCTTTATATGCGCATTGCAAATGAGCTATATTTAAAACGTCTTATTGTAGGTGGATTTGAAGGTGTTTATGAATTTTCAAAAAACTTCAGAAATGAAGGAATGGATCGCACCCACAATCCAGAATTTACAGCAATGGAAATTTATGTAGCCTATAAAGACTACAACTGGATGATGGATTTTTGTGAACAGTTATTAGAGCATTGTGCTATTGCTGTAAACGGCACCACAGTGGCTACCTTTGGAGAACATACTGTAGATTTTAAAGCTCCGTATGCACGTGTAACAATGGCAGACAGTATCAAGCATTTTACAGGCTTTGATATTAATGGAAAAACAGAAGATGAGTTACGCACAGCTGCGCAAGAAATGGGAATAGAAGTAGATAACACAATGGGTAAAGGAAAACTCATTGATGAGATCTTTGGCGAAAAGTGTGAAGGGAATTATATCCAACCCACTTTTATTACAGACTACCCTAAAGAAATGAGTCCGCTTTGTAAAGAGCATAGAGATAATCCAGAACTTACAGAACGTTTTGAACTTATGGTATGTGGTAAAGAAATTGCAAATGCATACTCAGAGCTCAATGACCCTATAGATCAACGTGAGCGATTTGAGGCGCAACTAGAACTGGCAAAACGCGGTGATGATGAGGCTACAGCTTCTATAGATTATGACTTCTTACGCTCTTTAGAATATGGTATGCCTCCTACTTCTGGAATGGGTATTGGGATAGATAGATTGATTATGTTTCTTACAAATAATCAATCCATACAAGAAGTACTTTTCTTCCCGCAAATGAAACCTGAAAAGAAAGCATTAGATCTTAACGAAAACGAAAAAGCGATTTACGACCTCCTTAAAAAAGAAAGCCCTCAAGAGTTATCTTCTTTAAAGGCCACTGCTGGACTCAGTAATAAAGCTTGGGATAAAGGGATCAAAGGTCTTACAAAAATAGGTGCCGCAAAAGTGAGCAAAACAGATAGTGGCCTTTTTGTAACCATTAGAGAATAGATAGTACGCTTTCGCGAAAGCTTAACTCATTAAATAATATCAAATTAGAATAAAAGATTGAGTAATATTACTCGGTCTTTTAAATGAAATATACTCTCAAAACAGCTTTTTAAAAAAGTATATCGCATAAGCACAAGCAAATAAACATCGATAATAAGGAATGAATATATTTAACAAAGCTTGGGTAACCAAAATAGATGCCATTATTATAAAATGGATGTCTCGCAATGGTTACTTACTTATGAGATTATCTATAGGACTAATTTTTGTTTGGTTTGGCTTCCTTAAATTCTTCCCAGGTATAAGTCCTGTAGAAAAGCTTGCTATTAAAACAATTTCAAAATTAAGTTTTAACCTTCTTCCTGATTATGTTATCATTACTAATTTAGCTATTAGTGAAGTGGTCATAGGAATCTTTCTTTTATTAGGTAAGTTTATAAGACAGACTTTATTACTTCTATTTATTCATATGATAGGTACTTTTATACCTGTATTTCTTTTTCCAAATGAAGTGTTCTTACATTTCCCATATGCACTCACTATAGAAGGACAATACATTTTTAAAAATCTTGTCTTTATTACTGCCGGAATTGTCATAGGTGGTAAATTATCCAAACACCTTATAGATGAATAGTTTTTATAGAAAACTATTCATCTATAATATTTACTGGTATAAAATTTGTTTAAAACTGTAACAAAAGATTGAAGTCATTATCTCTTTGTAAACAAAAAAGATTGTAGGCAACCTTTTTTTAATTTTACGTCTTTATTATTGAGTGTTTATCTTAAAAATTGTAATCAAACTACATTATGAAAAAAATTATACTTTTATTAATTGTATCGACCACTATATTTTCTTGTGGTAGTTTAGAAAAATATAACCAAGCAGTCACTCAATTACATTCCATAGAAGATTTACACGACGATGTTGATGCTATCTATAAACAATTAAAACGTAATCATCCTCATTTATATCAATATACCTCTAAAGAAATCCTAGACTTCAAATTTGACAGCTTAAAAAGTGCTATAAAAACACCTATGGATAGTCGCTTGTTTTATAAAGAATTAGCTCAAGTAACCAGATACGTTGGTCAAGGTCATATGTCTATCTCACCACAAGACACAAAATTCAATAAAAAAGAAAGGAAAGCTTTTCAAGATAAAAGATTTGACATCAACTATCTAGATTTTGAATATTTAGACAACAAACTTTTTATAGCCAATGTTTTAAATAAAGACTCTGTATTAATTAATGCTGAGGTTTTAAAAATTGAAGATGAAACACCTCAAGATTTAATTAAAGAATATAAAAAAACTATTGGTTCAGACGGATATAACACTACTTTCCATAATAGAATCGTTGGTAAGCGATTTATGCGTTATTACACTCGTGATAAAGGAAGATTAGACAGTATATCATTTACATTAAAAAATACCGACTCTATTTTTATTAAAAATTATAAAAGAATAACTATTAAAAACAACACGAAAGATAGTGTTTTAACTGATACAATTACTAAAGACAAAACACCTATTGTAAAACTTACTAAAGCAGAAAAGAAAGCAAAAAAGAAAGAAGCCAAAGCATTAACAAAAAACAATAGTAAATATGGACGTATCTCAGTACCTCATTTAAAAGATGTCACTATTTATACCAGAAATTTAAACTTTGTGGGTAAAGACAGTACTGTTGCATTAATGAAAATAAGAGGATTTACCAAAGGGAATTATAAAGCCTTTTATGATGAAACATTTATAACCTTAGATTCATTAAAAACAGAAACTTTAATTATTGATTTAAGGAACAATTTTGGCGGTAGACTAGCAGAAATAGATTATTTATACTCCTACTTAACAGATCAAAAATACACCTTCATTAATAAAAGTGATTCAAAAACAAGAACGCCTTTTTTAAAATCACTAATGAGTAATTCTACTGGAGTTGGAACTAAAATAGTTGCAGGTTTATTATCACCTATTATTGCTCCTATTGAGCTTGTAAGATCTAGCAAAAGAGATGGGAAGTTGCGCTACAAATTAAGTTCTGCAAAAGAGAAAAAACCTAAAGCTTTAAACTTTAAAGGCAAAATATATGTGTTAATTAACGGAAACTCCTTTTCTGCATCATCAGTACTCTCAACACAGTTAGATGGAACTAATCGAGCAACCTTTGTGGGGGAAGAAACTGGTGGAGCATATAATGGCACCGTTGCTGGTATGATGAAGGTATATACATTACCTAACACAAAAATAAAAGCAAACATAGGGTTGCTACACGTAGACTCTAAACACAAAACCTCTATTGATGGTTATGGTGTAAAACCAGATGTAGAAATACTACCTACCTACCAAGATAGACTTAATAATATTGATCCAGAATTAGAATGGGTTTTAAATGATATAGAGAAGACTAACTAGGGGTAAAAAACATAATGTAATTATAACTTATATCAGTATAACACATTTAATTATAATGTTCTTGCAAAGTTTAACAAATTCTATTAAAAGCCCAAAGAATATAGATTAATTGTATATTTAATCAAATTAACAGATCTACTATAAAGCCAAATTCTACTATAATATCTTGACTATATAATTTATTAAAAAAGATAAATGAAGCTCCTTAATTATAAAACCAATTATGTTTTTCCTTCAATTTCTAGATACTTAGGCTATCTACTTTCCTTTGTTGGGATTATAGCTATATTTAACGTAGGCATACATATGATTCTTCTTTGTTTTTTTGGCTTAGGATTAAGTTTTACTAGATCTGGAGTCTTAATTGATAAAGAAAATCTAAAAATCAAAGAGTATCTTGAAATTTTTTGGTTCAAAAAAGGAAGTTGGAAATCGATAGAATTATATCCCTATCTAACCATATTAGAAATTACAGAAAAGAGTTCTATGTATGGTGCTAGATCTAATGTTGAACATATTTCTAGAAAAAAAGTTTTTAGAGTCACGCTATTAAATAATAATCATCGTGAAAAAACCCTCTTAAAACAGTTTAATGATAAAGAGAAAGCGCATAAAGAAGGAGAAAAAATTGCTGCCGACTTAAAAATTGATAAAGTCATTTATGACCCAAGAAAATATTTTTAAATTATGAAGATCATTAGTATTTTACTCTTTTTAATACCTATCCTTACTTTTAGTCAAATTCCAGATATTACGGGGACTGTAATTGACACTTCTAGTTATTCTTTCGTAAGATCTAAAATTAGAATGGAGACTTTTTTTATAGAAAGTGATTCTTTAGATGCCGAGCTTTATTTTAATAGAGCAAAACTATATACAGAAATTCAAGAGTATCAACTAGCACTTACAGACTTTAATAAAAGTGCTTCCTTACTTCCTAACGAATTATCTGTTTACTACTATCGAGGTGCTGTTTTTGATCGCCTAGGAGACTATAACAAAGCAATTTTAGATTTTACTAAAGTTATAAAATTAAAAGAAGATTTTGAATGGGGTTATCTAGACAGAGGAATGATGTATTACAAGCTTAAAGATTATGAAAAGGCCGAGAGTGATTTTAAAAAAGCTTTAGAATTAAAACCTAATTGGACAATGCCTTTAACAAACTTAGGAAAAATATGCGCCGACCAGGAAAAGTATAATGAGGGTATCCTCTATTTTAAAGCAGCCATTAATGAAGATCCTCAAAATATACTGGCATATCAAAATCTTGGTTACACCTATTTTCTAAAGAAAGAATACGATCTTGCGATTAAAAACTACACAAAGGCAATCGACATTCATCCTCAATATTTAAATGCTATAAAAAGCCGCGCAGATGCCAAAAGAGACAATGGAGATCTCGATGGATTTTGCGATGATCTTCATCTAGCTGCAGAATTAGGAGATCAAAAAGCAATAAACTATTTACAGAAAAATACCGATTGTAAAAAGTAATAGCTCTTTACAAAAAAAAGATCAAAAATAGTTTTTGAGATGTACAAAAAGCTCTTGAAGAAAGTATGAGAATTGAATGATCAAACAGAGAATATTATAACACGATACATCATTCATTGATCCAGTTAGTAACCATTTTGAGGACTTTTTTAATATTCTAATTTAAAAAAATCGATCTCTATAATTATATAATAACACATCATATTTTATCGCTTACTAAAGACTTAAAAACTTTAAAATATCTGATCAATAAGACAATAGATAATCCAAAAACTAAATTGCACCTTAAATAAGATTTTTTCATACCAATTCGTTACTTTTAAAGTCAAATCTATTTTCTAACCTAAAGACAGCTACCTTGAAGATTAAAAAATTCTGGAAACGAATTTTATTAGTACTAATCATAGTTCCCATTGTATTAGCAGGATGTATAATACTATACATTCAGAGCAATCAATCTGAAATTATTAAAGGAGAGATTGCAAAACTAAACAAAGAGCATAAAGGTCTTATTAGTGTTGGTGATAGCGAATTATCTCTTTTTGAAAATTTCCCATACATCTCCATAAAAGTAGATGATGTCCAGGTTTTTGAAACAAAAGAAGACAACGCTCCTGTTATAATGGATGTAAAAGACATATACATAGGTTTTAACCTATGGGATATGGTCAAAGGAAACTATGATATTCAATCTCTAATAGTAGAAGAAGGTGTTTTTAATATTGTGATCCATAAAAATAACACCACTAATCTTCAAAACTCTTTAGCCAGCACTTCTGAAACAGAAACACCATCTACTAATATTCATCTAAAAAAAATCAAATTAAAAAATCTAGACATTCACACCTTAGATGAAGCTACAAATACAGATGTTGAAAAATTTATATATGGTGGCGAAGGTGGGTTTAGTTTAAAAGACAGTATAATCACTGGGCATATAGACACAGATTTTGAATTAAATGTTATAAAAGATAACGACACTACTTTTATCAATAAAAAACATTTTGAAATTCATACAGATCTATTATTTAATGAATATACAGGCATTCTAGAGATACAACCTTCTACTATTGTAATGGAAAATGGTGATTTTGACTTAGAAGGCTCTATAGATACAAAAAACGATGTAGATCTTGACCTTTCTATAAAAGGAACAAAGCCCAATTTTGATATGCTTATAGCATTTGCACCTACAGATGTAATACCCATTTTAGAAAAATATAAAAACGCTGGTGAAATCTATTTTAATGCAAGTATCAAAGGACCTGCAAACGAAGGAAATAGACCTTTTATCAATGCCCATTTTGGAGCTGGAAAAGCCTTTTTAGAAAATACAGAAAAGGCTAAAAAGATTGATAATATGGGATTCAATGGTCACTTTACTAATGGAGACAATAGAGACCCCAGCACGATGGAATTCTCTCTCACAGATATGACTGCATCTTTAGAGAAAGGAATTTTTGAAGGTTCTATTTTTGTAAAGAATTTTGAATCTCCAGAAGTAGATATGCGAGTAAACTCAAATTTTAATCTCGATTTTATTACAGACTTTTTTGAACTAGAGCAAGTTCAAAATGCCTCAGGGGAGGTTTCTTTAAAAATGAACTTTCACGATATTATTGATATTGACAATCCAGAAAAGGCTTTACAAAAACTCAATCAAGCCTATTTTGCAGAACTCATTGTAAAAAACTTAAGCTTTAACGCTAAAGAACTTCCCGCTCCTCTGGACAATTTAAATATAAATCTAGTAATGAATGGTAAGAAAGCCACCTTAAACCAGTTTGAACTTTTGATGGGAAATTCAGATCTATCAATAAATGGCTTTCTTTCAGACTTACCGGCAATTGTTCATCACACAAGTATTCCTGTAAAAGTACATTTAGACATTACCTCAAAAAATCTTGATATTACCCAACTAACAGGTTTTTCAAAACAAGACTCTATTCAAACTGGTATTGATGAACAAATAAAGGATCTAAGCGTAGGACTTTCTTTTAACGCTTCCGCGAAAGCGTTTACAGAATCTCAATATTTACCCAAAGGTGAGTTTTTTATCGATAGTCTATATGCAGATTTGAAGCACTACCCTCACAAATTACACGATTTTCATACCGATATCTTAATAGATGACAAAGACTTAAAAATAGTGGATTTTACGGGTTATATAGATGATAGTGATTTTCATTTTGACGGATTAATACACGATTATACTTTTTGGATGCAACCAGAACTTAATGGAGATGTAGATCTAGATATCAATCTTACATCTAAAAAATTAAGACTAGAAGATGTCTTCTCTTACAAAGGAGAAAATTATGTCCCAAAGGACTACAGGCACGAAACTTTTGATAATTTGGCATTGCATTTTGCTTCAAGTATGCATTATAAAGATAGTGCTTTACATTCCATCGATCTGGCACTAGATAAGTTAAATGCAAAAATGAAATTACACCCACTCAGCTTTGATAATTTTAGAGGGAATATACATTATGAAGATGAACACATAGTTATAAAAGACTTTTATGGAGCAATAGGTGATACGAAGTTTAATTTTGATGTAAACTATTATTTAGGAGAAAATCAGCAAATAAAGAAAAGAGATAATTATCTCAATTTGAAGGCAAATTATATTGACTTTGATGCACTGTTTAATTTTAATTTAAGCCCCCCCAAACCAGCAGAAGCGGTAGTAACTTCAAAAACTGAAGATGTAAAAGAACACGCAGAGGCCTTTAATCTCTACGAATTGCCATTTACAGATATGAAATTTAAGGCAGATATTGGTCACTTTATATATCATAAAATAGATCTTCAAAATATAAAAGCAGACCTAAGGACAACAGCTACTCACTACATATATATAGATACACTATCGATGAATGCTGCAGGAGGAAATATTCAATTAAGCGGGTACTTTAATGGTAGTGATCCAAAACATATCTATATGCAACCAGATTTAGTGATGAATAATGTTGATTTAGATAAATTACTGCTCAAATTCGAAAATTTTGGGCAAGACCATCTCGTTTCAGAAAACCTACAAGGAAAACTCACCTCTAGAATTAAAGGGAAGATAAGGGTATACCCAGATATGGTACCAGATTTAGATCAATCTACACTAGAAATGGATGTGAAAATATTGAACGGAAGATTAAAAAATTATGATCCTATGCTTGCCCTGTCAGATTATATGGGAGATAAAAACCTGCAAAACATACGATTTGACACATTGCAAAATAACTTAAATATAAATAAAGGAAAAATTCATATCCCAGCTATGAATATCGAATCTACATTGGGTCATATGGAACTGTCGGGCACCCACGATAGTAATCAAAATATTGATTATTATATGCGTATCCCCTGGAAAACTGTCAAAAAAGCTTCTTGGCAGAAATTATTTGGAAATAAAAAAGATACTCCTGTTACAGAAGAGCAAGAAGATGAAATTATAGAGGTAGATCCTAACAAAAAAATAAAGTATCTCAATCTAAAGATTAAAGGAAATATAGATGACTACAAAATCTCATTGGGTAAGAAAAAAGAAAAATGATTTACAAGCCTAGGAATTACTAAACTAGAAGTTTTATGAAAGATAATCACTCTAGTATACTATTTCACAAAAGTGTTCCTCCATAAGTTATTTATATAGACAAAGCGATGCCTATCTGTATACACACCGCTTTATAAAAATCTATCTAAAAGCTACCTATTTTGTAGGGTGCTTCTCTTCTCGCTTCTTTTTCTTTTGAGCATCGATCACTGTGATTGCAGCCATATGTACCATCTCTTCTACACTTGCTCCTAGCTGTAACACGTGCACGGGTTTATTCATTCCTAACATAATAGGGCCTATGTTATCTGCCTTTTCAAGTTCTTTAATCATCTTGTAGGTAATATTTGCACTATCTATATTGGAAAAAACAAGTGTATTTACTTTTTTACCCGCTAGTTTTGAAAATGGGAACTTGCTTTGAAGCATTTTTCTATTTAATGCAAAATCTGCTTGTACTTCTCCATCTACTACTAAGTCCGGATAATATCTATGCAGGTATGAAACAGCATCCCTTACTTTAGATGCACGCTCATTTGAAGACGATCCAAAGTTAGAATAACTCACCATTGCTACCACAGGCTCAAGACCAAACATTTTTACTGTAGTGGCCGTCATTTGAGCAATTTTTGCCAGCTCTTTTGAGGTGGGATTTATGTTTATAGAAGTATCTGCCAGAAACAAAGGTCCTCTAGAAGTAAGCATTAAGTTACAGGCTGCTACTTTTTGAACACCAGGAGCAACCCCTATCACTTCTAATACTGGTTTTACTACAGATGGATAACTACGACTATATCCAGAGAGCATTCCATCGGCATCGCCTTCTCTCACCATCATTGACGCAAAATAATTGCGTTGCCTCATTAATTTTTGAGCTTCATATAATGTGATTCCTTTACGTTTTCGGGCTTGCCAGTATATTTGACCATAAGCATTTACCTTAGTGATCTCTTCTTTAGATTTTGGATCTATGATCTCAACATCTGCATCAAAACCTATTTCTTTTTTAAGTTCTAAAATAGTCTCCCTATCACCTAAAAGCACTGGTGTTGCAATACCTTCTTCATTTACTATTTGTGCTGCCTTTAACACATCTAAATGATCTGACTCAGCAAAGACAATACGCTTAGGATCTGTACGTGCACGATCCATAAGCAATCGCTGTATCTTATTATCCTCTCCTAAACGTTCTAATAACTCATCACGATATGCATCCCAATCTTTTATAGGGTATTTTGCAACACCACTATCCATCGCCGCTTTTGCTACAGCGGGGGGAACGGTCTCTATAAGTCTTGGGTCAAATGGTTTTGGAATAATATAGTCTCTACCAAAAGTAAATCGTGTCTCTCCATAGGCAATGTTTACTTCTTCTGGTACAGGTTCTTTAGCAAGTTGCGCAAGGGCTTTTACCGCTGCCATTTTCATTTCTTCATTTATCGCTGTAGATCTTACATCTAATGCCCCTCTAAAGATAAATGGAAACCCTAGTACATTGTTTACTTGGTTAGGATGATCCGACCTTCCGGTTGCCATTATAATATCCTTACGGGTTTTAATAGCGATATCATATGCAATCTCAGGATCTGGATTTGCCATTGCAAATACGATAGGATCATTTGCCATACTCTTGATCATTGCTGGTGTCACTATATCTGCAATAGAAAGTCCTACAAAAACATCTGCATCCTTCATTGCTTCTTCCAGTGTATCTATCTTTCTATGTGTGGCAAACTCTTCCTTCTCTGGAGTAAGTGAGGTACGATCTTTACGAATAACACCCTTACTATCTAACATTACAATATTCTCAGAGCTTGCTCCAAAAGCTTTATACAAACGAGTACAACTCACAGCAGCTGCTCCTGCCCCACTTATCACAATACGCACCTCTTCTATTTTTTTATTTGCCAGTTCGAGTGCATTGAGTAATGCTGCTGCCGATATAATTGCCGTGCCGTGCTGGTCATCGTGCATTACTGGTATATCTAACTCTTCTTTTAAACGACGTTCAATTTCAAAAGCCTCTGGGGCTTTTATGTCTTCTAAATTAATCCCACCAAAAGTGGGTGCAATATTTTTTACTGTTTCTATAAAAGCATCTACATCTTTTGTTCCTACTTCTATATCAAAAACATCAATGCCTGCAAAAATTTTAAAAAGAAGACCTTTTCCTTCCATTACAGGTTTTGAAGCTTCTGCTCCTATATCTCCTAAACCTAAAACAGCTGTACCGTTTGAGATAACCGCAACAAGATTTCCTTTTGCAGTATACTTATATACATCTTCTCTATTCTTCTCTATCTCTAGACAAGGCTCTGCCACTCCTGGAGAATATGCAAGTGCAAGATCTCTCTGAGTTGCATATTTTTTAGTAGGCACTACTTCAATTTTACCGGGTTTTGGTTTTGCGTGGTATAAAAGGGCCTCTCTACGTTTATTAGTATCTTTACTCATATATCTGATTATAGATGTACCAACAAAAATACAGATTTATATATCTCATACAGCAGATAAAAAGCGTTATAAATTTCTTAAGAGGTTTGTGCCGTTTTTTAGGCTAAAAAAACTTTTATTTTTCTGATATGGCGGCAATCAATTTAATATACCTACTGTCATCTCATTCAAATAACTTCACAACGATACCGTCAGATATGCGATGAATTGTGTTTGTTCTAAATACCAAATTTATGTGTAGCAGACTTTGTTAATATGTAAATATTTATAGAAATGTTTTGGCTAATAAGTTAAGCGAACTCCTCTTGTTTTTTACCACAGTTCTTTGTTGTATAACCTTTTTCCTCGAATTGTTTCATTTTAATTATTCTCCTTTTTGTAAAAGCTTTAAAACTTCTATTGCTGAGACTGTTGCAAAAGATTAGTTAGACTAGAAGATTTCTTATTTTTTTTGTTCAAAACAAAGTTGATTTTTCAATTTCATTTTAGGCCATAAATGAGTGTTTTTAAGGCTCGTTTTTTCTTAGTTTTTAGAATTAGACGCAAGTATCCCTGGACTTCTGTACAAATTATAAGACATCGCCTCCATTAGGTTTTGAGTGTGCATTTTTTGATGCCTCTATATCTTGCCGGTGCTCCATTAAACCATCGTTTTATCCCTCCAAAAGTACGCTCTACTTTGAATCTAACCTTGCCTATAAGTTTATTGAACTTCTGCTCCCAATGCGTTAAGGGTTTGTTTTTATAAGCCTTTTTTAAAATGTGATTTTTGAGTTTTAGTTTCTTGAG
>CALKZS010000112.1 GCA_938002835.1 uncultured Dokdonia sp. | reverse complement strand
TAGCGTTTTAGAATAGATCGTGTTATTGTTACTAAATTATGACTGCCAACTATCATTTTCAAAGGCAGTTCCTATCACGACCATCGTAGCACCAGCATTATATACTGCGTTTAATTGTTGCATAGATTTAATCCCTCCACCTACAATTACCGGAATATCTACTGCTTTAGTTACCGCATCAATAATGGTAGGGTGTACTACAATTTTTGCGCCACTTCCAGCTTCTAGGTATAGCACTTTCTTACCTAAGTACTGCGCGGCAAGTGCAGTTGTAATTATTTTTTCAGGTTTCTTTTGAGATAAAGGTAAGGTGTTACTCACCCGTTGTACGGCTGTTTTAGTACCTCCGTCTATTAGGATATAGCCTGTAGGGATTACTTCAAGTTTACTTTTTTGTACTTTTCTAGCAGCCTTGCGTTGTTGGTGTATCAAGTACTCAGGATTATCTCCAGATAGTAAGGATAAAAAAAGTAAACCGTGTGCTTCAGGAGTTATTTGAAGATAGTCACCAGGAAATAATATGATAGGAAGTGTTGTCACTGTTTTTAATAGTTGTACGACAGTGGCTGTTTTTGTTTCTTTATCTGTGCTTCCACCTATAAATAGATGGGTAGTAATAGTGGGTATTTTTTGTATATACGCTTTCGCGAAAGCGTGTGTCATCTCAAACTTATCTGGATCTATAAGTATAGAGAGTAGTTTTTTATTTGCTTTTTGAGCGCTAGCAATATTTTTGTAGATAGACACGATGCTAAGGTAGGAAATAGGAGGGTAGTTGTAAATTATTGTAGGTAATAATAGGAACAATTATTTACCATCCATAAACCAGTGTGAATCCTTCGATTTCAATAAACTGTAACTTATACTCAGAACTTTTACCATTATAATGAATTTGGGCCGTAGTTAGACCACTATCAAAATCAAAATCTGAAACATTAATATGCTTTAGAAAACTAAGACCCTCTTGCGCATAAAGTTTATATAGAGACTCTTTTGCCCCCCAAACAATCGTTAGTTTACGTATGCGAGCTTCAGAATTAGCAAGGGTATAATATTCTTCTATGGGAGTAAACTTTTGTGCAATGCGTAATATCTTGTCACGTTGTTTTTCTATATCAATTCCTACAGGTTGATCACTTACGATAATTGCCGAAAAATGATAACTATGAGTAATACTTATATGTTTGCGGTCTTTGAGATGAGGTTTTCCTTGTGTGTCGTAATGAAGGTCAAAGTCCGTATAATTTGCTTCAGATAATAGATGTCGTATACTCAAAAAACCACGTCTATGCAGTTCAGATTTCATAGAAGCTAGTCTATTGAGGGAATTCTCAGTAAGATTGAGTGGCAATGAAGGGTTTTGATCTGTATAAAACTTTTTAGAAAGCATCTCTATGTCCTCAGTAATCTTCCAGACATAAACGATTGTAGTGGGAGAAACTATTATGGTTTTGTAAAGAGGCATAGAATAGATGGTTTTCTGTAAGGTAATGTGTAATTTTGCGGCTCCTTTGCAGGAGTATGAATAAAAAAATAAAGATAAGCAAATGAGCACAAAGACAGGATCGTACGTACCGTACAAAGTAAAAGATATTTCCCTAGCAGCCTGGGGACGCAAGGAAATCGAACTTGCAGAAGCAGAAATGCCAGGTTTAATGTCACTGCGTGAAGAGTATGGTGATGCGCAACCTCTTAAAGGAGCGCGTATCGCTGGATGTTTACATATGACAATACAAACAGCCGTTTTAATCGAAACTCTTAAAACTTTAGGTGCAGAGGTGACGTGGTCTTCTTGTAATATCTTTTCTACACAAGATCAAGCTGCTGCTGCCATTGCAGATGCTGGAATACCAGTATATGCTTGGAAAGGAATGAATGAAGAAGAGTTTGACTGGTGTATCGAGCAAACACTTTTCTTTGGAGAAGATCGTAAGCCACTTAATATGATACTAGATGATGGAGGAGATCTTACTAATATGGTATTAGATCGTTATCCAGAACTTGCTAAAGACATAAAAGGACTTTCTGAAGAGACAACAACAGGTGTACACCGTTTATATGAGCGTGTTAAAAATGGTACTTTACCTATGCCTGCTATTAATGTTAATGACTCTGTAACAAAATCTAAGTTTGATAATAAATATGGATGTCGTGAGAGCGCAGTAGATGCTATACGTCGTGCTACAGATACGATGCTTGCTGGTAAACGTGTCGTTGTATGTGGGTATGGAGATGTAGGTAAGGGAACAGCAGCTTCTTTTAAAGGAGCAGGTTCTATTGTTACAGTAACAGAGATAGATCCTATTTGTGCATTACAAGCAGCAATGGATGGTTTTGAAGTAAAACGTTTAGAAAATGTAGTAGGTAATGCAGATGTTGTGATTACTACTACTGGGAATAAAGACATTATACGAGGTGAGCATTTTGAAGCAATGCGTGACAAAGTGATAGTATGTAATATAGGTCACTTTGATAACGAGATCGATATGGCTTGGTTAAATACTAATCACGGAGCTACAAAAGACGAGATCAAACCACAAGTAGATAAGTACACTATTAATGGAAAGGACATTATTGTTCTTGCAGAAGGACGTCTTGTAAATTTAGGATGTGCAACAGGTCACCCAAGTTTTGTAATGAGTAATTCATTTACAAACCAGACTCTAGCTCAAATCGAGCTATGGAACCACAGTGAAAAATACGGTAATGAAGTATATATGCTTCCTAAACATCTTGATGAGAAAGTAGCAGCGCTTCACCTTTCAAGACTAGGAGTAGAGCTAGAAACACTATCTAAAGAACAAGCAGATTATATTGGAGTGACGGTAGAAGGACCTTTCAAACCAGAGTATTACAGATACTAATTGCTTTGTAAAAATAGCTTTTGCTTTCACAAAAACTATAAAACCCCCAAGTAAAAGCTTGGGGGTTTTTAGTCTAAAAATATTAATTAGAATGGGGTGTTTATCTTTTTTTTAAAGGTTTATTGGTAAATAAAATAGGTGTAATATTATGAAAATCAAGGTTTATGCCTCTTAAAAAATAGTTTGTTTTCGAAGTATGTTTGTACATATTAATAACTTTAAATAATTGTATTATGAACATCAAAGTATTATTTATCTCTTCTTTACTTTTATTAAGTCTCTTTTCTGTAGAGGGAAGAGGAGATAAGTTAATTTTTTCTAATGAAGTCTCAGAAATTGAAACTTCAGAAAAAAAGCATCAAGAACTTATTCTAAAAGTATTTTCAAAAAAGTATAAAGCCGATTATTCAAAAGCTCAGTTTCAAAGAATAGACAGTAAAACAGCACTAAAGTGGGTTAAAAAAAATGAAATAAATAAAATAAGTTCAGTAAATAAAGTAAATCGTAAATTGATATCTAAATTAAATAAGGATAAAAAAATAGATGGGTATCTTATTACAAAGATAGAGGGTGAATTGTTAAAGGAGATATTATTATTATATAATGAGTATGATTCTAATGAAGAAAATAAAAATGAGCCTACATATATAGTAATTACTGATATGAGTCATTATACTAATCAAAATGACGAAGAAGAAGAAGAAGAGCCAGAGACATCAACTTATGGATATGCTGCAGATCTCACCTCGTCAGCATCATTTCCACCAGAAGATTATGGTAGTGGAGGTAGTTGTCCTTGTATGCAAGAATCAGTTCCTGCAGGCGAGGGTGGTGGAAACTGTGCAGAAACCTGCTAGTCTAATAAATTGTATTAAACTTAATATTATAGGTGTAATATTAATAATTAAATTGTTATCCTTTTTTTAAGAAAAACTAAAACCTCGAGTAGAGCTTGAGGTTTTAGTTTTTATAAGAATATTTTTTTTATCCCATTCAACTATCACTATCCTGTCAATGAATATCACAAATCATTCAATTGCTCAAAAAGTCTGTTAAAATTCTTTTAAACTAATACATTCTTAATCACCTCTTCTACTACTTCAGGATTGAGTAAGGTACTTATATCTCCTAGTTGTTCTGTTTCTCCACTTGCGATCTTACGTAAGATGCGACGCATTATTTTACCTGATCTAGTCTTAGGAAGTCCTGATGTAAACTGGATTTTATCCAACTTTGCAATGGGACCTATACGTTCTGTAATAAGTTGGTTAATCTCTTTGCGCACATTATTGTGATCTCGACCTTCTCCTGTTTCTTTTAAAATCACATAACCGTATAACGCATTTCCTTTTACATTGTGAGGAAAACCTACGATGGCGCTTTCTGCCACAGCTTGATGTTCATTTATGGCATCTTCTATGGGGGCCGTACCTAGATTATGCCCAGAAACGATAATCACATCATCTACACGACCTGTAATACGATAATATCCTGTTGCATCTCTCAAAGCACCGTCTCCTGTAAAATAATTACCTGGATATGTAGAAAAATAGATGTCTTTATATCGCTGGTGATTCCCCCAAATAGTCCTTGCCATACTGGGCCACGGAAACTTTACTGCCAGACGTCCTTCAACTTGGTTCCCTGTAAGCTCAACTCCTTTTTCATCCATTAATACAGGTTGAATTCCAGGCAATGGTAATGTTGCAAATGTTGGGATCGTAGGTGTTGCATACGGAATAGGGCTTATCATCATACCCCCTGTTTCTGTTTGCCACCACGTATCTACTATAGGGCTTTTTTTCTTACCAATATTATCATTGTACCAATGCCACGCTTCTTCATTTATGGGTTCTCCTACGGTTCCTAAAATTTTGAGCGAAGACAAATCATATTTTTCAACATAATCAAGATTTTCTTTTGCTAGAGCTCGTATTGCTGTGGGTGCTGTATAAAACTGAGTAACTTTATGTTTCTCTATAATATTCCAAAACCTTCCCCAATCTGGATAGGTGGGAACACCTTCAAAGAGTACTGTTGTCGCCCCATTAACAAGAGGTCCATATACAATATAACTATGCCCTGTAATCCATCCTATATCTGCACTACACCAGTATACATCTTGCTCACGATATTGAAATACATTTTTAAATGTATATGCTGCATAAATCATATATCCAGCTGTGGTATGCACCATTCCCTTAGGTTTACCAGTAGACCCAGATGTATAGAGAATAAAAAGTTCATCTTCGGCATTCATTATTTCTGCTGGACAGTCACTTGACGCAACATCTAGTAATGGTTGCAACCAGTAATCTCGACCGTTTTGCATTGTTATGTCTGACTGTATTCTTTTTACAACAAGCACACTCTCTATAGATGGTGTGTCTTGCAATGCCTCATCTACAATACCTTTAAGATCTATTGTTTTTGCACCTCGATAAGAACCATCACTAGTAATGACCATTTTACAAGTAGCATCATTAATGCGCGAACTTAATGCTGTAGCAGAAAATCCTGCAAAAACCACAGAGTGTATAGCTCCTATTCTAGCACAAGCAAGTAATGAGATAGCAAGTTCAGGGATCATAGGTAAATAAATACACACACGGTCTCCTTTCTGGATGCCTTTATCTTTAAGCACATTTGCAAACTTGCATACACGCTCGTGTAATTCTTTATAAGTAATATGTTGTGCTGGTTCTTGAGGGTTGTTAGGCTCAAAAAGTATGGCTGTTTTATCTGGTCTAATATAAAGATGTCTATCAATACAATTTTCGGTAATATTGAGCTGCGCTCCTTCAAACCACTTTACACGGTTATCTTCTTTATCCCACGCTAAAACGTTATCCCAGCGCTTGCGCCATACAAAATTCTCTTCGGCGATTTCTTCCCAGAATTGGGTGGGGTTATCTACAGATTTTCTATAAACCTGAAAATATTCTTCCAGACCTTTTATATGATAATTACTCATCTTTCTTAATTCTATTTGATCAGAAAAGATACATAAATTATAGAGTATGGCAGATTAAAACTGAGTGATTTAGGTAAGAATGTTTTTAGTTCGCTTTCGCGAAAGCGAATATCCACAAAATGACACAATACCATAAAAATCTATAAAGTAACGTGAGTTCGATATAAGAAAATTATTTGATTATTATATATTTTATGTCTTTGTTACTTATTGTTTGTTGAAATGTAAGTCAGATTTTTACTTTTTTAGTTAATTAAAACTCATTTTTTGTAATCAAAATAATCTTATAAGTCGATTTATCTTATAACTAATTGATATACACGAAGTATTATGTCGAACTCACGTTAAAGTAATATGTTTTAATTAATGTTATTACAAAAAACAATGCAATTATTTGATTAACTTAAAATTTATTACATTATACATCTCTTAGATTCAAGTCATAAACGCAATAGCAAGTTGTTGCGTTTATGACTTGAATCCACCACAGTTAATAATTACGTTATATTAAAAAAATTAAATATTTATCTGTCTATCAATTTGTTGGTCAAGAGAAATAAATGTTTCTGTACGAGCAACACCATCTATAGATTGTATTTTTTTATTGAGAAGGTTCATAAGATCTTCATTGTTTTTACATAGAATCTTGATAAGTACAGACCAGTTTCCTGTGGTATAGTGACATTCTAATACTTCAGGAATATCTTTAAGCTGTCTCACAGCCCTAGCATTATTTGCTGCACGATCGAGATATACACCTATAAAAGCTTGTGTGCGATATCCTAATACTTTGGGATCTATTATAAATTTTGACCCTACAATAAGACCAGATTTTTCTAGTTTTCGTAATCTTTGATGTATGGCAGCTCCAGAAATACCAACTTTACGAGCGATTTCTAATACAGGTTTTCTAGCATCGTCCATTAATGTGCGAAGTATGATCTTGTCTATTCCGTCTATTACTAGTTCATCTTTAACTATTTTCATACAATAAGGGTTGTGTTTGCAATAACAATATAGTAAATATGCTTTAATGTGTAAGTTGTTGTGCGCTTTCGCGAAAGCAAAACCACCCGCATCATACTCTTAAATATTATCAGGGTCATAACCTCTATAATCTACCTCATATTCGTTAAAAACGACGCCATATTCTTCTAGCTCTTTAAGAATAGGTTCATACACTTCTTTTGTGATAGGGAGTTGTACACCAGGGGTTGTGATTTGTTTGTTAAGTATGCGTAGAGCTGCCATTGCCACAGGTAAACCTACGGTGCGAGCCATTGCCGTTTCAGATTGATTTTTGCCTATGTTTACCATCGTTGCATCTATTTGTTTGCGTTTTCCATCTTTTTCATACCCAAATTTGTGATACATCACGATCATATCTTTGTCTTCTGGTTGTAATGTCCATTGATCTTCAAGAATGTGCTGTAAACATTGAGCAGGTGTCGCTTTTGTGAGTCCGATAATTTTTTTAGGATTAAATAAATCTAGCTCTAATAGTTTATCCCACAGCAAATCATCTTGATCTATTTTAAGGCTGTGTCTTAGCTTAAGTTCTACAGAGTCTGTAGGAGAATAGGGTAAGAAAAGGTTTGTAAAGTCACGATAACTCATTGTTTCAGTTCCCTGTAGCTGATAGCTATCATCTGTCATTCCCAGCATTACAAAAAGATGCCAGGCTCTAGAAAACCCTACACGACGTATGGTGCCTCTATATAATGTAGGGATATCATCTAGTCCGTATACAGACCTATAGGCAAGAGAATTTCTATTTGCATAACCTTCAAAACGCCCGTGACCTTCTATTTCTAAAAATTCGGTACGTCTAAAAAGGCGTTGATATGGGATGTATTTATAACTCCCTTCTTGTATAAACTCTGCAGTACCGCCTTGGCCAGCAAGTACTACATTGCGAGGATTCCAAGTAAATTTGTAGTTCCATAAATTGGTGTCACTTTCTGGAGCCACGAGACCACCAGTAAATGATTCAAAAAGTAGCATTTTACCACCATTATCTCTAATGCGATCTATTACTTGCATTGCACTCATATGATCAATACCTGGATCTAAGCCTATCTCGTTCATAAAAACAAGCTCATTCTTTTTTACTTCTGGATCTAAGGCTTTCATCTCTTTAGATATATAAGATGCTGTCACCATAGATTTTTTATAGGTTACACAATCTCTAGCAACTTCTATATGAAAACGAGCAGGAAGCATAGAGATCACAATGTCTGCGTTTTGTATTGCTTTTTGACGGGCTTCTTGATTAAAAATGTCTAATTGTACAGCAGAGGTTGTAGCATTTCCTTCTGCAAGTTTTTGAGCATTATGTAATTCTTTATCTGCAATAGTGATTGCGAGATTATTTGTAGTTGCCTTACTGTCAAGATAAGTAATAAGTTGTCCGGTAGATTTTCCGGCGCCTATCACGAGAATGTTTTGCATAATTGAGCTAGTTAGTACATTTGTTACCACTGTAAATTACAATTTTAGAATATACTAGAAAGATATACAATGGATAAAAAAATAAAGATTGCAGGAGCTGTATTTGGTTTTTTGGCAGTTTTGATAGGTGCTTTTGGTGCCCACGGCCTAGAAAAAATACTAGATCCAGAAGCTATTGCTACGTTTGAAACAGGTGTAAAATATCAAATGTATCACGCATTGTTATTGTTACTTATATCTACTTTTGCTTTAAGCGAAAAAACAAAAAAGATAGTATTTATTCTTCTTTTTGTAGGAATTATCTTTTTTTCTGGATCTATTTATGGTTTAGCCACAAATAATCTCACGGCTTTTGATTTTAAAAAAATAGCATTCATTACTCCATTAGGAGGAACACTCCTTATAGTTTCTTGGGGAGTACTACTATTTAACTTTATTAAAGGAAAATAAACCCGAAAACGTTGTAGTAACCTCTAAAATCTTTCTACATTTACGCTATAATTCAACCACACACTGACACTTATGGCTTTAGGAACGCTAGATTTTAACACAATTAGCTTAGAATCGTTACACATATTAGACGCAACAGTACATTATCAATACAGTTCTGAAGAATTACACGAGATAACTGTAAAAAACCAAATGGGTGTTACAGCCTCAAATGGTGCTCTTGCAATCAATACAGGAACCTTTACAGGACGATCTCCACTAGATCGTTTTATTGTAAAAGACGAAAAAACAGCAAACAATGTTTGGTGGGGAGATATAAATATCCCTTTTGAGCCTGCTGCTTTTAATTCTTTAAAAGAAAAAATGACAACATATCTTTCTGGAAAAGAATTGTACGTGAGAGATTGTTATGCTTGTGCAGATCAAAATTATCGTTTAAATATTAGAGTTATTAATGAGTATCCTTGGTCTAATATGTTTGCATATAATATGTTTTTGAGACCAATGAAAAGTGAGCTAGAAAATTTTACTGCAGAGTGGACTATCATAAACGCTCCTGGTTTTCTTGCAGATCCTGAAATAGAAGGCACTCGCCAAAGTAATTTTGCCATTCTTTCTTTTACAGAAAAAACAATCTTAATAGGAGGAACAGGATACACAGGGGAGATTAAAAAAGGAATATTCTCTGCCCTTAATTTTATCTTACCAGTAGAAAAAGAAACACTTCCTATGCATTGTAGTGCAAATGTAGGAGATGATGGTGAGACGGCTATTTTCTTTGGACTTTCAGGAACAGGAAAGACAACACTCTCTGCAGATCCTGCTCGTAAACTCATAGGTGATGACGAACACGGATGGACAAAAGAAAACACTATTTTTAATTTTGAAGGAGGGTGTTATGCAAAAGTGATAAACCTTTCTCAAGAAAATGAACCAGATATTTATAATGCTATTAAACCCGGAGCAATTTTAGAAAATGTTATTCTAGATGCAGAAGGAAATGTAGATTATAAAGATGTTTCTATTACTCAAAACACGAGAGTGAGTTACCCAATTCATCATATAAATAATATACAGAAATCATCGCTAGCTCATAACCCTAAGAATATATTCTTTCTCACGGCAGATGCTTTTGGGGTATTACCTCCTATTTCAAAACTCACACCAGGTCAAGCAGCATATCATTTTATAAGCGGCTATACTGCAAAAGTTGCTGGAACCGAGGCAGGAGTAACAGAACCGCAACCAAGTTTTTCTGCTTGTTTTGGAGCGCCATTTATGCCATTACATCCTACTAAATATGCAGAGATGCTCAGTGCAAAAATGAAAGAAACCGGTGTAAATGTATGGCTTGTAAATACAGGTTGGACCGGTGGATCGTATGGGACAGGTCATCGTATGCCTCTCAAATATACTAGAGCTATGATCACAGCTGCAATAGAAGGAAAACTTCCAGAGGGATTAGATCATAAAGACTATCACGTGCATTCTGTTTTTGGGTTATATCAACCTAGAGAAGTGCCTGGAGTGCCTCAAGAGTTACTTAACTCTAGACAAACTTGGAATAATGATCAAGGATATTATGACACAGCACATAAACTATCTCGTTCATTTAAGGAGAACTTTAAAAAGTTTGAAAGCTATGCTAGTGAAGAAATTATGAATGGTGCACCACCATTAGGATAATTTAAATGATTATAATCAAAGCGATTTACGTTAATGTAGGTCACTTTTTTATGCTTTCGCGAAAGCGTATATCTCTGTTAATGCTATTTCTTAGAAGAGTTACCAACATATACTCCCAGAATAATTGTAGCAGTAGCTATAAATTGTAAAGGTGTAAAGGTTTCTCCATCAAGAATACCCCAAAGTACAGAAATCACAGGCATTAGATAAGTGACAGAAGAAGCAAATACAGCATTGCTTATTTGAACAAGTTTATTGAACATAACTTTTGCCGCTGCTGTCCCAAAAATGGCAAGTACTGCGATATATCCCATTGAAGTCTGTAATGTAGTATCAGTAGTAATAGGTAGTGCAAAAAAATCACTTTTAATTAAAATAATGATTGCAGGGATGATCAAGAAAAAAAAATTTCCTGTCGCAATACCCATTGCAGATACATCTTGTAAATGTTTCTTAATAATATTGACATTAAGCGCATACAAAGAGGCTGCAAAAATGATAAGAGATGCATACCAGTAGTTTTGGTTTTGATGTATTTGCGTTCCTATTAATATTAGAGCTGCTGCTCCAATAAGACCAATTAAAACGCCAAGGAATTGTCTTTTATTAAATCTAGCTCCAAAAAGAAAAATACCAAAAATGAAAGCAAGTAAAGGGACACTACTATTAAGGATGCCTGTAACAGCACTATCTATCTCAGTTTCGGCATAGGCAAATAGAAAAACGGGCAATCCTGTACCTAAAATAGCGGTAATGAGAATCCATTTCCATTGTTCTTTTTTTATGCTTTTAATAGATTTCCAACCTGCAAGTAATAGTACTATTGTAGAAAAAATAATACGCAAAGCTCCCAGTTGTAGCGGTGTGAGACCTACAAGTCCTTTTTTAATGAGAATAAAAGAACTTCCCCAGATAATGGATAATATGATGAGGTATATCCATTTGAGAGTAGCATTGGGCATCTTACTGTTTTTTAAGTATGCAAATTTCGGAAATACCTATTTGCTTAGAAAGTATATACCGTTATTTTTATATTAAAAGCGAGTGTCGTAAGAAGAAATAATTATTCTTTCCAAGCAATTGTTTCCATTAAATACCGTATGTCATCTTTAAGATACACAGCAGCTGGATAAATACTATCGTAATTAGGTTTTGTATTAAAGTAGATAGAACCTGTTAAAAAATGATTTGTACTATCGGTAATATAAAATTGTGATTGAGAGGCTGCA
This sequence comes from uncultured Dokdonia sp., assembly GCA_938002835.1. Taxonomy (GTDB): domain Bacteria; phylum Bacteroidota; class Bacteroidia; order Flavobacteriales; family Flavobacteriaceae; genus Dokdonia. The sequence goes on along the minus strand of CALKZS010000112.1, from coordinate 5,992 downwards.
TTGCCTTTTACATCATAGAACATCCCATAAGCGTTTTGTTGCTCGTTGATATACTTTTCTTCAATAATGTCGTCTGCTTTTCGCACGTGTTCATAGGTGAGCTTTTGTGCATCATTGAGAAGGGATTTTATATTGTTATTTATGGGGCGATATGTTAAAAATATACTGCCATCTAAAAGTGGGTAATCAATCACTGCAGAGCAGTTGTCTTTATACGTCACGCGTCCTAATCTGTTCTTTTTAAAATTGTACTGACAAGGGTTGTCTGTGGTAATATATGCTGGATCAGGATATGTAAGGCTAAGCTGACTTTTGGGCTTAGGTAATGTATCTTCTTTACAGCTTAGGGCTATGAGAATAACAATAACTAAACTTATGTATGATAGATTTCTCAAGGTTTTATAGTGAATTTAAGTTGTTTAATTCTCTTTTTATCTACTGCCTCTATGGTAAACGCATAGTTTTTAAAATTTATTACTTCATTTTTACGTGGGAAACTCCCAGATATTTCTAATACAAAACCAGCAATGGTCTCTGCTTCTCCTTTTTTGCTTTCAAAGAGTGTGTTATCTATATTTCTTACAATTTTATAAAAGTCTTTGAGTGACGTTTTTCCTTCAAAAACCCAATTGTGATCATCAAGTTTTGAATATATAATATTTTCATCATCAAACTCATCTGAGATATCTCCTACGATCTCTTCGATAATATCTTCAAGACTAATAAGTCCACTAGTTCCACCATATTCATCTACTACAATGGCGAGGTGATTTTTCTTTTGTTTAAACTCAGAAAGAAGATCATCTAATTTTTTGTTTTCAGGAACAAAATAAGGCTCCCGTAAAAGGGTAGACCAGTCAAAACTTTTTTTGTTTAGATGAGGTAAAAGATCTTTAATGTATAATATGCCTACTATACTATCTATATTTTCTTCATACACAGGAATACGAGAATATCCATTCTCTTTTATCTGGTTTAAAATATGATGATACGGATCTCCTTTTTGCAAAGCAAATACATCCATACGAGGTCGCATCACTTGTTTTGTGTCTGTATTACCAAAAGACACAATACCTTGTAGTATTTTTTGCTCTTCTTTTGTGGTGTCATCTTCACTTGTAAGTTCTAAGGCTTGTGAGAGTTGGTCTACATTAAAGCTAGTTTTTTGACCACCTAATTGTCGCTGTATCCATAAAGTGATGCGTTGCATAGGGGTGCTAAGTGGTGTAAAGATTACATCTAATATTTTTAAAGGATATGCCATTAAAGAAGCAAACTTTTTCTTATTTCTAATGGCATAAACCTTAGGTAAAATTTCGCCAAATAATAGTATAAGAAAAGTAATAAGAACTACCTCAAGTAAAAAACGCACCGAAATACCTAAAAATGTGTCGGTAATTTCAGGAAATATTTTGTCTCCTATACCCGTAAATAATAATACAATAGCAATATTAATAGCATTGTTTGCCACTAGAATTGTGGCTAGTAATTTTTTAGGTTTATTGAGAAGTTTTTTTGCCAAAGCCATTTTGCGGTTTGGATTTTCTTCGTCAAGATTTATAAAGTCATTAGGTGAGAGCGAAAAAAAAGCAACCTCTGCACCACTTATTAATGCAGAGCATATTAGAAGTATTAAAAGTGTGGTAACACTAATAATACTTGAAGTGTCAAGTGATAAAAAGGTAATAAATAAGGGTTCTGGGTCAGGGTCCAAAAGGCGTTGTTTTTAATTAAAATGGTAAATCATCATTATCTTCTTTAGGTTGCGATATAGGGTTTGTGGGTTGCTGTTGCACAGGCTGGCTTTGGCTATGCGGTTGAGCTGCTTTGGGTTGAGTGTTGGCTTGATAATTACCTTGCGTTTGAGATTCGTTCTTGGGAGTTAGAAAAGTAAACTCCTGGCATTGAATTTCTGTGCTGTAGCGATCCATCCCTTTGTCGTCTGTCCATTTTCTGGTTTTAAGACGGCCTTCTATATATACTTTGTCTCCTTTTTTGAGATATTTTTCACAAATTTCGGCAGCTTTATTGCGCACTACAATATTGTGCCACTCTGTATTACTTACACGCTCTCCAGTAGTACGATTTACATACTCTTCGTTTGTTGCTAGCGGAAATCTACCTATGCAATTGCCACCTTCAAAGTAGTTCATTTTTACATTGTCTCCTGTATGACCTATTAAGATCACTTTATTTATTGTACCTGCCATAATATCAAATGTAAGAAATTCTGGTGTGTAATTACGCTTTCGCGAAAGCATAACAAAATTCATTTACCACGCCACTGTTTTATAAAATTTGCAATAAGTACAGGTACAGGAAACTTTTTGAGATGATCAAAAGAAACGCCTGTTTCTAGTATAGATAGGGTTTCTGCAATCCAGAAAGTAGTGTGCAAATGCTGGTGCGAAAGTTTATGAATTATAGGCTTCTCATTATATATGGTAATGTCACATATATCAAGAAGATCTGGGTTTATCTCACCTAAATCCATTTTTGATAAGTGATTTTTATCTAAACGTTCTATACTCTTCTCTGTTTCAATACAAGGAAATTCATAAAGTCCCTGCCAAATACCTTTTCCTGTGCGTTGTTTTATAATAGTATTATTGTTAGACTGTAAAACAATGTAGTTGAGATAACGGTGTCTAATTTTAGTTTTCTTGATTTTTACAGGAAGCTCATTTATTATGTTTTTTTGTAGTGCTATGCATCTATCATTAAAGACACAGTGTAAGCAGTATGGATTTTGAGGTTTGCATTGTATCGCTCCAAACTCCATTATAGCTTGATTGAAATCTGCAGGACAATCTTTATCTATAAGTTTTTGTGCTAGTGCTTTAAATTCTTTTGTACCATTAGTGCTATTAATAGGAGTGTCTATACCGTATATTCTAGAGAGCACTCTATATACATTACCATCTACCACGGCTGTAGGTTCATTAAAACTTATACTAGCAATGGCACTAGCAGTATAGTCTCCTACACCTTTAAGTTTTATAATCTCTTTGTAGGTAGAAGGAAAAATACCTTTAAACTCATTAACAATCATTTGAGCAGAGGTATGTAGGTTTCTACCCCTAGAATAATACCCTAAACCTTGCCATAATTTTAGAACTTTTTCTTCACTTGAAGCAGCAAGGTCTTGTACCGTTGGGAATGCTTCTGTAAAGGCTATATAATAGGGTAATCCTTGCGCTACACGGGTTTGTTGCAAGATGATTTCTGAAAGCCATATCTTGTATGGATCCTTAGTATTGCGCCAGGGCATTTCACGCTTGTTGTGTAAATACCACGTTATGAGTTTATTAGAAAAAGACAATATTTAATTTTGTTTTAAACAAAGCTAGATGTTATCTACCTATTTTTTAAAAGATTATGTTTGATTCTTTGTAATTTAAATTCCTATATTTGCACACTCGAAAATTTAACCCCTAAACAATTGACATTATGACTAAAGCTGATATCGTAGCAAAAGTTTCTGAAAAACTAGGTATTGAAAAGAATGACGTACAAGCAACTATTGAATCTTTTATGGAAGAAGTGAAGACTTCTTTAGAAGGAGGAGATAATGTGTACTTAAGAGGATTCGGTAGCTTCATTATCAAAACAAGAGCTGAAAAAACTGGTAGAAATATTTCAAAAAATACTACTATTAAAATACCAGCACATAATATTCCAGCGTTCAAGCCTGCTAAAGTATTTGTAGAAGGCGTTAAAACGAACGTTAGTGTAGACTAATACGTAATTTTAAAACAATCATTTTTATGCCAAGTGGTAAAAAAAGAAAAAGACACAAGGTAGCGACTCACAAACGTAAGAAAAGACGTAGAGCAAACCGCCACAAAAAGAAAAAGTAGTCTAGGGCTACTTTTTCTTTTTACTATCATACAAAGATGTGTGGTAGTACATCGTTCATTGACATCGCAGTAATTGTATACTCTGTAACCTTGGAGTTTTACAAACTGCACCGTATTTATTATAAGATTTTATTAAAAACAGATCTACTAGTAAATAAAGTATATAAACCATCCCAATATATATTGGGATAAAAACTACTACACCGTGAATAAAGAATTGATCATACGATCTAGTTCCTCCGTAGTTGATTTTGCCTTATTAAAAGATGGAAAACTTATAGAACTTCATAAAGATGAAGATAAAAATAAGTTTAACGTAGGTGATATTTATATCGCAAACGTGCGTAAAACCGTTTCTGGTCTCAATGCTGCATTTGTAAATGTAGGGTATGAGAAAGATGCATTTTTGCATTACCACGATCTGGGACCTAAACTCCCAACGCTTCAGAAATACATTAAAAATGTAACCACAGGTAAATTAAAAGACTATACCTTACAAAACTTTACATTTGAAAAAGACATAGACAAAAATGGTAAAATATCTGACGTTCTTAAGTCTAAGCAAAGTGTACTTGTGCAGATAGCAAAAGAACCTATCTCGACTAAAGGGCCACGCATAAGCAGCGAGCTTTCTATTGCAGGTCGGTATATTGTTCTCGTGCCTTTTTCTGACCGAATATCTATTTCTCAAAAAATTGAGAGTAAAGAAGAAAAAGCGCGTCTTAAGCGACTTGTTACAAGTATAAGACCTAAAGGATTTGGCATTATTGTGCGCACTGTTGCACAAGGAGTAAAAGTAGCAGAACTAGACAAAGACCTGCAAAACTTAGTGGACAAATGGGCCACTATGAGCAAAAAAATACCAAAAGCGCATCACCCTAGTAAAGTGTTAGGAGAGATGAATAGAGCATCGTCTATACTTAGAGATATATTTAACGATAGCTTTACAAGTATCACTGTAGATGATGAAACGCTTTATTATCAAATTAAAGAATATTTAAGTGAGATTGCTCCTCATAAAGAGAGTATTGTAAAGCTTTATAATAACTCAATGCCCATTTTTGAAAAATATGGTATTGAAAGACAGATCAAAACATCTTTTGGCCAAACGGTCTCAATGAGTCGTGGTGCTTATCTTGTTATAGAACATACCGAGGCACTACACGTGGTTGATGTAAACAGTGGTAATAGGTCAAACAAAGCAAAGAGTCAAGAAGACACCGCGCTAGAAGTAAATATGATCGCTGCATCAGAAATCGCAAGACAATTGAGTTTGCGAGATATGGGAGGTATTATTGTGATAGACTTTATCGATATGGGTAAAGCAGATAATCGCAGAAAACTTTTTAACCACCTTAGAGATGAGATGAAAGAAGATCGAGCAAAACACAAGATATTGCCACCTAGTAAGTTTGGACTTATCCAGATCACTAGACAAAGAGTTCGTCCAGAGATGAATATAAAAACCCGTGAAGAAAACCCTAATGGTGGTAATAAGGAAGTAGAAGCTCCTATTGTTATTGTTGAGAGACTTCAAGGACAACTTAACCGTATTCTTAAAAATGGACATAAAAAAGTGATATTACACACTCACCCTTTTATTGCTGCATTTTTAACAAAAGGATTTCCATCTATACGTTCTAAATGGTTTTTAGAACATAAAAAATGGGTAAAAGTAATGCCTAGAGATGCTTATACATATCTAGAGTACAATTTTACAGACCAAAGCGGTAAGGAAATTAAGATCGAAAATTAAAAAAACCCCATTCTCATAATGAGAATGGGTTTTTTTTTATGCTTTTATCCCGTCCTGAAATAATGATACACACTAAAATCATTATTGGTGGATTCAAGTTATAAACGCAACAACTCCGTTGTTGTTAATTGCTTTAATAAATACTTCATTTTGTGTTAAGAGACCGTTGCAAACCCTTGCAACGGTCTCAAATAATCTGTATATAAATCTAAAAGGTTATTAACATTCATAATCCTAAGTTAATAATTCGGTGCGTAACATCAGTTAATAATCAATCTTATCTTAAAAATGGGAAACAAGTAATTAAATGGCAACCGCACTAAAGAAAAACCTCGTTACTCCTCCACAATTTTTAGAGAAATTTGCATTGTAGTTC
>CALKZS010000111.1 GCA_938002835.1 uncultured Dokdonia sp. | reverse complement strand
TTAAATGAAGCTAAGAATTTTCGTAGTCTCATATCCATATTATTAACATTTTGCACGTGATAGATTTTTTCTACTGCTCGTTGTCCTTTAGAAGGATTAAACTTCTTATGATTGATATCCAACCTCTTTGTAAATGCATTATAACTTCTATGGCTATCACTACAGAGCACTTCTACTTTATCTAGTTTTCCTTTGAAGACTTTATCTAAGTCCTTTTTACTGATACGCCCTTTAGTAACGACCTTAAAATCTTTGTTCTCTGACCTGCCACAAGTAGCAATAACTGCAACTTTCTCATTACTAACTCCTCGCTTTTTGGCAGGACGATCTAAATTTCGATTCCCTTTCTCAGAATAGGCAAAAAAAAGATCATCACTCTCTACAATGCCTTGGAACTCTTCTACAGACACACTAGTAAATGAAGTCAATAATTTATGACGCCAGTCAAGTCAATTTTAAATTTACAAGGAATTAAAGCATTATCTAAAGAAACTCAAAAAGAAGTTAATGAGGCTAGAATTGGTGTCTCAGTACCAAGTTATGGGGTATGTTCTTCAATATGCACAAACCTGGCTAATCAAGGATTGCTATGTGGACCTCATCATTGCCCATCTGTTTGTTTAAGCGGAGGTAGATATGAGAGAATATAAGTTTTAGTTGTAACCTAATCAATGTTTTATGAGGCATTGATTAGGTGATTTTAACTTGTAAATTGTATTCAATATTTTTTTATTAGTTATCTTGTCTTCTAACGTTTGATCTTTTTCTTATGAAGACAACTACCATATCACCTAGAATAGAAATCATTGATGCCTTACGTGGTTTTGCTTTGGCAGGAATTTTTATTTGCCATATGGTTGAGCAGTATGTTGGGTCAGGTACGCCTGAAATTCATTCTGAAGTAGTAAGTGCTGGAGTTGTAGATAAGATAATAGAAGGATTTATTTTTATCTTTTTAAGAGGGAAGTTTATTGCTTTGTTTTCTTTTTTGTTTGGTCTTAGCTTTTTTATTCAGATGGAAAATGGTGCAAAAAAAGGAAAAGCATTTGGAGGTCGATTTTTATGGCGACTTCTATTAATGTTAGGCATTGGGTATATTCATAGTCTATTTTATAGAGGTGATATATTAACAGTATATGGTTTTCTAGGTGTTATTCTTATTCCTTTTTATAGGCTTAATACAAAATGGGTGTTAGTGTTTTCAGCACTGCTTTTTTTGGGATTGGGGAGGTATATTATTTTTTACATATCAAATGGAGCGCATTTATTTTTAGATGTTGACCCATTAGATATTGGAGCTTCACATATTGTTGAGTATTATGACGCCATTAAAAATGGTGATCTTCTCGATGTTTTTGCAATAAATAGCTGGCAAGGTCATTTAGATAAACTCAATGTTCAGTTTGGTATTTTTGGGAGAGGATATTTTACATTTGCTTTTTTCTTGATAGGTTTATATGTAGGAAGATCTGGTTTTTTTAAAGACATATCTAGTAATAAAACGTTTATCAAAAAAACACTTATCTATTCTATTATCCTTTTTGTAGTAGCCATTTTAATAACAGCTGGAGCATTTTTAAGTATGGGTAAAAATTTCTCAATAAATACTTGGAATGCAATGATAGGTTTTGCAGGTTACGACCTTATTAATCTTTCAATGACAGTTATTTATATCATTTTTTTTATAAAGCTTTACAGAAAAGAAAGCATTCAAAAATGGCTTTTAAGACTAGCTCCTTACGGAAGAATGGCACTCACTAATTATATTTTACAAAGTTTAATAGGTACGTTTTTATTATATGGATGGGGACTACATTATCTTGGAGTTATTTTAAATAGATATGTTTTTATAATAGCCATTTTACTTATTGTTATACAAATTATACTAAGTAAGTACTGGTTAAAATACTTTAGATACGGTCCACTAGAGTGGATATGGCGAAGCTTGACTTTTTTTAAACGCTTCCCAATGAAAAGAGAACAAGAGTAATTAATCATATGACTACGTATCATCTATAATTTCTTTAGGAAAGCATTATTTTATGAATTCTCTCTCGTGCAAAATCAGAAAAATGTTAAATAACAGCTCAAAAACTTTGATATTGTTAATACCCTACTAAAATGGTAGATTAATAACATAAAGCGTTGGTCAAATAAATATTTTGTCTCATATTTGCCACTTAAAGTTCACATACATATTGTAATGTTATAAAGAAAGCTATAGTAAATAGACTCTAACAGCAACTTAGGCATTCTCTTTTATAGGAGAAGATGTTCCATTTTACTTTGTCCATAATATGTTTATAGATAATTATGGGATTGTATAATTACAAGCAATACATCTTGTAACATTTTATATTTTAAGAATTTTTAATAGATACATAAAATTCTATCAATTAAGATAGTGAAGTTTTTAAAGTATTTTATTAGTCTAGTAATTCTATAGGATTATAGGTTAATAAAAAAAGTATGATTATAGATATTTTGAAGAATAAAGTGTCATCAGAAAAGCTAGTAAAAGAGGGTGTTAAGCGCAGTTTGATAAAAACTATAAGCTGGCGTGTGATCGGGACAATAGATACAGTGTTAATTTCCTGGATAATCACAGGTACATTGACACTTGCATTTTCAATAGGACTCATTGAGCTGGTTACAAAAATGGTATTGTATTATTTTCACGAGCGAGCTTGGAATAGAATTCCTTGGGGTAAATAGAGAAAATATATAAAATAAAAAAAGAGTATTAATACGCTTTCGCGAAAGCGTAACACTCACAAAAGAATATAATGGCAATTATAATAACAGATGAATGTATAAACTGTGGTGCTTGTGAGCCAGAGTGTCCTAATACGGCTATTTATGAAGGTGCCGAAGAGTGGAATTATACCACTGGAACCTCATTAGAAGAAGGTGAAGTAACATTACCTAATGGAAAAGTAGTAAACACCACAGTAGCGCAAACACCTATCTCAGATGAGGTATATTTTATAGCTCCAGATAAGTGCACAGAGTGTATGGGTTTTCACGAAGAACCTCAATGTGCAGCCGTTTGTCCAGTAGATTGTTGTGTGCCTGATGAAGATCACGAAGAAACCGAAGAAGAATTAGTACAAAAGCAAGCTTTCTTGCATAATTAAATAAGACCTAAACCTATGCAAAGTTTTAGAACCGAAATTGAAAATCCTATAGTCGAAAGAGATATTATTGAACTAGCGACTAAGATCGAACTTTTTCATAACGGAAAAATAGACGAAGAGAAGTTTAGAAGTTTACGTCTCGCAAGAGGAGTATATGGACAGCGTCAGGAAGGTGTTCAGATGATACGTATCAAGTTGCCATATGGTAAAGTGACTAGTGAGCAATTGCATCGCATCTCTGAAGTATCTGACGAGTATTCTAGAGGCCGATTACATATCACAACACGACAAGATATACAGATACATTATGTAGATCTTAATCGTACTCCAGAGCTTTGGGCACAATTAGAAAAAGACGATATCACATTAAGAGAAGCTTGTGGTAACGCTGTACGTAATGTAACAGCATCAGAAACTGCAGGGATAGATGTAAATGAAGCATTTGATGTATCTCCATATGCAGATGCCGTGTTTAAGTTTTTCTTACGTAATCCTATCTGTCAAGAGATGGGTAGAAAGTTTAAAGTATCCTTCTCATCATCAGATGAAGATACGGGACTTTCATATTTACACGATCTAGGGTTTATTGCCAAAATAGAAAATGGAGTTCGTGGCTTTAAAGTAATGGTCGCTGGAGGTCTAGGCTCACAACCTCGTCAGGCAGAAGTGCTATATGAATTCTTGCCATCAGATAAAATAATTCCTACAATGGAAGGGGTCTTACGCATTTTTGATCGTTATGGAGAACGCAAGAGTAGAGCAAAAGCGAGACTTAAGTTCTTATTAAAAGATATAGGATTAGATGCATTAAAAGAGTTAATTACACAAGAACAAAAAGCAATTGCTTTAGATAGTGTTCCTGTAGATGCAGATGCATATCCATATGCACAACCTACAGATACGATTGCTCCAGAGGTAAAGATCAAAGATCTAGAAGCTTTTGAACAATGGAAAACATCTAATGTCATTACTCAAAAACAAGAAGGATATTATGCAATAGGTATAAAAGTATTATTAGGAGATTTTTATACAGATAAGGCACGTTTACTAGCAGATCTTGTAAAAGAATATGCAGCAGGAGAAATAAGATTGTCATTGAGACAAAATATTTTAATTCCTTTTGTTTCAGAAGCTTCATTGCCATACTTTTACGATCGATTAAGTGTATTAGGTTTTACAGAGTTAGGATATAATAAAGCAGTCGATATTACTGCGTGTCCTGGTACAGATACTTGTAATTTAGGTATCGCTAGTAGCACAGGTATTGCCGAAGAGCTGGAAAGAATGATTAAAGCAGAGTATCCACAGTATGTAAATAATCAAGATCTTGTTATTAAGATAAGTGGTTGTATGAACGCTTGTGGGCAACACAATATGGCAAACATAGGTTTTCAAGGAATGTCCATACGTACCAAAGATAAACTTGTGGCGCCAGCACTTCAAGTGTTATTAGGAGGTGGTAATAAAGGTAATGGAAATGGTATTTTTGCAGATAAAGTAGTAAAAGTTCCTAGTAGAAGAGGACCCGAAGCATTGCGTCGTATTCTAAATGATTATGAAGCAAATGCAAAAGGTGAAGCCTTTGAAGTATATTATGAAAAACAAGGGAAGACGTATTTTTATGATTTCTTAAAAGACCTTTCTAGTGTAGAAGATCTTACCCAAGAAGATTTTATCGATTGGGGAGAGACTAAAGTGTATGAAAAAGCAATTGGCATAGGAGAGTGTGCAGGTGTTGTTATAGATTTAATCGCAACGCTTTTTGATGAAAGTTCAGAAAAAATAGCAAATGCAAAAGAGGCTTTAGGTCAAAATGTATTTTCTAATGCTATATATCACGCATATAGTTCTATGGTAAACTCTGCAAAAGCGTTATTACTTTCTGAAGATGTTAAAGTAAATACTCAGGCAGGCATTATATCACAGTTTGATGAGTATTTTATAGATACTAAAAAGATAGATTTAGGAGTTACTTTTTCAGAACTAGTATATCAGATAAAAGCATATGCTCCTAAAGAAGATTTTGCAAAGCGTTATATTCAAAACGCGATGGTATTTCTAGATGAGGTAAAAGCTTTTAGGAATATAAAACTTAATTAAAAAAAATGAACACCCCAAGATTAACGGTTGTGGGAGCAGGTCCTGGAGATGTAGAGCTTATCACTTTAAAAGCGATAAAAACTATAAAGACCGCAGATGTGATTTTATATGATGCTCTTATTAATGAAGAGCTACTATCGTATGCTTCATCTACAGCAGAGATTATTTTTGTGGGTAAGCGTGTAGGGTGTTATGCGTATCACCAAGACCAAATTAATGAGCTCATTGTACAAAGGGCCCAAACAAAAGGGCACGTTGTGCGTTTAAAAGGAGGAGATCCATTTATTTTTGGGAGAGGAGCAGAGGAGATAGACTATGTGAGACAATATGGTATCGCTACTCAAATGGTACCAGGCATTTCATCTGCATTGGCAGTACCAGCATCACAGGGAATTCCTGTTACAAAAAGAGGCGCTTCAGAGAGCTTTTGGGTCATTACAGGCACCACAAAGTCTCATAAAATCTCAAATGACATATATCTTGCTGCACAATCATCTGCAACAGTGGTTATTCTTATGGGAATGAGAAAACTGGCAGAGATTGTATCTATTTTTGCCAAAGAAGGAAAAAAAGACCTTTCTGTAGCTGTGATTCAAAATGGAACGAGAAATAACGAGAAGTTTGGTATTGGGACCATTGCAACTATAGAGAAAATAGTAAAAGAAAAAGAATTATCATCACCTGCCATTATCATTATAGGTGACGTTGTAGATAAACGTGTGGCACTAGAAGTTGCTGCATCACATACTAACACGATAGAATCGCAATCATAATGCAACGTAATCATTTATATCCTATATTTCTTAAAATGGCGCAACTCAAGGTGCTCATTGTGGGAGGTGGTAATGTAGCTTTAGAAAAACTCACCTTCTTACTGAAGTCTAGTCCAGATGCAAATGTTGTGATGGTGGCCCCTTTTTTTAGAGACGATACTCTAGAATTAGCCTCTCAATTTGATGTGCAGCTTATCAAAAAGAAATACCATAGAAAATATTTAAAAGGGAAAGATATGGTGATTGCCACCACAGATAATGTCCCTGTAAATATAAAAGTATACAAAGACTGTAAAAAACGTAATATCTTAGTAAATGTAGCAGATAATCCTCCTTATTGTGATTTTTATATGGGAGGTATTGTGACGAAAGGAAACCTCAAAATAGGGATCTCTACTAATGGAAAATCACCTACTACAGCAAAGCGACTAAGACAGTTTTTTGAAGAAATAATTCCAGAAGAAGAAAACATTAATGAGCTTCTAGAGAATTTATATACCTATCGTAAAACACTCAAAGGTGACTTTGAAGAAAAAGTAGAAGTGCTCAATGCACTGACCGTAAATTTAATTGAAAAGAATACAAATGATTAAGACAGATATACTCATTATAGGAGCAGGTCCTACTGGATTGTTTACCGTTTTTGAAGCCGGATTACTCAAACTTAATTGTCATCTTATAGATGCATTGCCTCAACCTGGAGGGCAATGTTCTGAGATTTATCCTAAAAAACCTATTTATGATATTCCTGCATTTCCAGAAATTCTGGCAGGAGACCTTACTAAAAATCTGCTTGAGCAAGGAAAGCAATTTAAGCCAGGATTTACCCTTGGAGAGCGTGCAGAAACAATAGACAAGCAAGAAGATGGTTCTTTTATTGTAACGACAAATAAAGGAACACAACATCAAGCACCAGTGGTTGCTATTGCTGGAGGACTAGGATCTTTTGAGCCTAGAAAACCTAAGATTGATAATATAGGAGATTATGAAGATAAAGGAGTAGCCTATTTTATTAAAGACCCGGAAGTGTATAGAGACCAGAGAGTCGTGATTTCTGGAGGAGGAGACTCTGCCCTAGATTGGGCAATTTTTCTTGCCGATGTTGCCTCAGAAGTGACATTGATACATAGACGCAATGAGTTTAGAGGAGCGCTAGATTCTGTAGAAAAAGTGCAAGAACTTAAAAAATTAGGAAGGATTAATTTAATCACACCCTCAGAAGTAACAGCGATACACGGAGACCATCACGTGACGGGACTTACGGTGACTCAAGATGGAGAAGATCAATTACTAGAAACAGATTATTGGATCCCGCTATTTGGATTATCACCTAAGTTAGGACCTATAGGAAACTGGGGACTTGAGATAGAAAAAAATGCCATTAAGGTAGATAACTCATTAGACTATCAAACTAACATCCCAGGTATTTTTGCCATAGGAGATGTAAATACCTATCCTGGGAAATTAAAGTTAATACTTTGTGGTTTTCACGAGGCAACATTAATGTGTCAAGCAGCCTATAAAATTATCAATCCAGGCAAACGCTTTGTATTAAAATATACCACCGTGAGCGGTGTCGATGGATTTGATGGCACTCGTAAAGAAGCACCAAAAGCAGTGGTAAAAGCCATTGTCTAAGATCTAAACAATATACATTGTAAGAAAAACCGTTTTCGTAAGAAGGCGGTTTTTTGTTATTACGCTTTCGCGAAAAGTATTAGAGTACGATGCTTAGCTTTTGTACTTACTGTAATGTGATTTCTCGACAAGCTCGAAATGACTAAACAACTGTCATCTCGACCTAAGGAGAGATCACACGAGAAACTCAAAAACACCTAAGAAAAAGCGTCTTTTCTTTTAACTCACAAACATTATTTTTTTGTGAAGGCTTCCCTGTGATCTGGAGCTACTTGATCTATATGTAAATCACAAAAATAACTAAAAGAAATACTGTCATTAACTCGATCTTCTACTTCGTAGTCACTCAAACCATACCAGGTCTGAAGTAAGCTCATTTTGAAAAGTAGTAAACCACTATAACTAGGTTTGCCTGTAGC
>CALKZS010000110.1 GCA_938002835.1 uncultured Dokdonia sp. | reverse complement strand
ACATTAATAAATAAAATAATAAAGTTAATACTAACCATTCATTTGTTTGTACAAGTGAGATAAAAAAAAGTAATGAAAAAACAATTTATAATAGCTAGCTTATTAAGTTTGATAACAATTGGAGCTTTTGCTCAAGATGATTCTGGAGATGGTTCTGTGATTCAAAACCTTACACCTTCTAAGCTAATTGGAAAAGGACAAGTAGATGTTAAATGGTTTAATAATCTCTTTACACAAACTCGTGTGGCAAATGCTGATGGAGATTCATCTACTTCACCTAGAGAAAACTTCTTTACTTCAACATTAGATTTCTTTTATGGAGTATCAGAAAACAGAAGGGTCACTGTAGGGGCTATATTAGAGTTTAGATCTAATACAATAGGAGGTCGTGGCGCTTTTGATGTATTTAGTTTTGATGGAGAGAATGGTACTGCAAGAAGTGGTATTACTAGTATTGCTCCTAGTGTAAAATTTGTTCCTTTTGAAAGTGTGAGTAACTTTTCTGTACAAACTAGTCTTGTGATTCCAACTATTGAAAGTGAGTTTGATAATGGTGTTTTCTTTGATCAAGACGGTTTTGTTTTTCAAAATAGATTTTTCTATGATCTTGCTTTAGGAAATAGTAATGAATGGCAACTTTTCTTTGATCTAAATACAGAGTTTAACTTTGGAGATGAACTTGAATTTGGTGAGGATGGTAGATCTGAAGGAAGTTTTGCAAATAATAGTTTAAGGTTAATACCTGGAGCTTTTTTAAGTTATTTTCCAAGTTCTAAATTTACAGCTCAAGTATTTTTACAACATTTTCAACTTATTGATTTAGGTAATGATTTTGAACAAGACCTTACTGCATTGGGGGCAGGAGCAAAATACCAATTAACAGATAGAATTAATGTAGAAGCATTATGGTCTTATTTTGCAAGAGGTAATGATAGTGGTTTAGGAGAATCATATAATATCGGTTTAAGATACGTACTATAAAAAACAATCGTTATCTGGTTTGAAGTTAACTATATAGCTGGGTGGCGCTCAAGACCTGACGTGTTTTTAAACAGGTCAGGTCTTTTTTTATACATTTTTTTACATACTTTAAGATATTCTTAAGTAAGATAAGAGATGCATATTGTCATTTGAGATATATCTTTAACTACTTAATTGAATGCGTTCAAATATGAGATACATTACCTTCTTTTGTTGTTTATGCTTGTGGCAATTATCTAGTGCTCAAAGCAATCAGGTAGAAAAAATTAATGGGATTAGTTTTGTATCTAATCGTGATCCTGTAGATCATACTAATGTACAGCCTCTTGTAGAGATTAATACAAATTATGCTGCTGTAATGCCTTTTGGGTTTATAGGTAGAGAAGAGACCTCTAAAGTAATTTATAATACAAACAGGCAGTGGTATGGAGAGACTAAAGAAGGAGGTCGTAATTATGTTGAGCAATTACATAAACAAGGTATTAAAGTGATGCTAAAACCTCACATATGGATACACCACGGGCAATATACTGGACATCTCAAGATGGAAACCGATGAAGAGTGGAAAGAGCTAGAGACGACCTATCGAAATTTTATTTTAGATTATGCTCGGTTAGCTCAAGAAGAAGAAGTAGCTATTTTTAGTGTAGGTGTAGAGCTAGAACAGTTTGTAGCAAACAGGCCTAATTTCTGGAAAAAACTAATTACAGAAGTAAAAGCAATTTATAAAGGTAAAATTACTTATGCCTCTAACTGGGATGAGTATTCTAGAGTCCCTTTTTGGGATCAATTAGACTATATAGGCATAGATAGTTATTTTCCTGTAAGTGAAGCAAGAACACCCAGTGTAGAACAAGCAAAAGCAGGATGGAATTTTTGGAAAGGAAAGTTAGCTGCATTTTCTAAAAAAAATAAAAAACAAATTTTATTTACAGAATGGGGTTATCGCAGTATGGATTATACAGGAAAGGAACCTTGGATTACCACAAGAGGTGATGCTACTGTAAACCTAGAGGCGCAAGCAAATGCCACACAAGCGGTTTTTGAAACCTTTTGGGAAGAAGACTGGTTTGCCGGAGGGTTTGTTTGGAAATGGTTTATACACCACGAGCGTTCTGGAGGTGTTGAAAATGATAGATTTACTCCTCAAAACAAGCCTGCAGAAGAAGTGATAAAAAAATACTA
Source organism: uncultured Dokdonia sp. (assembly GCA_938002835.1). Lineage (GTDB taxonomy): Bacteria > Bacteroidota > Bacteroidia > Flavobacteriales > Flavobacteriaceae > Dokdonia. Next base: position 5,663 of record CALKZS010000110.1, on the reverse strand, counting down.
TGGAATTTATTAAATACTTTTTTGTTGCATTTTTATTAGTGTCGTGTGGTGAAGATGATACGACTGTGCAAGAAATAACATCAGAAATTACTACACTCGCAGATCTTGTCGCGCAAAACGATATTGAAATAGATAATGTGATTGCGTGTGCTTCGGGTTCTCAAAATGCGAATGAAATTATAGCATACGTATACCCGCGACCTGACGCTACAGATTTAAGATACTTTGAGACTGCAAGCGCAACTGTAGATAAAAATGATTATACTGAATATCAGGAAATTGATATACCAGTCCAAGATTTTTTTAATGGGTATCTTAAAACCTTCAAAAGACAAACAATAGAAGAAAAATGGGTAATTATTAGCTTTCGCGAAAGCGGAATACTACATCTCTCAAATCCCATACGTCTGAAGCATCAAACTGCAAATACGTCTTTTACAGATCAAGTGATTGTAGATCAAACAGAGCCTGGGATGCCATTGTTTACTTGGGACGACTTCTCTAGTGAAGAGAATGCAATATATTTTCAAGTAGTTTCTGATCAAACTAATGAGTTACTATCTGGCACCTATACGTTTGAAGAACAATTTCAATATTATGAGCTCGATAATGTAGTTCTCAATATTACATTAGAAACACCACCTGAGCTTATCTCTCAAACTAATTATGGTTTTACGTTAATGGGGGTGAGTGAGGATAATTGGGTAAATGTTCTTGCTCAAAGATCTTTTATTACAGAGTAATAATATATTTTCATTATTCTTCTACTTTTTAAATGTTAATGGTATTTTTTGTAATACTACAGGTTCCTTTACGTCTACTTGGAAACATTCAAAAAAAGATAAAAGTTGAAAATAAAAAATATCATCACAATAAGTTTATTGCTAATGTCTATTGTAACAATAGCTCAAGATGGACTTATCGAAACTATAGAGATAACCGGTTTAAAAAAAACTCGAGAATCGTTTTTACGACGCTTGGTTAAAGTAAAACCAGGGACGGTTTATGACTCTTTGAAAGTAGCTACAGATGTAGAACGCCTTAATAGATTAGCAGGTATTGCAAAGGCTAAACATACATTGAAAAAAAATGAAGATGGCAATTATACATTGACGTATGATTTAGAAGAGAACTTTACCATTATTCCTGGGATACGTATATCTACTGCAAATAATGGAGAATTTGCTTTTAGAGCTTCTGTCTTTGAATTTAACGGTTTTGGGAGCAACCAGATTTATGGAGGCTTTTATAGTCGTGATGTTTTTGATTCCTATGGCGCTTTTTGGGAAGCTCCATACTTATTTTCAAATAAATTTGGGTTTGGTATTAATTACCAAAAGAACGTATCTCTAGAACCTGTCTTTTTTGATGAAGGTACAGTTAATTATAGATTTGATAGTAGCGGATTTGAAGCTAAATTTTTATACGAATTTAATTTCCATAACAATGCAGAGCTAGGAATTCGGTTTTCTAATGAGACCTATGATGTAGAAGAAGGAGAAGAAGTGTTATTAAATAATAACCCAGCATCTTTAGAAGCAGATAAGGTTACTTTATTTGGAGAGTATGAGTACAATGATTTATTAATAGATTACCAGTATGTATCTGGTTTTAGGAGTTTATTAAATCTACAATTAGCTACAGGAGGTGACTCTCCACTAGACGATTTTTTTATAGGGCGTAACGATTTTGAATATTTTGCTCGCTTGGGCGAAAAAGGAAACTGGGCAAACCGTGTCCGTATTGCATATGCTTCTAACAGTGATAGCGAGTTTGCACCATTTGCGTTAGATAATCAATTAAATATTAGAGGAGTAGGCAACACGATAGATAGAGGAACTGCAGCAGTAGTTTTAAATACAGAATATCGTCATACTTTATATGAGAAAGGATGGTTTGTAGTGCAAAGTAATGCATTTATAGATGCTGGTACTTGGCGTAATCCAGGAGAAGATTTCTCTCAATTACTTGATGGTACTTCAACACGATTATATCCAGGTTTAGGAATACGATTTATACATAAACGTATTTTTAATGCCGTTTTTAGATTAGATTATGGTTTTGGTATAGGTGAAGAAGCAACAAATGGGCTAGTTTTTGGTATTGGTCAGTATTTCTAAAGAGAAATCTAGTATATTTATTGAAAAAATAAATTGTGTATAGACTGCTTGTTGTCTTTTTAATTTTTCTGAGTTTTTTCCAAATATCATATGGGCAAACTAATACAGTTGCAGATCTAAAAGTACAAGGTAATAAAAGAATTAAATCTTCATTTATAAAGCACATTAGTGATCTTAAATCTGGTGCTGTACTAGACTCTATCATCTTAGATCAAGATATTATACGATTAAAACGTTTGCCAGCTGTTTCTCACGCATACTATCAAGTGTTTGAAACAGAAGGAAATGCATATAATGTATTTTATAATGTATTAGAAAACTATACGCTAATACCTAATGTTAATCTATATACAACAAATGATGATGAGTTTGCCTATCGTATAGGCTTGTATGAATTTAATACCTTGGGGCGTAATATCACTTTTGGAGGGTTTTATCAAAAAGATATTTTTGACTCTTATGGGATCAATTTTAGAGCCCCATTTTTATTTAATAATCATATAGGGCTTGCTTTAAATTTTCAAGACTTAACCACACAAGAACCTGTTTTTTTATCTGAAGGAACGGCAGATTATCGTTACAATAATACATCTTTTGAAGTTTTAGCACTTTATTCATTTAATTTTAAGCACCGCATAGAAGCTGGAGTTACTTTTTTTAATGAAGATTATGAGTACCTAAGAGGAGCCACAAACCCATCCGTTCCTCAAGATTTTAATGTGGATAAAAACCTTGTTAAGGGTATTTATGAATATAACGCGCTGGATTATTACTATCAATATATAAGTGGTATTAAAAGTACATTTAACTTTCAGTATGTTACTTCCTCAGATGAGACATTGCCAGACTTTTTTATAGGATGGAATGATTTTCAGTATTTTTTACGCTTTCGGAAAAGCGGAACAGATAAAAATGATCCAGAGTCATATGGTAAAGGAAATCTAGCTACACGTTTAAGAATAGGTTTTGCTACAAATGATGACTCTCCATTTGCTCCATTTTCTGTAGACAATAACCTTACAATACGAGGAGTAGGTAATACCATTGATAGAGGTACAGGAGCCATTATATTAAATGCAGAATATCGGTATACATTATTAGACGAAGATTGGTGTGCGATACAAAGTAATGTTTTTATTGATGCTGGAAGTTGGCGTAATCCTGGGGGCGATTTTGGAGACTTTGGCGACACTCAAAATTTTAGAGTATACCCAGGTATAGGCGCGAGATTTATACATAAAAAAATATTTAATGCCACTTTTAGAATAGACTATGGTGTGGGGATAACTCCAGACGCTACAAGTGGTTTTGTTTTTGGGATTGGACAGTATTTTTAATTCCTAATGTATGTGTCTTTTGTATATATAATTAGTTAAAAATAAATCTTAACTATTTTTTTTAAGACTTTCCGAAATACTTTTAGGAGTTTGCCCTGTATGGTTTAGTATAACATTGTAGAATGTAGATTTATTTTTAAAACCGCAACTTTGTCCAATGCTAAATAATGTGAATTGCTGCATTTCTTTTGAAGAAACTAAATGTTGGAATTCTTGCACCCTAAATTGATTGACAAAATATTTAAAATTCTTTCCTGTTTGATTGTTAATGACCTGCGATAAGTATTTAATATTTGTATTAAGTTTTTTAGCAACTTCATTTAAGCTTAGGTTCGGGTTTAAATACGGCTTTTCTTCTCTAAAAAAACCTATTAATTCAAAATGTATTTTTAATTCTTCAGACTCAGATAAGCACTTTTTTTTCCCCGTATAAGAGTCTAATTTCATTAATTCGATATCATTCGGATTAACAAAATTGTTATCTACCTCAAAGGCTACAAAATTAGATAAATTACCTTCTAAATTAAAGATAGGATAGATCGTTAAAGCACAAGTGTATTCTTCTCCATTTTTTCTGTAATTAGTAATTCTATCGTGAAAGGCTATCTCTTTGTTTAAGTTTTCTTTAATTCTTGCAATAGCAGATTTTTCAGTGTTTCGCCCTTGTAATAGTGAGGGCTTTTTACCTTTTATTTCGGATAATGAATATCCTGTCATCTTAGTAAATTGTTGATTAGCCCATATGATTAATCGCTGTTCATCAGTAATTATAATTGATACGTCTTTATGTTCTTCGTAGTGTATCATAATATCTGTTTCTTTTCTAAAATGTTTAACGTTTTAGTTTGTATGATTTCTTGAAATCATACTTTAATAAAAAAAATAAGAACTAAGATAGTGTTTAATAATCATACTTTTGGATATATATATAATTATCAACCATCAAATTTTAAAACTTTATATTATGAACACTTTACCTAAAAAGTTAAACATTTTTTCAGATCACACATTATATAGGCTATCTCCCACTAATTGGGTAGATTGTTATTGGGAAGAATTTTTTAATGAAGCTTTTAAGCTTACTAATAATGAAGAAACCTCAAAAATTATTGTAGAAAAAACTTTTTTTAAAGGAATTATTCAGATAAATGAGTTTAATGGAAGTGAAGATGAACACACTTGGTTATTAAGAATATTATGTAATGAGATAAGTTTAAAATCTCACACTCTTATTCAAAAGTCAGATTTTAGCTTGTTTTATCAGAAATGTTTAGATGGAGTATCTTTTATAGAAAAGGAAGCGTTTAGACTTAAAACATATAAAAAAGAAAAAACAATAAATATTTGTAATAAGTTAAATATAAGTGAAGAACAATTTTGGAACTATATAAATAGTATGAGAGGTATGTTAACTGACAGTATCCAAAATTTTGTGTAAATAGAATTTCTGTGGGTTTTATTTTTTATAGTTGAACCCGTTTTTCAAATATAGTTAAGAATTGATTAAGTATTAATCCCCAATTATGTATGGGTGCTGTCCACTTTTTAGTGATCTGCATTAAGGCTAGATATACTGCTTTTTTAAGAGAGTCATCTGTGGGGAATGCCATTCTATTTTTGGTGTTTTTTCTAATTTTTCCATTTAGGTTTTCAATGAGGTTAGTGGTGTAGATGATTTTTCTGATCTCTAATGGGAAGTCAAAGAATACAGTAAGTTCATCCCAGTTACGTTGCCAAGCCAAGATTGAACCGCGTATGGATATTTATCATTCCACTTTTCTGCAAATCGCTCCAGTTCTACTGCTGCCGTTTCCTTATTAGGGGCGTTATATACGTGCTTCATATCAGCTGTAAAGGCTTTGTTGTCTTTCCAGACTACATAGCGAGCTGAATTGCGTATTTGATGCACTACGCAAATTTGTGTATCTGTCGTAGGAAATACGAGACCGTTGCAAAGGCTTGTTTAAATTGGATACATTTTGCATCTTTTTTTATGGAATTAGTACAACACCCCACTTTAGCCGATAGTATTTGCGATATACATTCTCGTAAGATCAAACGTACATTTTTCACACAAATAAATACACTTATAGATGGGCGTCCAATTATTACCATTTTAAAGCAACATTATACTAAAGGTAAAAGCGCTACAGGCAAACCTAGTTATAGTGGTTTACTACTTTTCAAAATGAGCTTACTTCAGACC
>CALKZS010000109.1 GCA_938002835.1 uncultured Dokdonia sp. | reverse complement strand
TATTTACCCATCTCGGCAGCCGCTTTTTCAAGCTCTGCATACCACTCTTCTCCAAATTTGCGCACCAATGCATTTTTTGTAAACTTATATACTGGCACTTTAAGTTCTTGTCCCAATGTGCAAGCATCATCACAAATGGGCCAGCGATGATAGTTTACCGCTTGAAAAGAGCTGTATTTTTGAACACGAACAGGATATAAATGACAAGAAATAGGTTTTCTCCAGTCTATTTTTCCTGCATTATAGGCATCTTCTATACCACAACTTGCCCAGCCTTTATCATTAAAAGTAACATAAGCACACTCTGCTCCATCTATTAGCGGAGTTTCTAGTTCATCAAGATCTGTTTTAATACTTGTTCCTTGCTTTTCTATGGCTGTGATACCCTCAGGACGTAAAAAAGGTTTTACCTTATCATAGATATCTTCCATAATCTTTACTTCATCTTCTTCTAAAGGCGCTCCTGCTTCTCCTGCGATACAGCATTCGCCTTTACAAGCATTAAGATTACAGACAAAATCTTTTTCTATAATGTGCTCTGAAACTATGGTATTTTTAAGTTGAAACATAGAGTGCAAAGATAGCTTGAAAAGTTAAATTAAGATAAAATTAAATAGGTGTTATAAACCCAAAATGCCGACTCATCTCTGAATCGACATTTTTTGTATTTCACAACTTAAGGGAATATGAAAATTATTTGTTTTTTAATAATTCTTCTATTTCTAATACTCTTTTCTCTATGAGTTTTAATCTTTCAATTTCTTTTTCTTGCTGTATTGTATAAAGTGTGAGCTCTTCTATCTTTTGAAGCAATTTTGCATCCATCTCTCCTAAGAAAATACCATTCTCTGCAACATCTGCTGCACTAGGAATATCTTGCAAATGACCTTTATCTTCTATATGCTGCTCCACCTCTTGAAGTGTAGGAAGCTTATAATCGTTTTCAAAAACGAAATCTGACCAGCCGCTTGCTTCTACTTTAATTTCTCTTGCTCCAATCGATCCTTCTACAGCTAGTTTATGTGATCCTGTTTCTGTTGTTCCTATTCCAACCGCTCCTTCATTTGTTATTCTAACCTGTTCTGTATTATTTGATGTATTAATAGTAACATAACCTCCTGTAGTACTCAACCCTCTATAAAAGTTGATTGAACTATTTATCTCTCCATAAAAGCTATGAACTATTCCAAAACTCTTCCCATCATATTGACCAAGTTGCGTTCCATATCCTTTTACTCCTAAAAATGTGCCATCACCTGTTCCATTACCTTCGTTTAAACGACCAAACACAGTTCCTAATTCTTCATTATTGATAAATGCTCCTACATCGAGTTTTGCAATAGGATTCGTAGTTCCAACACCTATTTTACCATCTTTTTCAACTGTAAATAAGCGAGTTCCATTATATGCTCCTTTTGAAATTATCCATTCCTCAGAACCAAGAGTTCCAAAATAAAAATTATCACTATCATCTTTAAATTTGGTTTGTATTCCTTGTATAAATCCTCCTACATCTGTATTTCTCTTAAGAAATAGCATTGGAGAATAATCTCTAACTTGAAGACCTCCAGCCACATCTAAATCTTCTTCTGGATTATCTGTACCTATTCCTACATTACCATTAGTTTCTTCAATAGTAAAAACACTTTGATTATTTCTATCATATACATTAAAACCTTGTACATTACTTATTCCATTACGGTTTTCATCCATTCTAAACATAAATCCTCCTGGCGTACTAAACAACATATCGTCTCTGCTTGTTGTATTTGAAAAACCATCTACCATTTTCATACTACCTTTCCAACCATCATCAGATTCAACAATAAAACCATTATTTCCTTTTACCTGAAGTTTGGCTGTAACAGAAGTTGTTCCTATACCAATACTACTATTTGCTAAAATATTAAAAACCCTCTCATTTGCAGAATTTCTAAATGATATAGCGTCAGTACCACCATTTCCCCAAGTAGATTTAATAAATGCTCCTTGAGCATCTGCCCCAAGGATAATTCTATTTCTTCTATTAGCATCTTCATCAAATAATGTTAATGTACCCCCAGAAGCAGAAGTGCTTTGAATATCTCCAGTAACTTTTAGATTTCCATTAATCGTTTCATTTTGAGAAATTGCAGAAAAGTATATAAATATTAAGATTAATGATGTTACAAATTTCATTTTCATAGTTTATATTTTAAAATGATTAGTTTTTTAAATCTAGACAAAATACTAGTATACCCGAAATATTTAAAGATCTCAAAAAGTACACTTGTATTATAGTTATATAAATAGTTAATTCTTACCCATAAAAAAAATAAGTTTATAATCTAAATTAACGTGAGTTCGATGTAAGAAAGTTGATTTTTGTCATTGAAAAAAGCAGAAAATTTAGTAAATTAAAGTATTGATTATTAATTGTATAACTAAAGTTTCTCCTATGATATGATTTCTGATGCTAAAATTATTAAAATCTTCTGTAACCTAGATGATTTTACCAAATGTAGGTGTCCTGGCATATTTATGTAACTATTTTCGTTTGATTTTATCTTCACCTGTAATAAAAGATATTTCGGTTTTATTACTGTCTTCTGTGTTTTCTCATTCAATTTTAGGAATAAAATCATAAGATAAAAAAGTACAAAGGTATATATAAAAACACATAGTCGTAATTACATAGTTTGTCTTAAGTACGCTTTCGCGAAAGCGTAAAACTATTAAAAATAGACTCTAACAAAAGGAACCCAAGCGTCTGCATAAATCTGATCGCTGCCATCGTCAAAGAGTACGTTGTAACGTATTCCTACAGCACCTAGACTATTGCCTCCTATATTTAATCTATAACCAGCACCTATAAAAAGGGCCGTATTCCAAAAGGGGTCAATACTTCCAACACCGTCAATAGATTGATTTACCCTTAATTGCTCTAATTCGGTAGAGAGCTGTAGAAAATTTACAGGATTAACGATCACAATACCGCTCACTCCATATAATGTTGTTTTTAAATCATTAAATTTTTGATAACTAAAGTTAAGACCAGGACCATAAGCAACATATTGATTAGGTTGATAAAGCGCACTAGGTGATAACGTGATTTGTGTATTATTTCTTCCAAAGCTCAAACCAAGTCCCCCGCCAAAACGTACTTTATTCCAGAAATCACTTTTTGGGCTGGTGGTGTTATTTACTTGCGCACTTATAACAGAAGAAAATGCAAAAAAACAAAGACACAAAAAGCTTAATGATAAAAAAGACCCTTTCATACTAAATAATTATTAAATTCGATTATAAATATAGGGATTATATAAACTAAAATGTTAATTGTTGTATTTTTGTATACCAAATCGTAAAATAGACGTGAGTACGTCAACACAATGGACAAATTTTCTTTTCTAAATGCAGCTCATACCGCATACTTTGCAGAGCTTTACGATCAATACTTACAAAATCCAGATAGTGTAGAACCTAGCTGGCGTGCTTTTTTTCAAGGTTTTGACTTTGGATTAGAGAGTAGTGAGGCCGTATCTGATCAAATGGGAGCGTCTCCAGTAGCACTTCCAGAAAGTATGCAAAAAGAGTTTATGGTGGTTCGCCTCATAGACGGATATCGTACCAGAGGACATCTTTTTACAAAAACAAATCCAGTGCGAGAGCGCCGTAAATATGAGCCTACACTGGCGCTTACAAATTTTGGACTCTCTTCGTCAGACCTTGATTTAAGTTTTGAAGCAGGATCTATATTAGGTCTTGGTAAATCTTCTTTAAGAGACATCATAAAGCATCTTGAGGCTATATATTGTGATACTATAGGTATAGAATATATGTATATCCGTAATCCAGAAAGGATTAAATGGATTCAGAACTGGCTTAATGTCAATGATAACCACCCTTCTTTTTCACCAGGTGAGAAAAAGCATATTCTTAAAAAATTAAATCAAGCAGCTTCTTTTGAAGGATTCTTGCACTCAAAGTATGTAGGACAAAAACGTTTTTCTGTAGAAGGTCTTGATGCAATGATACCTGGACTTGATGCCATTATAGAACGTGGATCAGAAAAAGGAATCGAGCAGTTTGTTGTAGGGATGGCACACCGAGGTCGTCTTAATGTATTGGCAAATATATTTGGTAAGTCACCAGAAGCTATTTTCTCTGAGTTTGATGGGAAGGAGTATGATGAAGATGAGCTTTTTGATGGAGATGTAAAATATCATATGGGCTGGACTAGCTTTCGCGAAAGCGATAAAGGCCGTAGCATCCGTATGGATCTTGCTCCCAACCCTTCACACCTGGAAACTGTAGGTGCTGTTATAGAGGGAATCACTCGTGCAAAGATTGATAATAAGCTAGGAGGAGATGATAAAAAAATACTCCCTATTGCTATACACGGTGATGCTGCCATTGCAGGTCAAGGACTTATGTATGAGATCGTGCAAATGTCACGACTAGATGGATATAAAACAGGTGGAACCATACACGTGGTTGCAAATAACCAAGTAGGTTTTACAACTAATTATTTAGACGCAAGATCATCTACCTATAGTACAGATGTAGGTAAGGTAACCCTATCTCCAGTATTGCACGTTAATGGAAATGATGTAGAGGCAGTATGTCACGCATTTCAATTTGCATTAGATTTTAGAATGGAGTTTGGGCGCGATGTATTCATAGATATATTAGGATATCGTAAGTACGGTCATAATGAAGGTGATGAACCTATGTTTACACAACCATTACTGTACAAAGCGATTAAAAAACATAAGAACCCTAGGGATATCTATGCAGCTCGCTTACTAGAAGAAGGTGTTATAGAAGATGGCTTTGTAAAAGAGTTAGAAAAAGAATATAAAGACGATCTAGAAGAAGACCTAGAGGCTTCGCGTAAAATAGCAAAAACAGTAATCACAGAGATTCTGGCAGATGACTGGGAAGGATTTGAGCTGGGTAGTAAAGAAGATATTCTTGCTCCAGTAGACACTACTTATGATCTCAAGAAGCTAGATGCACTTGCCGCTGGAATCACAAAGCTTCCAGAAGACAAAAATTTTATCCGTAAGATACAACGTATCATTGCAGATAGGGAGAAGCAGTATAATGAGAAGAACAAATTAGACTGGGGTATGGGTGAGCTACTTGCTTATGCATCCCTTATGGAAGAAGGATATAACGTGCGAATATCTGGTCAAGATGTAGAGCGTGGTACTTTCTCTCACCGTCACGCAATTATAAAAACAGAAGATGGTAGTGAAGAAGTAAATCTTCATAATAACTTAGATGTAGAGGGCCATTTATATATTTATAATTCATTACTCTCTGAGTATGGAGTTGTAGGTTTTGATTATGGCTATGCGATGGCATCTCCTAAGACGCTTACGATCTGGGAAGCGCAGTTTGGAGACTTCTCAAACGGAGCTCAGATTATGCTAGATCAGTATATATCTGCTGCAGAAAGTAAATGGAAAACACAAAACGGTCTAGTAATGTTACTCCCTCACGGGTATGAAGGACAGGGATCAGAGCACTCTAGTGCGCGTATGGAGCGTTACTTGCAATTGTGTGCAACAGATAATATGGTGATGGCAGATGTAACAACACCTGCAAACTTTTTTCACCTCTTACGTCGCCAGATGAAGTGGGGCTTTAGAAAACCACTTGTAGTCTTTACACCTAAGTCATTATTGAGACATCCACTAGTAGTAAGTAGTAAAGAAGATCTCGCTACGGGAAGCTTTAAAGAAGTTTTTGATGATGAGACGGTAGATAAGAAAAAAGTCACTTCACTTGTCTTTTGTACAGGGAAGTTTTATTACGACTTATTAAAACGTCGTAAGGAAAATGGGCGTAATGATGTTGCTCTGGTACGTATAGAGCAATTGTTCCCATTACCGCACAAACAGTTAGAAGCGATTATTTCGAGCTACCCAAAAGTAAAAGACTATGTATGGGCACAAGAAGAGCCTAGAAATATGGGAGCTTGGGGATATATGCTTATGAATTTTGATCTCGTAAAACTAAGAGTAGCCTCACGTAGAGCATATGCCTCTCCGGCTGCAGGAAGTAGCACGAGATCTAAAGCGAGACATAAAAAAGTAATAGATAGCGTTTTTGACGCAAGTTTAAAATAAGGTCATAAATATAAAATTTTGAAAGCTGGGACGAGATTTCCTCGGAAGAGGAAGTTTAATAAGAAGTTCGCTTTCGCGAAAGCAAAATAAAGTACTATAACAAGCACGATATGTTAGAAATGAAAGTCCCTTCACCGGGAGAATCCATCACAGAAGTAGAGATTGCACAATGGCTCGTTGAAGACGGCGATTATGTAGAAAAAGATCAAGCTATTGCCGAAGTTGATAGTGATAAAGCTACCCTAGAGCTTCCTGCCGAAGCTGCAGGAGTGATTACACTCAAAGCAGAAGAAGGAGATGCTGTAGCCGTAGGAGCTGTTGTATGTCTTATTGATACAGATGCTCCAAAACCAGCAGGAAGTAGTGATACTCCTGTTGCTAAGCCAGAAACAAAGGTTGCAAAAAGTACACCTGTCCCTGCTGCAACTCCAACAAAAGCTACCTATGCTTCTGGAACAGCAAGCCCAGCGGCAAAGAAAGTACTTACAGAAAAAAATATTGACCCAGCTACCATAAAAGGTACAGGTCGTGATGGGCGTATTACTAAGGATGATGCTGTAAATGCAAAACCATCGATGGGTACACCTGGCACTGGAACAAGAGGGGAATCTCGCACAAAGTTATCTATGCTACGTCGTAAAGTTGCAGAGCGTCTTGTAGAGGCAAAGAATACTACGGCAATGCTTACCACATTTAATGAGGTAAATATGCAGCCTATTTTTGACTTACGTTCTGAGTATAAAGAAGCTTTTAAAGCAAAGCACGGGGTAAGCCTTGGGTTTATGTCTTTCTTTACACTTGCTGTTGTACGTGCATTAGAAATGTATCCATCAGTAAATAGTATGATAGATGGTAAGGAGATGCTTACGTTTGACTATAAAGATATTTCAATTGCCGTATCTGGACCTAAAGGATTAATGGTGCCAGTTATGCGCAATGCTGAGAATCTTTCTTTTAGAGGTGTAGAGAGCGAAGTGAAAAGACTTGCTTTAAGAGCTCGTGATGGAAAGATTACAGTAGATGAGATGACAGGAGGGACATTTACAATCTCAAATGGAGGAGTTTTTGGATCTATGCTATCTACTCCTATTATTAATCCGCCACAATCTGGTATTTTAGGGATGCACAACATTGTAGAGCGCCCTATTGTAAAAGATGGAGGTATAGTAATAGCCCCTATTATGTATGTAGCACTTTCATATGATCACCGTATTATTGATGGTAAAGAATCTGTAGGGTTCTTAGTAGCTGTAAAAGAAGCTTTGGAAGATCCTATTAATACTTTAATGAATGGAGATGTTAAAAAAGCATTAGAGATGTAAAATAATCTCTAGTCTTATATAAAAAATAACCCACTTTTAGAAACAACTATCTAAAAGTGGGTTATTTGCTTTTACAAAAATGACTATTATGAACTTTAATAGAATAGTAGCTAATAGTTGTTTTTCCTATACCACTCGCTAGACCTGTAACAAACCTTCTTGAATTAGTACTCTCAATATCAAAATATGCTTGAACGAGACCATCTATATACGTGGGTAAAATCAAAATTATAGACCACAATAAAGGTATTTTTATTAGAC
>CALKZS010000108.1 GCA_938002835.1 uncultured Dokdonia sp. | reverse complement strand
AGGTACGCAAGGAGCATTAGCTACGTAATACATTTCAACATACTCTGCCCAGGGCTGAGAAGGGTCTGTATACCCATCTATAACCGTTTCCATATCGTTTTCTGGAGTATCTCTATCATCAAAACCATAATTGAGTACGGTATCTCCAAACTCTGATATGGTCATATAATATGGATGCAATGTTCCTTCATCACTATTTAACACTCCTTTTGTAGTGAGATAATACAAATATGCATCTGTGATATAGGCAAAGTACACCTCACAAAAATACTCTTCTCCAAAGAAGGAAGGCTCCTCGTGACCACCGATATTTTGAGCAACCATCACATTATTTTGCGCTACAAGACCTAATGCATTTACATACTCGCTATACTTTGTTGTACACGATTGGGGAGCTACTGTTTGTTGAGTACAGGGGCAGGGTTCTGGGTCTGGTTCTTCAGAACATCCATATAATGTATATTGAAAAACGCTAGTTGTAGATGTAGAATTAAAAAAAGTACTTATTCTCTTAGCGTTTCTACCTAAACCATCTTGTCTAGTTAACAGTTCAATTACTTTTGATCCTCCCTTAGTAAATGTTAAATCAATATCATATTCTAACGCTAAAAAGAAATGAGCAGTATTAGCATTGCGGGTAAAATTAAAATTATTTACAGATTCAACATTTAAAAACCAGTCACTTACATTACTAAGTGGACTTAGATAAAGTATAAAAAATCTATCTATCAAAGGAAAATAGATTCCGCTATTCATAGTTATAATTAATTCACCATCAATAAAAGTCTCAATAGGGTAATCTTTTAAAAATATTGCTTGATCTGGATTAAAACTCCCTTCATATATAAAGCCTTCAACTAACGAAATATTTGTAAAAAAATCTTTTAAAAAGTTACTATACTCAGTAACTCCTGCTAATTGTACAGTAGGTGAATCTACTAAAATCACAGCATTGAATAAATCTTTTAAGTCGCTTTCGAATTTTTCAATTATCTCAACACTATCAAAACCAGGACAATCAAAATAATTAGTAGTATTTGTAACTCTTTGTTGTGATCGGAGTGAGGTAGAGGTATAAAAATTCTCAGACATTTTATACAAAAGGTCTATATCTATTTTATTAGATAATTGTTCATTCTCATCTTTAATTATATTATCATATGTAATAATATCATTATCTATAATATTACTATTATCTTTCAGACTAAACCCTTCTATGGATTTATCACAATCGTTGATTTTCATTGAATTTATTGAACCACAAGAAATACTAGAAACGGTATTACTAGAACTATTATAAGGAACTAAACCAAAAGGATTTACATTGTACTCTTCAAAACCATCGCTATGCTCAAAAACTGATACTACCCGATTAACAGAAAATCTTCTATTAATATTATTAATTGGAGGTATTTCTAATTTTACAAAAGAATGATCAGTTGATATTAAAAATTCCTCATTTATTAAGGGTATAAAGTTACTTCCAATAACAAATCCCAAAAATTTCTTTGTACTACTTAAATCTGTAACTACTCTTAATCTAATATCTTCTAAATCAGCATCTGTAAACTGGACATTACAGTGTTCTTGTGCAAATGATCTATCAAAACTATTAAAGTAATTCTTGATAATAACATTATCCATAGTATCAATATCTCTCAATAGCTCTCCAACATTTTCTAATAAACCAGGAGGAAAGTTAGAAGCAAATCCAACTATAGTAGAAAAGCTATCATTAATTTGATCAATATTCTCTTGAGATAAGTCAAAAACTTCTGGACAAGGGTTGTAATTAAAGCCATTACCTCCCTCATTACAAACACTAGCACAATTAATAATCAAGCACGTATTACCACTAAACACTACTTGTGATGTTGTTCCATCTGAGGCTCTAACTACCGCTAGTACTTGAAGACCATTTGTGTTATCTGTATCTGTTGTCTCATCATAATAGAATTGTGAGATTCTTTCTATAGACCACGAGCTTCCATAATTTAACCAAGAATAGCTACTGTTTATACTTCCATCTGAAGGAAGTGTTAAGGTAAAAGGGCTAGTACATTGACTACCTGTAGCTGGTGTAATAGTTAGAGTTCTATTATTAACCCCCGTAGTCATTACAGGATTACCTCCTACTAATATATTACCTCCTAGTGCTTCAAAAAGCTCTGGAGTTATATAATTTCCTCTATAGTTCCTATTACTGTACGGAAAATTACTTGCTAGTTCTTCATCATTAAAAAATCCGTTTAAAAAAGCTTCTATATTAAATTGAATAGAACATCTTCCAGTAGTTGCATAAATCTCTGCATCTGTCATTCCTTCTAACTGATCAATAAACTCTTCTGGATCATCGGCTAATAACTCACTGTCATACAATGCATCTACAGGAATAAAACGTTTTGCCTTTGCTGCGTAGGTATTTGAAGCGATCTCACATAAAGCATTTGAAGGAGTTCCATCAGCTGGAATAAGATTCTCAATAGCAGATGAAGTGTTATATGTTGCTAATACATCTAGAATATCTTGCGAGCTGAGCTCTGCATCAATACCTCCTAATAGACAGTAGTTATCTGCTCCGACATTTTTAGCGTGTATACTTCTAAAAACATAAAGGATACGGCTCTTTAAACCTATATAAAAAGAACGGTAAGAAGACCATAATAAATCTTTATTCTCAGGTGATAGATCATCAATATTACTCATTAAATTACTATAGGTGCCTGTCGCTTCTGGACAACTCGAGGCTAAAGATCCACATTCTATTGCCGCATAAACACTTCTTAACATATTAAGACCGGACCCATCAAAATCTTGGGTTAAAGCTTCATTCATTACAGCAACTCTAGCATTTAGATGTGCCGACGTTTCTTGAGAAAAAGTTAAAGCAAAGAAAGGATCATCTTCCATTAAACTCGTAAAGTCATCAAAGAAATTTGAGGCATCATCAAATGTCTCAATACTTTCTAAATAAGCATCATAACTATATGACGTATGTCCATTGTACTCAGAGTCATTAATAGACTGTGAATATTGTAAATATGGATACTCTGGATGATAAGTCACTAATGAATTTGCCCAATCAACATCCCATCTATTTATAAAATCTTGTACGTTTGCCAGTTGCTCAGGAAGTACTGTATTGTCTACTGGTTCAACACCGTCTACAATAGGTGGAAACCAATCTCCATCAATAAAGTTAAGAGATACTCTCGAAGGCACCCCTTCTACTTGATAAGGAACAGTAGGGTTTCTCCAAGTAAACTCAGCATTTGCATTATCTCCATTGATCTGTCCATCGTGATACAAGTCATTATTCTCGTTAAAAACACTTGTAGGGTCAAGAATACTGCCATCGTCATCAAAAGTTACATCTCCATACTGTCCTCCAGGAAACATATCTGCAAACAACAAATGTGAAAAAACATTTTCGTACGTTGGTGTATCACAAAGTTCTTTCAAGATATCATATGTATCTTCAAACTCAATAATCGCTTGCGAGACTTCATCATATAATTCATCTGAAAGCGCGGAGTTTGCTGTAATAGTAGAACCTGAAACCGTATAAGGTATAGGATTTACCCCGTAAGCCTCTTCTAAACCATCAGTGACATAAGTAGTCTTATCTGTACTATTAATAGCCTCACAATCTAAATCTCCACAATCTAAACTAACAAACTGAGGTGCAAAATCGTCTGGAGATAAAATACATTCTGATGTAGCCAAAAAGGTCTCCCAATGCTCCTGTAACGCATCTTGACTTACTCTTAAATCTTTATACAATCCGTATTCTCCTATATCCAAAGTAGACGGGAATGTCACATCGTAAGAATTAATACGTTCTCTGGAAGTCGCAGCCACTTCTCCACAATCATCTGTAATGCGCCTTACAAGATCATACTCATATGGAAATTCTTCAGGACAGTTTTGAAATGTATACACATCACTACTCTCTAAGGTATATCCAAACTCATAGTCTGAACCATTACTTGTGACAACAATCTGACTATTAAACAATATTCCATCTTGAAGAATCCCATAGTTACCTGTTGCATAGTTTACATTATTATGAAGTAAGGGATCTGTTGTGAGCACATCGTGCAAAGTTCCTGTCTCATCTTCCTCATCTTCTAATGCCACAAGTTGATCTGGAGACCCCGCTAATAATGCTGTAGCGATTGTTCTTCCTTGAGGATCCAAATAACTTATACTTCCTTGCCCGTTAGGATCAATAACGACATTCTTTTTGTAATGCGTGAGATCACCTACGTTTGTACCAAAAAGTCTATTAATCTCAAAAGAACTATTAGGTTGTCCATAAAAATATTTCATCTCATAATTAGTCCCTAATTGATGTGTTTTACCAACTCCTCCTTTTCTCTTTATTCTTCCTGTATTATCGGCAGTATATTCTATTTGAGAAAAAGGGAAAGCCTGAAACGTATTTTCTGGATCTACGGCAGATGGAATAAAATCCCGTAAACTACCATCCACATCATTATTAGGAGAATAGTATTTTCCAGCACCAGCAGTAGTAGCAACTCCTGCAACGTTTACATCACAACCTTCTTCTGAATCTACATCAAAGTCAAACTCTGCATATGTGTATAACTCTTCTGACGGATTTAAGGTTTGTGACGGATAATACTTAATATCATCATCATTTACAGGTACCGGTAATACCTCAATAGCAGGTCTTCCTTGAGCATCATATATTACTTCCCCTACAATAGCATTATCGTCTGAGTTTATTCTTGTAACTGTCTGTCTATTGCGTAATGTCCCATCAAAATAACTTATCACATCTTTACGCTTACCTTCTTCTGCATAACTTGCTTGAAATTGCCAGTTTTTTCCATTTTCGTGGTCGGTTAATATTTCAACAAAACCATCTGTCCCATCATTTTCAACCCAATCTTTTACATATGTTTTATTACTCAAAGGTACGCTCCACTCCCCGTACTTATTTTGATCAGGATGATCTAAAAATCTACCCACTGCACGTACTCTATATATAATAAATCCCTGGGAGTATAAAGCTGGTATCTCGTATGAAGTCTCTGATGTTTGAATTCTCGTACTATTAATTTTAAAGTCTCTTTCTGACAGAGGCACGTTATCTGCATTAAGTGTAGTCTCTTCTGGACCATAATTATCTATCCAGCTCCACTCGAGATCGTAGTATAAAGCACCCCTATCTGATATGTTACCCCAATTTATTAGTACGGCAGTTGGGTTTCCTTCAGAATGAAGTATACTCGCAAATGTTGCGATTGGATCAGTACGCAACTCATAATATCGTTCAGCCTGGATCCCTAATTGATATTTTACATTATCAGGCATTTGAATTGTTGCACCTGTCTCTAGATTTATAGCTTCAGAACTAATAACATCTACTTTAATTCCATACGCCTGTTTTATAGTGTAATACACAATATTATCGTTAGTACCTGCATTAAGTTGTGTTGTGTACGTTAAATCAACGGTCTCTAGAGTACTCGTAGACATAAGATTTCCTTGACTATCATATCCCGTAAACTCCAGTTCTAGCTCTAACTTAAAAGGTTCAATTGTATCATCTCCTTGCTCAATAAATACCTTTGCAAACCCAATAGTGCTTACAGAAACTTTGTCAGACTCTGAAATTTCTGGATCTATAAAGTTATCACCACTTGTAGCAATAAGATCTGTCAATTCTTTAACATCACTATTAAATTCAACTTCCTGCCCTAATGATGCAAAACCACTAAGTAACAGATAAAAAATAAATATCCCTTTTACTAATGTATGTTGACTTTTAAACTTCATATAATATTGTATTTCTTAAAGTAAAATCCTTATTTAATTGGCTGATATTAACTCAAAACCTTGAAATTCTTTGCTTAACTTGATCTTATTACTAGTAACCTGAAAATAGCGGCTCTCTTCAAAAATCTTATCCTCTATTTCCCTATCATCATTCAGAAAAGATATTTCTAACCTACCCACATCATACTGATTATCCTTAGATGAATCATTGAAATGAGAAAAGTCTTGCAATTGAGAAAACAGCATTACTTGCTTTACATATTTCTTGCTCTTTTTATCAATATGTAACCACAATCTAGAAAATAAGCTTCCTGCATTCTGTTTTGGAATCAATTCTAGAATGTATGTTTTATCTGTTGTTTCCAGTCCTCCTTTATCATACAACTGATGCAATGTTTTAAGATCAAGGGTAAGTGTATTAACAGGTTGATTTGTTTCTGACCTATTAATCAATATTTCCTTATCCTCGTGATTTAACATTACCATAAAACTTGAGGTTTGAAGGGATTCCATCGCTCCTATTTTTTGATAAAACTTATTGTCTTTTAAGGCCATTACTCCCTTGTACTCCTCATATACTTTTGACCCATCTATTCCTTTATACAAAGCATAATTTAGATCAAAATAATAGGACTCTTTTCCGTGCTCTTCTATCATTTCTTGCACTATGGCATCAAAATCTTGTGCCTCGACCTGAACAGCGCCACATAAAAAGGAACATATTAATAGCAGTATAACTCTCATTTTAATCCTTTTCTAGTTTTGAATAACTGTTTTTGACCTTGTTTCTTGAATGGTATATACTCCATTCTCTGTCTCCTTCTTAACTCTCACCAGCCCTCCCTCACTATCATACTCGTAGAATGTTGCATAATTATTTTCATCAAGCTCTGCCATAAGTCTTTGTGTTACTGGATCGTACACAAAGGATTTCATATTTCCATCAAAAGGAACCACTCGTACATCATCAAAGTAACAATCTATGTTAAAATGATTCGCTTTAAGGGTAATATTGAATATAGTCGCATCTGCTGGTATAGTAAACACCCCTTGTATTTGCTGCCAGCCATCTATAATGGCTCCATAGGGTGTAAACTCTTCCATAGCTCCTGTACCATATGATAATAGAATACTACTATTCTCATAACTGGCTGGTTGCTCTGTAACATCTTCTTTAACCCACGCACTTATTACATATTTTCCAGGGTCTGGTATGAAAGATGTTGCTGAGTTAGCTCTTACAATTGGTTCACCATCGGAGTCTGTAAGTATAGGAATATCATCTGGTTTTGTCTGACTAAAAGCAACACTAGCGCAACAAGTTAAAAATGTTATTGATAAAAAACGAAACATAGTATTATATTTAAAGTTGGTTTTCTTGTTGATTTGTATTAGTCTCTGTTCCTTGTAATGGTTGCTGTTCGTTTGTTGGGTCTGCTTCGATAACTACAACACCACCTCCAGAACCACCTCCAGAACCACCACCTCCAGAACCACCTCCAGGAGGAACTTCAAGTCCTTCATTACAATCGTCAGCTTGGTCTTGACACATATATATAGCCCCCTTAAACACGCCGTCTTTAGAATAATTATAGCTAGCCTGACTTGTAGGCCCTGGAAAAAAACCAGTTAATACATCACCCCTTGCTCGAAATTCCTTAACACCATCACTCCCATAGGTCATCACGATTGAACGTGCAGATTGGCCATATACAATGCCATCTATAGTAGTTGTAAAATCAACGCAATCTTGAGCTCCACCCCTATCAAGTAGGTAAGAGAATTCAAAGGTCGTATTAGGCTCTCCATAGAATATGAAATCTAAAAAACCTCCATTACCGTGACAATCGGTACCTTGTCCTATTACAACATCATCATCTCCTGGAGGGGGGGGAGGCGTGTCATCTTCACACTCTGGCTGCGGCGCTTCATAGGTGCCAGCTGCTAAGTTTGCTTGTAACGAAGCTTCTTTCCCTCCGAAAACTTTAATACTGTATCTACCAGTATGCGCATCTTCATCACTTATGCTGGAATCTCTAGAATCTGCACTAGGAAACCCAAAGTGGGCATTTCTAAATATAGACTGACCTCCAAAGTCATATTCATAATCTTCAAAGCCGTCGTACCCTATCTGTGCATACTTACTATTAGAAGCTACCGCGGTAGGAAAGGTATAGTTATATCCATACTGTGCACTAGAAAAACGGTTTAAGGCATCCATATTTTCAAGCTCTGCTCCATAGGGACTATATTGTGATACCTCACTAGCAAATGTCCATTTATCATCATCTATAAACCACTCTAAATTTGAATCTAATTGATAAAAAGGAGCAAAGTCATTTAAAAATCCTTGATCACGTGTAGATACATCAGAGGCAATGTCGAGTCCTCCATCACGACCCGTTAGGTAAGCATAAGACTTTACTGCTCGCCACTATGATCTTACATTATAGAGATAGGGGTTAAACCCATAACTCTTCGGATCAATAGACGGAGCAGCATAAGACAAACTTGCTTGATCAAATGCTGCACTCACACTTGTAG
>CALKZS010000107.1 GCA_938002835.1 uncultured Dokdonia sp. | reverse complement strand
GTCGATGTAATACGTTCTTGCATTGTACCCATTTCGGTTGCTAATGTAGGCTGATAACCTACTGCAGAAGGCATACGCCCAAGAAGTGCTGATACTTCAGAACCAGCCTGTGTAAATCTAAAGATATTATCTACGAAAAATAATACATCTTTACCTTGGCCATCTCCTGCTCCATCACGGAAGTATTCTGCAATTGTCAGTCCTGATAATGCAACGCGTGCACGTGCTCCAGGAGGCTCATTCATTTGTCCAAATACAAAAGTTGCTTTAGAGCCTTTCATAGCCTCTTTATCTACTTTAGTAAGATCCCATCCTCCTTCTTCCATAGAGTGCATAAAGTCATCACCATATTTGATAATTCCAGATTCAAGCATCTCTCTTAAAAGGTCATTTCCTTCACGTGTACGTTCTCCTACTCCAGCAAAAACTGAAAGCCCTCCGTGACCTTTTGCTATATTATTAATCAACTCTTGGATAAGTACTGTCTTTCCTACTCCTGCTCCTCCAAATAATCCAATCTTTCCTCCTTTTGCATAAGGCTCAATAAGATCTATTACTTTAATACCTGTAAAAAGTACTTCTGTAGAGGTTGATAAATCTTCAAATCTTGGTGCGCTACGGTGAATAGGTAATCCTGCATCTCCTGCTTTAGGAAGATCGTCCATACCATCAATAGCATCACCTATTACATTAAAAAGACGACCATATATATCATCTCCTACTGGCATTTGGATCGCAGATCCTGTTGCAACTGCCTCTACTCCACGACTTAGTCCGTCTGTAGAGTCCATAGAGATCGTACGTACTGTATTTTCTCCAATGTGCGACTGCACTTCAAGAACAAGTTTTGTTCCGTCTGAGTTTGTAACTTCTAGTGAATCGTAAATTTTCGGTAACGCAGTTCCGCCTTCAAAAGCGACATCTACTACGGGGCCAATAATCTGTGCAACTTTACCTGTAACTTGTGACATTAGTTTCTATTTAATGTTTTGCAAAAATATAAGTGAAAAACTTGTCGTTTTTCGTCGCGCAAAGATACTGTTAAATTTTTTATGTAGAAATAGGAAATTAAAGTTTTTAAAACACTTAACTGATGTTACGCACAGAATTATTAACTGGTGTTACGCACTAAATCATCAAAAATTTTACCTTGTTGTTAATAAGTATTTAAACTGCTGATTACTATTGATTTAGAAATAAATGTCTACTTAGATTTATTAATTGATTAGATAACAGTTTACATATTTAATAACTAAAACGATTAAAAAAGCTATTTTTTTAAGAAAAAGGAACTTATCATCAGTTTTTTTAATGAGAAAAAAACACTTCTCTGATTGCGTAACACCAGTTATTAAGATATAAAATAGTTTTTTACACACTTTATCTTGATAACTTTGTTTGCAATAAACTACAAAAATTACAAGGAGTTATGCTCACAGATCAAGACTATAAAGATGGACAAGTGCTCATTTTTGATAAACCATTAGAATGGACATCTTTCCAGCTAGTAAATAAAGTACGCTGGCTTATTCGTAAAAATCTAAATATCAAAAAAATAAAAGTAGGTCACGCAGGAACTTTAGATCCGCTTGCGACAGGACTTATGATTATTTGTACTGGTAAGTTTACAAAGCGCATTAGTGAGTTTATGGGTCAAGAGAAAGAGTATACGGGCACAATCACATTAGGAGCAACAACACCCAGTTATGATTTAGAAACTGAAATTAATGAGCAGTTTACTACAGATCATATAACAGAAGATGCTATACACGCTTTCGCGAAAGCGTATCAAGGCTACATCCAGCAACGTCCTCCTATATTTTCGGCCTTAAAAAAAGAAGGAAAACGTCTTTATGAATTTGCTAGAGCTGGAGAAGAAGTAGACATTCCTACAAGGCAAATACATATTTCGTCTTTTGAAATCACACGTATTGAAATGCCTGAAGTAGACTTTAAAGTGTGCTGTAGTAAAGGAACATATATAAGATCACTGGCATATGATTTTGGGAAAGGTCTTAAAAGTGGAGCATATCTCACGGCATTACGACGTACCAAAATAGGAGCATATACTATAGATAATGCACAGACTTTAGATGACTTTATTAGAGGTTTTAGTGTTGCTCTTCAATAACTTACAAGTATTTTTTGTCTTGTTGCGGTTTGATTTTGTAAAGTTTTTGTTATTTTTACAATCCCTAGTGCATCCCTATGAATATTTCACCTTCAGATAAGGCATTATTAATCTCTATGAGTAGTGCTTGTTTATTAATTCTAGTTTTTTTCTTTCTAGGAGTAAAACCTTATGACAAAGATCTAGCAGAGGAGTTTATAGAAATCCCTGTGATAGCAGAGGTTTTCCCTGAAGAGCAAGAACTGGAGGAACAAGAAATGATAGATACAGGAGAAAGACTTTCAAATCAAGCTTATGATGTAAATAAGCTTGAAAATGAGTCAAAAGCCTTTGAAGATGATGATATACGTAAGGCAATTGAAGAAAAACTACAGCAAAGTGTACAAGATCTTAATGCAGATAATGATGCTAGACTTAAAGCACTAAAGGAAGAACAAGAAAAAGCTGCCGAACTAAAAAAGCAACAAATCGAAGAAGAAATTGCTGCTAGAGAAGCTAAGAGGTCTGAAAAAAAAGTGGGTAAGTCTGGTCGCAGTACGATCTCTTATAATCTTATAGATCGAACAGCTATAGAATTACCTAATCCTGTTTATACTTGTGATGCAGTAGGAAAAGTAGTGATTAATATTATGGTTAATAGTGCTGGCAAGATTATTAAAAAATCGTACAACAAATCGTCATCTACTTCTACAAATGGATGTTTAATAGATCAAGCGATATTATATCTTGAAGATGCTCATTTTAATAGTAGTAGTAAAAAAGAGCAACTAGGTACTGTAACTTTTATTTTTCAGGGATAATTTATTTTAGTAGATTTAATAAATCTGCAGCAGTATTTACACCTTTATCTTTATTATACCAAACTTGTAGGTCTTCTTTAAATTCTGGAGTGAGCTTCCCGTGAGTTGCTTTATAGTCATTTACCATCTTAGTAGCTTCTGTAGGGCGAGGTCCCCAGTCTCCAATAATTTTGTTAGTATCCCTGTCAAATGCGATAAGTTTAGGAATAGATCTTCCACCATTATATAAAAAGGCATCCATAAGATCAAGGTGCTCATCACGCAAGAGAACCTTTAAATCAATACCTGAATTAAGCTCTGCAAATTTTTGCATCATAGGCATTGTTTGTGCAGCATCACCACACCAAGTTTCTGTGAGCACAATCCAGGTTGTATTTTTTGAATATTGTGCAATAGTTTCTTGTATCTGTTCAGTTATTTTGAGTGTTTTATCCAGACGTTTCATACGTCTATGATTTAGTTTTGTATAGTTTACAAGACTTTCTGTTATTTTAGTTCCAGAGTTAGTATTTGCAAGAGCGTGCTCTTCTGTGAGTTTTCTATAGTCTTGATATGAGATCGCTTTTGGCAAAGCGTCTAGTACAAGTTGTTCTTTATTTTGTAGCATAATTTCCATAAAATTTATGTCGGCTATTATACAACAAACTTACTATCTTTAAAGAGACTTAAAACAAAACATATGTCAAAACATAAATGTGGGTGGTGTGTAGGAGATGATTTATATGAACACTACCACGATAACGAATGGGGAACACCATTGAGAGATGAAGGGTTGTTATTTGAATTTTTAGTGCTAGAAACTTTTCAAGCGGGCTTGAGCTGGATTACCATATTGCGTAAACGTGAAAATTTTAGAATAGCTTTTGATCATTTTGATTACAAACGTATCGCGAAGTATAATGAAGATAAAATCCAAAGCTTATTACAAGATGCAGGGATTATAAGGAACAAACTTAAAGTACGTGGTACAGTTACCAATGCGCGTTTATTTATAGAAATTCAGAACGAGTATGGTAGTTTTTCAAAGTTTATTTGGGCATATGTAAACAATACGCCCATTCAAAATAAATGGTCAAATTATAAAGATTGTCCTGCAAATACTGCGCTTAGTGATAAGATTTCAAAAGACTTGAAAAAGCGCGGCTTTAAGTTTGTGGGTTCAACAGTTATATATGCATTTATGCAAGCTGTTGGTATGGTTAATGACCACGAAGTGACGTGTTCTAGATATCACCAGGTACAAGAATAACTAAAGTAGTTATTGTAAATATTTTAAGAATTGATCTCTAGGGATTTCGGCGGCTCCTAAACTAGCCAGGTGATCTGTATACATCTGACAATCGATGAGGTGGTATTTCTGTTTTTTTAGCTTTCGCGAAAGCGTAATAAACCCCACTTTGCTTGCATTGCTCATTTTTGCAAACATACTCTCACCACAAAAAATGCCTTTTTCTTTAAGGTCTACACCATAAAGCCCTCCTACTAACTTATTTTCATACCAAACTTCTATTGATATAGCGTGACCTAGCTCGTGCAATTTTAGATAAGATTTTACTATATCATTTGTAATCCAAGTATCACTTTGTCCTACTCTTTTTATACGTTTACAGGCTAAAATAACATCTAAAAAATTTTGATTATAAGTAACTGTAAATGGATTATCTCTTAATACTTTGCGCATAGATTTTGAGACTTTCACATCTTCTGGTCTTACCACCATACGAGGGTCTGGAGACCACCATAAGATAGGTTGACCGTCATTATACCAAGGAAAAACACCCTTGTTGTATGCATATAGTAACCAGTCTGGAGTGAGTTTACCTCCTACCATAAGGAGTCCATCACTATCTGCTTGATGATGTTTTGGAAACCAAGGATCTTTATTATATGGATGATTTGAAGGGAATGTAATCACGTTATCACTATAATTTCTTCTAAAGATAACGATTGAGACACCCGATATCTTATTTTTATAAAAATTAAACTCAAAAGAAAAATCCCAAAGCAACAGGTGTTATACTTTGGGATGAAACATTTGGTTTTTTATAGAATTAAAAAGGGAGGTCGTCGTGATCTTCACTATTTAAGTTTGATGCAGGTTCAAAAGAATCTGCAGGGGGCATAGGAGGAAGTGGTTGTGCTCCACCAGCGTCTGCAGCGGCAAGATTTTCTATGCGCCATCCTTGTATTGAATTAAAGTACTTAGTTTCTCCTTGAGGATTTACCCACTCTCGACCTCTTAAGTTAATGCTTATTTTTACATTTTGACCAACGGCATAGTTGTTTAAAAGCTCTGTCTTGTCTTGCACAAACTCTACCATTATATGTTGTGGGTATTGCTCTTCTGTGGTGACAACAATCTCTCTTTTTCTAAAACCATTGTTCCCAAAAGTTTGTGTCTCACCTATCATTTTTACTTTTCCTTGTACTTCCATTGTGTTCAATTATTAATGGTGTAAATCTATGAAAATTCTAACGCTTTGCGAGTAGAACTTTCCACGCGTTATTCACATTTTTATCGGCCAGATATTTCTGAGCCATTTTATGAATCATTTCTGTATTAGAATTATCAAGATAGGATCTTAAATCTAGCTGTTGTGAGGCAAAAAGAGCAACCTCTTCATCATTGGGAATTTGCTCAACATTACCTAATATACCAAGATCATTCCCTGTTAATATAGAACTTAAACGTATCTCTTCGGGAATTGCATCTACACCTATTCCCATTTTTGCAACAGGTTTAGGGACCTCAAAGAGCCCTTCTTTTGCACGGCTATACCAGTTTGCCCCAAGACGTGCAACTTGATCTATTTTGACAGGATCTATCATATCATTTTTATCAAGTACTTTGGGATCTATATGTATTTTTAGTATCTCACAAATGACAAGATTCCCAGCTCCGCCTTGATTGCCTAAAGCTTTTACTTCAATCACTTTACATTCAAATTGTACAGGAGATTCTTGTACTCGAGGAGGT
Source organism: uncultured Dokdonia sp. (assembly GCA_938002835.1). GTDB lineage: Bacteria > Bacteroidota > Bacteroidia > Flavobacteriales > Flavobacteriaceae > Dokdonia. The sequence continues at coordinate 1,004 of CALKZS010000107.1, read as the reverse complement.
TGTATTGTTTCAGAGGAGAGCTCTGTAAGTCCAGATTTTGTAAACTCATTAATTCCTTTTGCATACGCAGTACTTGCCAGAGACATCTGTTGTACCATTGCATAGTTTACAATGTTTATAGTACATTCTGGAAGTTCTAATACATTGTCTAAGGTGTTTTTTGTAGTATTATCTCGACCACTACGAGCTGGTGAAAAAACTAAAATGGGAGGGTTTGCACTAAAAACATTAAAAAAACTAAAAGGTGCTAAGTTTACAGCACCATTTTTACTAATCGTACTTGCAAAAGCAATAGGACGAGGTCCGACAGCACCAGTAAGATGGCCAAACAATTTAGGAATCTGTATTTCTTTAGGATCTATTGTGAGCATAGACAATATTTTTAGATTGTGTATCAAAAATAGTGATTATTGATAGGCAATGAATATGGTTTTGCTAAAGCTTAACACCTTATTTTAATAACGCTAACAATACTTCTTTGAGTAGAAATAGTAGACTATTGTTAACGTTACTTAACAAAATGCAATAATATATACAAGTGTAAAAAAATAAACATTGTAGAAAGGAGCATTTGCCTCATTGGTATACAGGTGTTTTATCCTTTTTATAACAAAAAACCCAAAGCATCTTTGTGAAATATTAAAACGGATTACCAATAAATTATGAAAAATCTAAAAGAAAACTGGGAATTTCTAGAGCAACTCTGTAAAAATGAAGAGTTAGATGTTTCATATATCTCAATAGAGTTTCCAGATGGAACTTCTTATGAGTATCAATCTTCAAGCATAGACTTTAAATAGAATAGAAAAAAGTAATTATAACGTTTTTTAAACTAATTATTATTATAGGGGATGATAAGTTAATTTAGCTAAGTTCTAACATAGATATGTATTATTTTTGTTTTAAATATTTAGAGTTATGATTCCATCTGATTTCAGAGATTATTTTGTTAATAGTTCATCGAGTGTTCAGCAAGAAATAGTTTCTTCATTGCTTTCACTGTC
>CALKZS010000106.1 GCA_938002835.1 uncultured Dokdonia sp. | reverse complement strand
CGCGTACTTTTGGAGGGATAAAACGATGGTTTAATGGAGCAACGGCAAGATATAGAGGCATCAAAAAAATGCACACTCAAAACCTAATGGAGGCGATGTCTTATAATTTGTACAGAAGTCCAGGGATACTTGCGTCTAATTCTAAAAATTAAGAGAAAATGAGCCTTAAAAACACTCATTTATGCCCTAAAATGAAATTGAAAAATCGACTAAGTTTTGAACAAAAAAAATAAAAAACAAGAAACCTCCTAGTCTAAATGACCTTTTGCAACGGTCTCCTATTTATAACCAAAATCTGCTTTAATTTGATCTGCACGCTCAAGCATTAGATCTTTTGTTAGATAAGATACTTCGTCTAATAAAAATGCATTTTGATATGCTTTCATTGCTTTTTTAGGTTCTCCCGATTTCTCTAGAGATAATGCAATATAATAGTTGCCTAGCATTGTCTCTGGATAGTGTTTTCTAGCAATTTTACCCAATTCGGCAAGTGCCTCCCAATCTTCTTTTTTTTCTATTGCTGTAGAGACTGCGATATAATCATTAACACGTATTGGGTCTTCAAGGCCAAAAAGTGTTTTTATAGTTGCATATTTTTCAATAAGGTAGTCATATGGGGACTCACTTTCTAGTATCACTTCTTTATAATCTTTCTTACTTATGGGTCTATAAACAGAGAACATATTTTCAAGTGCTTTAGGTATTGCTCGTCCTACTAGAGAGTAGTGTGTTGCACCTTGAAAATTGTCAAAATTGTATTGTAGATTTTCATTTTCGACAGCTGCGATTTTTTTATCTAGTTCGATGATAGGTTCTTTTAATACACCTATGTCATCTGTTCCCGTAGCTAAATAATAAAACATTTTCTGTTCTAAAGCAGCTAGTCTTGCAGGAATGCGCTCATTCATTTTTGGAGAAAGATCTGGGCTTAATGAAATATATCCTTGAAAAAGAGGGAGATCTTTCATTAAATAAAAATTCATAAAATTAGCAGTAAGATCGTGCCCAACAGCAATGCGAAAATTTGTAGTCCTATAGTTTTGATCTATATATGGCATTAGCTCAAGACCTACAAATTCAAAAAATGCTGTACCAGTATCTCCTGGAAAGAAATTTACATCTTCATAATATGTATCGTCTTCACGTGTTCTGTCTTGGTTAATACCTACAACAATCACTTGAGGCATTTCTTCCCAATAACTGTAATAATCTACATTACCAGCTACAGGTTCAAAAAGATAATCACCATCAAGTACAATAATAACGGGATATGATTTTTCAGTATTATCTTGGTAATTACGAGGTAGTTGTACTTTTATCTGTCTGGCACCCCCAAGTTTTTCTGAGTTAATCTCTTTATAGTCTATTTGAGAAATAGATAAAGAGGTAGTAAGTAACATTGTAAAAAGTAGTAGGTAACTTTTCATTGGTCTAGTTTTAAAAAATTTAAAAGCGAAAAATACTAAAAAATCAACGCTTTTTATAAAATAGTAGAATTAAAGCACAAACTCCACCTACGATTATGTTAAAAATGGTCTGACTTACCCAGAGTAACCACCCAAAGGTAACGCCATCTTCATATTCAAAGCCAAAAAAAGAAAAGGTAGTTGCTACTACAATAGGGTATATTCCCATTCCTGCATTTGTTGCGCTCATAGCAAACCCTCCAACAACAAATGCTGCAAGAATAACTCCAAGAGGAGCTTCTGTAGTTCCTGGAACAGAAAACTTCATTATCCAAAACATACCTATGTACATACTCCAAATAAAGATCGTATGCAAAATAAAGGAAGTATTATGTTTCATACGAAAAATGCTTTTTATGCCATCAAGTAGTCCAAGTCCAAAATCTCTTATTTTTTGTATTAATGGATGAGAAGATTTTTTTAATAATCGTAAACCTATGATACCACATATAACACCTACAGAAAGAAGTATAATAAATCCTGTAGGATTTGCATTTTCTTTAAAATAACCAATTAATGCTGTAGATTGAAGTAGAACAGCTGTGGTCATTATGAGTAATAAAACAACTAAATCTGCAATACGTTCTGCTACAATAGTCCCAAAAGTTTTTTCAAAAGGGATATTGTCAGTCTTAGAGAGTGATACACCTCTTAAAAATTCTCCAGAACGTATAACAAATGTATTTGCAAAATAGCCAAACATAATAGCTAAAAAACTTGTTGCAAATTTAGGTTTATATCCTAGAGGTTCTAATAAAAACTTCCATCGATATGCTCTAGAACAATGGCTTAAAATACCAAATACAATAGAAATAATAATCCATATAGGGTTTGCATTTATAATGTCCTCCCATACTGTGTCTCGTTGAGAAGGTGTCATTTTGCTTAATTGATACCAAACCAAAAAAACTCCCACGAGTGGGAGTATGATTTTAAGGGCAATGCCTATATGTTTTTTATTTCTCAAATTTTAATTGAGCAAATTAGTTTCTTCATTAGGAAAACAAAGTGTAGGCTTAAATTTTTTAGCTTCTTCTAATTCCATAAAAGCATATACTATTAATATAAGAATATCTCCTTTTGCAACTTTTCTAGCAGCAGCACCATTAAGTGTGATTTCACCACTTTTCCTAGGGCCAGGGATTGCATATGTTTCAAGGCGCTCACCATTTGTAACATTAACAATCTGTACACGTTCACCCTCGATTATATTTGAGGCATCCATTAAATCTTCATCTATGGTAATACTACCTATATAATGAAGTTCGGCACCGGTCACCTTGACACGGTGTATTTTTGATTTTACAACATTTACTAACATAAAGCAAAGGTATTAAATTGGTCTAATTTAAAGCGATATTATCTATAAGTCTTACGTCACCTGCATAAACTGCTAGAAATGCACGATATTTTTGATGAGTCCGCTTTCGCGAAAGCGGTTGTAAGTTCTTCTCATTTACTATTTCAAAATATTCTAGATCAAGCCCTTCCTTTTGATCAAACTGAGCACATACATACTTCTTTAATTGAGACGCAGAGAGTGTTCTAAATTTATCCTTAGCTTCAAGAAGTGTTTTGTAGATGAAAGGAGCTATTTCTAATTGATTTTTTGTGAGACGACTATTGCGACTACTCATAGCAAGACCATCTTCTTGCCTGTGTATAGGGCAGCCAATAATTTCTATAGGAAGGTGTTCTTTTTTTACTAGTTTTTTTACAATCACGAGTTGTTGAAAATCTTTCTCTCCAAAATATGCTTTATGAGGTGTTACCTGTCTAAATAGTTTGTTTAAAACAGTACCTACTCCATCAAAATGCCCAGATCTATGAGCACCTTCCATTACGGTTTCTAAAGCGCCAAAATTGTAACTTTTTGAAGCAATTTGATCTCCATATACCTCATTTGCAGTTGGCGCATATATAATTATGTTGTGGGATATAGTTTCTAAAAAAGCAACATCTTTATCTAAAGTGCGTGGATATTTTTCTAAATCTTCGGCATTGTTAAACTGTGTTGGATTTACAAAAATACTCACCACAACGTTGTCGCATTCTTTTAATGCATATTTTATTAATGAAGCGTGACCCTTATGTAAAGCACCCATTGTGGGAACAAAACCTATTGTCTTTTTAGATAATTTTGCGCTAGAAATAGCGTTTTTTAAATTGGAAAAGATAGTAATTGCTTGCACTTTGAAAAAAGGTTAACGGGTTGCAAACTTACTAACTATTACCGTTAAGTGCGCAAAAATTTGTACTTTTGCGTGTTTTTTACGAAGATTAACAACCTAACTATATATTTATGAAAGATAAGAGGATATTATACGTGTCATCTGAAGTTATTCCTTACCTGCCAGAGACCGAGATTGCCTCTATGTCGTTTGAAGCTCCTCAGATGGTTAATTCTAAGGGAGGGCAAATACGCATTTTTATGCCTCGTTATGGTAATATTAACGAGCGTAGGCATCAGCTGCACGAGGTAATACGCCTTTCTGGGATGAACTTAGTAATTAATGATTTTGATATGCCATTAATTATAAAAGTTGCATCTATACCTAAGGAGCGTATCCAGGTATATTTCATAGATAATGAAGAATATTTTAAACGTAAAGCTACATTTACAGATGAAAATGGCACCCTTTTTCCAGATAATGATGAGCGTGCGATTTTCTTTGCAAAAGGTGTGGTAGAGACTGTAAAAAAATTAAACTGGTCACCAGATATTATACACGTTCAAGGTTGGTTAGCTTCATTACTGCCACTTTATCTAAAGCATTATTATGCTAGTGAGCCTCTTTTTGCTCAAAGTAAAATTGTAACATCTGTGTATAATCAAGGTTTTGATGGAGAATTAAATGAAGAATTAATAAATAAAATTGCTTTTGACGGTATTGACCCTCAAACTATTCAAGAATTAGAGAGTCCAACGTATGAGAACCTTATGAAGGTGACAATAAAAAATAGCGACGCAGCTATTATAGGGTCGCCAGAATTAAATGAAGGTCTTTTAGAAATGTTGAACAAACAAGAAATCCCAGTATTGCCATACAAGAAGAAAGAAGAATTTCCTCAGGCATATGAAGATTTTTACACTACTCGAGTTTTAGAAGAATAAATTGTATGAAATTAAAGAGAATTCTTAAACAAGCCCTTGCGGTTATAGGTCTTGTTTTTTTTATTGTTTCTTGTGAAGAAGATTTTGGAACATTAGGAACAGATATCGTTGGAGATGTAAATTTTAACACCAATATGGCTGATGGATTTACAGTTGCTGCATATAGTAAAAACTATGCGGATGGAACAAATTTCAATGGGATTCAAACAAGTAATGCTCCTGTAGGAAGTATAGGTTATTATGATGACCCTGTATATGGAACTACAACGGCATCTTTATTATCTCAAGTTACATTATCAACATTTAACCCTAGTTTTGGTGATGAGCCAGTTGTAGATAGTGTAGTATTCTCAATGCCTTACTTTTCAACATTAGAAAGTATTGATGAGGATGGTAATAATACGTATACTTTAGACTCTATTTTTAACAATACTGGAGGTATGAGATTGTCGTTATATCGTTCAAATTTCTTTTTAAATACTTTTGATCCAGATTCTGGTTTTGAAGATACAGCTGTTTATTTTTCTAATGATGCAACAAGTTTTAATGGTATAGAAGGAGATCTTATATTTCAGCACAATGCATTTGAGCCAGATGCAAGTGAGATTATACTTACCACTCCTATCCTAGATGATAACGGAGATGTTATTGATGTAAATAATAGGGAAGAATCTGAAAGACTTGCTCCAGAGTTAAGATTTAGACTGGATCAAGATAATGCAAACCCAAACATTATAACAAACCTTGTAGATTGGCAGGAAATTATAATAGATCGAGAAGGGCAAAATGAATTACTTAATCAAAATACTTTTGTTGATTATTTTCGAGGGCTTTATCTAAAAGCAGAAACTATTTCTGGAGAAGGAAGTTATTTCATTTTTGATCCAAGTCAAACAAATATTACTATTTATTATTCTTTTAGCAGCACAGATACAACTGACGATGATGGTGACACCGACACAGATGTTTCAGGATCAAGTTCAATAGCTCTTAATTTAGGAGGGGTTAATATGCTAGAATATGTTAATGATTTTAGTTTAAATCCAATAGGCTCTGTTAACTTTAATGATTCACAAGATATAATTCAGGGAGAAGAAAGTTTATATCTAAAAGGAGGAGATGGAGCTATTGCAATTATAGATTTATTTGGAAGAGATGAGGATGGATTTTCTGAAGAATTAGAGATGTTAAGATCTTGTAACGTAATTATAAATGAAGCTAATTTAGTTTTTTATGTAGATCAAGACGCTTTAGAAGCTGGTTCTGGTGAATTAGAACCTGAGCGTATATTTATTTATGATTTTGATAATAACTTGACACTTTTAGATGGATCATTAGATCCAACTGTTGGTATTGATGGCCCCGTTGACACAAGGATTAATCACTTAGGTAGGCTTACAAGAGAAACAGAAGATGATTTGTCTAGTGATGGCGTAAGTTATACTATAAGAGTCACCCAGCATATTAATAATATAATAAGAAATGACTCTACAAATGTTCGTCTTGCATTAGCGGTTACTCAAAACGTAACTGATACAAATACGTCACTTATAGGAGGATTAGAAGATGAAGAGAGTAATAATAGAATTCCTGCAGGGTCAACCATATCCCCAGAAGGAACGATTCTTCACGGAAGCACAAGTCCTTTAGAAGAAAAAAGATTAAAATTACGTATTAATTATACAATAACAGAAGAAATAGATCCTGATAGCCCTTGTGGAGCTATTCTTGGGATGTAAAACAATTTATATGTGTGGAATTGTAGGATATATAGGTCATAGAGAAGCTTATTCAGTTATAGTACAGGGACTAGAGCGGCTTGAATATCGTGGTTATGATAGTGCCGGAATTGCGCTGTATGATGGTACAAATTTAAATGTTTCTAAGACAAAAGGTAAAGTTGCAGATCTTCGTTCAAAACTTGAAACCGAAATCCCTACAATAGGTAGTGTTGGAATAGGTCATACACGATGGGCAACTCACGGGGTACCTAATGATGTTAATTCTCACCCTCATTTTTCTAATAGTGGTAATCTTGTCATTATTCATAACGGGATTATTGAAAACTATGATTCTCTTAGGCAAGAACTTCTTCAGAGAGATTATAAATTTACTTCGGACACAGATACTGAGGTACTTGTAAATCTTATAGAAGATATAAAAAAAAATGAAGATGTAAAGCTAGGTAAAGCTGTTCAAATAGCCCTTAACCAAACCATAGGAGCATATGCAATAGCAGTCTTTGATAAATCTAAACCAGATGAGATAGTAGTGGCGCGTCTAGGAAGTCCATTAGCGATAGGAGTTGGTAAAGATGAGTTTTTTATAGCCTCAGATGCAACACCTTTTCTTGAGTATACTAAGAAAACTGTCTATTTAAAAGATGGTGAAATGGCTATTGTGCGTAGAAATAAAAAACTTAAAGTATTTAAAATAGAAGATAACTCTATTGTTGTACCTTATGTTGAAGAATTACAACTAAATCTAGAGCAAATAGAAAAAGGAGGATATGATTATTTTATGCTCAAAGAGATTTATGAGCAACCTCAGGCTATAAAAGATACCTTTAGAGGGCGTATGCTTGTTAAAGAGGGTATTGTCAAAATGGCAGGAGTTGATGATAATCTCGAAAAATTTAAGAATGCAAGAAGAATTTTAATAATTGCTTGCGGTACTTCTTGGCACGCTGGTTTAGTTGCCGAATATATTTTTGAAGAATTTGCTAGAGTACCTGTAGAGGTAGAATATGCTTCTGAGTTTAGATATAGAAACCCAGTAATATATGAAGATGATGTGATCATTGCAATTTCTCAAAGTGGAGAGACTGCAGATACAATGGCGGCTATTAAATTAGCTAAAAAGCAAGGAGCCTTTGTTTTTGGTGTTTGTAATGTAGTGGGTTCTTCAATATCTAGAATAACTGATGCAGGAGCTTATACGCACGCAGGTCCAGAAATAGGAGTTGCAAGTACAAAAGCATTTACAACTCAAATTACCATACTAACTTTAATTGCTTTGAGACTAGCTCAGGCAACTGGGAAGATGTCTAATAGTGTTTTTAGAAGTTATTTACAGGAGTTAGACCGCATTCCAAGTAAAGTAGAAGAAGCACTTAAGTGCAATGAAAAGGCAGAGTTAGTTGCTTCAAAATACAAAGACGTATCTAATGCATTATATTTAGGAAGAGGTTATAATTTTCCTGTAGCATTAGAAGGCGCTCTTAAACTTAAAGAGATTTCTTATATACACGCAGAAGGGTATCCAGCTGCCGAAATGAAACACGGACCTATCGCTCTGATAGATGATCAAATGCCAGTATTTGTTATTGCAATGAAGAAAGGTCATTACGAAAAGGTGGTAAGTAACATTGAAGAGATTAAAGCTCGTTCAGGAAAAATTATAGCTATTGTAACTAAGGGAGATAAAGAAGTAAAGAGATTAGCAGATCACGTGATTGAAATCCCAGAAACTTTAGAGCCTTTAACACCTATTTTGGCGACTATTCCATTACAATTATTGTCATATCATATTGCATTGATGTTAGGTAAAAATGTAGATCAGCCACGTAACTTAGCAAAATCCGTTACCGTAGAGTGATTTTTTATAAAAAATATTAAGTCTCTTGTTTTAATATAAATAAGAGACACTTTAATTATTAGTTATACAAACTTTTAATACTTACCCATAAAAATTGTTAAAAAAATTATAAGATAAATATCTTCAGTTGCTCTTCTAATTTTGATAGTAAAAAATCATCTCGCTGGATTACTTTTCACGAGAGATATTTTGCCTAAAAATACACGATTTGACATAAAAAAGCTGTCTTTTCAGACAGCCTTAGTCTTAACATCTATTATTTTTTATGCTTCACAACTCGCACAGTCTTTTTTCTGTTTGAATTTTTGTGCTGCATTCATACTATGCTGGTAATACAATGATTTTAGTCCCAGCTTCCAAGCAGTCACGTGTATCTTGTTAATCTCTTTTACTGGCATATCTGGATGCACAATAATATTTACAGATTGTCCTTGATCAATATGGTTCTGACGGTTTGCCGCTTGATAAATAATATCCATCTGATCGATTTCTGAGTAGGTCTTGAAAGTATCTTTTTCATTCTCACTCAAGAACTCTAAATGCTGTACAGACCCGTCCATATCACGTATGCTACGCCATACTTCTGTTGTGTTCATTCCCTTATCCTCTAATAATGTTTCTAAGAATGGATTTTTTATAGTGGTCTTAATTTTTGCAATATCTTTTACATAGATATTAGACCAGATAGGTTCGATACCTTGAGACACCTGACCTAATATAAAAGCCGAAGATGTTGTAGGTGCAACAGCGTTAAGGGTTGTATTACGTCTTCCGTATCCTTTAAGAACAGAAGGTTCTCCCAGCTTCTCAGCTAGTTCTTCTGATGCTTTATATGACTTTTCTTTAATAAGTTTAAAGATCTGGCTATTTAAATTATAAGCCTCTTGACTATTAAAAGGCAACATTCTAGATTGTAATAATGAGTGCCATCCTAAAACGCCTAGACCTAGTGCACGGTTTGCTTTAGCAAAGTTATATGCACGTTCCATAAATAAGAATGTCTGGCGATCTTCTCTAGAATCTGAATCTCTATATACTTCTAGCTTTTCTAAGAACTCTGTAATGACAGCGTCTAAGAAATATACCATCGTCTCTACAGCATCTGTATCTTTCCATTTATCATAATGAAGGACATTTACAGAAGAGAGTACACACACAAAAGACCATTGATCATTAGAAGGTAACATTATCTCTGTGCAAAGATTACTTGCATAGATTTTATGATCTTTATCTTTATACACATCGGCAGCATTATTGTTTGCATTATCTGTAAAGAACACATATGGATATCCCATCTCTCCTCTACATTGTAATACTTTTGCCCAGATAGTGCGCTTTTCGTGATCACCATCAACCATTTCTTGCATCCACTTATTAGTTACCGTAACTCCGTGTGTAAGTTCTTGTATACTATTTCCTTCTGTTCCTATTTTTAGGAATTCTTTAATATCCTTGTGCTCAATAGGTAAGTATGGAGAGAAACGGCCACGTCTCACAGAACCTTGACTCACTACGTCTACCATAGATTCAAAGAGTTGCATTATATGCACAGAGCCAGATGCTTGGCCATTATTTTTAACTTCGGCTCCTCTTGGTCTTATCTTTCCAAAGTATCCAGAAGTTCCTCCACCAAGCTTAGACATCATCCCTACCTCAGATTGAGTGTACAAGATATTACCCATATCGTCATCAATATGAGATCCAAAACAACTTATAGGGAGTCCTCTTTCTTTTCCAAAGTTAGACCATACTGGAGAGGCAAGAGAGTAAAAACCCTCAGACATATACCCATAGAACTTATCACTAAATCCTGGCATACCTAAAATATGCTCTGCACGATCTGCTACTTCACGTATACGCTGTTCAGGGGAAACACCTGGACTTAAATAACCCGCTCCCAAAAACTTACGGCTGTTTTCCGTAAGCCATTCGAAACCTCCTGTTTTTTCTGCATTCTGAGACAGTGCTTCTTTGCGCGCTGCTAGTAATTGATCCTCTTTAGTAGACGTGGTGGAGGTGTTCGTTGTATGGATTTTTTGATCGTTCATTTAAAATAAATCTTCTGCGGTTATACTTTGTGCTCTCTTTGTGTAGTTTACAGATCTTTTTACAAAAAAATCTCCGTGCTTGGTTCCAATAATTTCATCATCAAACCACTCTGTTGTTTTTAACAGTTCCTCATCTACTTCAAATACAGGTTCTATCTCTATACTCTTAAGTGATTTGTTGAATCTATCTTTTATAAACTCGTTTACTAGATTTTTAGGTAAGAAGTCTAACTCCCCTTCTTCAAAAATCCAGTCTACAATATTACTCTCTGCTTCAAAAGCTGCTTTGCACATCTCTTGTACATTATCGTGATGTTCTATATCAAACCAGCTTGGATTTTCTGCTTTAATTATTTTAATAATATCTATTCCAAAATCTCCGTGTATTTGCTCTTCTTTTGAAGTTGCTTCTACCACATTTGAAATTCCTTTAAGCATATTTTTATGCTTATTAAATGCCATTATGATTAAGAATTGAGAAAAAAGCGATACGTGCTCTATAAATAGAGAGAATAAAAGAATAGACTCTGCATATTCTTTGTTGTCTTCACTTTTAGAATTTTTAAGTGCGGTCTCAAGGTATTGCACACGCTTCATCATTACTGGCTTTTTCTTGAGTGTTTTAAACTCTCCATTAAGCCCTAATATTTCTAGAAGATGCGAGTATGCATCTGCGTGGCGCACTTCACTCTCTGCAAAAGTAGCTCCCACAGCACCCACTTCTGGCTTAGGCATTTTCTGGTAGATATCTCCCCAAAAACTTTTTACCGCAACTTCTATTTGAGAAATTGCTAGCATTGTGTTTTTAATTGCATTGCGCTCTACAGAAGTAAGTCTTGTCTGAAAATCTTGAATATCACTCGTAAAATTATATTCTGTATGTATCCAGTATGAATGTCTTATCGCAGGAACATAATCATATAATTGAGGATACTCATATGGTTTTAGATGTATACGCTTTTCAAATATATTTGTTTTACGCTTTTGAGCTTGCTCATCTCTATAAAGGATATATTTTTTTGCTACATCTGTAAACTCACCACTAGTCATTAATTTTTGCTCTACAAGATCTTGGATTTGCTCTATAGTAGGTATATATGCATTATCAAGATCTTTACGTCTTTCTAGGTCTTCATTCACAAGATTTGATATACGTTCTGCATCTTCTGGACCTCCGTGCTCTACAGCAGTCATCGCTTTGAGAATAGCATTCGTAATTTTTTCTTGGTAAAAAGGTTTAGTTTGGAAATCCCTTTTTACTATATGCTTGATTTTCATAGTTGTGAGTGTTTGGTAATTGATTCGCCTAGCGGTTAATAAAGATCTACTTTTTATGTGCTTATTTTTAGACTGATCACTTAAGCTTTTCAACAGGATATTCACAATCACGATTTTACTGGGCTTAGCGTAGATGGGCAATACAAGTAAATCTTTGTCATCAAGTGTATTTACTTAATGTTAAGGGAATGTAAAAAATATGTCAACAATAGATTGTGGAAAACTTAAAAAAAAATAGCACAATTTTATTTTGAAATCTAATAGCCTTTTAAAGGCTACAATTACATACATTTATATAATCAAGGTTTCCTATCTTTAAAATCATAGTTTTCTAAAATTCTATAAATAAACCTATCACACTATCCTACATCTATATGTTAGTATATATGGCAAAATGAGACCTAAGCCGTATATTTGTAAACTATATTATAACTATTATGATTAAAGTAGCTCCAGAAGCAAAAGTGAAAATCGCAAGCCTAATGCAGGAAGACGGTTTTGACGTACAGCAAGATTTTGTGCGCGTAGGGGTAAAAAGTGGTGGTTGTAGTGGCTTATCATACGACCTACACTTTGATAAAAAAGCGCAAGAAGACGATAAAATTTTTGAAGATAATGATGTGAAATTAATTGTAGACAAAAAAAGTTTTTTATACCTCATAGGCACTACATTAGAATATAGTGGTGGTCTCAATGGCAAAGGCTTTGTCTTTAACAACCCAAATGCACAACGCACTTGTGGATGCGGAGAAAGTTTTTCACTATAAAAAAAGAATTTGTTACGCTTTCGCGAAAGCATAGACCAGATAGACAACTAAAATGGCATATACAGAAGAAGATTTAAGGGAAGAGTTAAAAACCAAAGAATATGAATATGGTTTTTTTACAGACATTGCGTCTGAAACATTTCCTATAGGATTAAATGAAGATATCATACGCGCAATTTCTAAGAAAAAACAAGAGCCACAATGGATGACAGAATGGAGACTGGAAGCCTACAAAGTTTGGCAGTCTATGGAAGAGCCAGACTGGGCAAATGTAAACTACGAAAAACCCGATTTTCAAGCAATTGCATACTACTCTGCTCCTGTAGATGCAGACCCTAACAAAACACTAGACGATGTAGATCCAGATCTTCTCGCTATGTATAAAAAACTAGGCATCTCTCTAGATGAGCAAAAAAAGATGAACAATATCGCTATGGATATTGTAGTAGACTCTGTGTCTGTAGCAACTACTTTTAAAAAAACACTTGCTGAAAAAGGAATCATTTTTATGAGTATTTCTGAAGCTATTAAAGAACACCCAGAACTCGTACGTAAACATCTTGGGACGATTGTTCCAGTAAAAGACAACTATTATGCAGCTCTAAACAGTGCTGTGTTTTCAGATGGATCTTTCTGTTATATTCCTAAAGGTGTGCGATGCCCTATGGAACTTTCTACATATTTTAGAATTAACCAAGGAGGTACTGGGCAATTTGAAAGAACACTACTCGTTGCAGATGAGGGAAGTTATGTAAGCTATCTTGAAGGTTGTACTGCTCCTAGTCGTGATGAAAACCAACTACACGCAGCCGTTGTAGAGCTTATCGCTTTAGATGATGCAGAAATAAAATACTCAACTGTACAAAACTGGTACCCTGGAAATGCCGAAGGAAAAGGAGGTGTATACAATTTTGTAACAAAACGAGGTCTTTGTGAGAAAAACGCAAAAATCTCTTGGACACAAGTAGAAACAGGATCTGCTGTTACTTGGAAATATCCTTCTTGTATTCTTAAAGGAGATAACTCCATAGGAGAATTTTATTCTATTGCAGTTACAAACAATTACCAACAAGCCGATACGGGGACAAAAATGATACACTTGGGTAAAAACACTAAGAGTACTATCATATCAAAAGGGATCTCTGCTGGAAAATCTCAAAACTCATATCGAGGCCTTGTAAAGATTAACTCTGGAGCTACAAATGCACGTAACTTCTCACAATGTGACTCTTTACTTATGGGTAATGAATGTGGAGCCCATACCTTCCCATACATAGAGACAAAAAACAAGACAGCACAAGTAGAACACGAAGCAACTACTAGTAAGATAGGTGAAGATCAAATTTTCTATTGCAATCAACGAGGTATTGATACAGAAAAAGCAATTGCATTAATCGTTAATGGATTTAGCAAAGAAGTACTTAACAAGCTCCCTATGGAATTTGCTGTAGAAGCTCAAAAACTACTTGAGATAAGTTTAGAAGGATCTGTTGGATAGTGTAATAGCTTTTAAAGCTTTCTTTAAAGAAGCAAGAGCAATTACACCACGCAATTTATTAAATTTTGAAAAAATAGCAATCAAACTCAATTAATAAATGAAAAAAACATTTTTAATTCTTATAAACATCCTAGCTATCATTAGCTGTTCTGAAAAAGTAAAAAAAGCTGAAAATGAAGACCCTCTTAAAACATTAGAAGGGGAATTTATTTTTCTAACTGATGCCGCTGTTTTAAAAAGTAGAACTGCACTATATGGTGTAAAGTTAGATGATAAAATGTACGAACTTGCAAATATGATCAAACCTCTGCAAAGAGATACATTTGATATGGTTCCTGTTACATTAAAAGCAACAGTAGCTGCAAAAGAAGAAGGAAAAGAAGGCTGGGACAGTATCGTTACCATTAAAGAAATTATTCAAGTAAAAACCCCAAGAGGAGAAAGACCTATTCGAATAGAAGCAGGAGATCAACTCAAAACAGAGGGGACTTCTATAAAAGTAGAAAGTAAGTAATACAAGCTCACAAAATTAGAACGTAGAACATATGTTATCAGTAAAAAATCTGCACGCAGGTATTGAAGAAAAAGACATCTTAAAAGGAATTAATCTTGAGATGAAACCAGGCGAAGTACACGCTATTATGGGTCCTAACGGTTCTGGCAAAAGCACACTTGCTTCTGTTATAGCAGGAAAAGAAGAATATGAGGTTAATGATGGAGACATACAACTTAATGGAGAATCACTTCTAGAAATGGATCCAGAAGAGAGAGCTCACGAAGGTGTTTTTCTTTCTTTCCAATACCCTGTAGAGATCCCTGGAGTTTCTGTAACAAACTTTATCAAAACAGCTATTAACGAAAATCGCAAAGCAAAAGGCCTTGAAGATATGCCTGCAAGTGAGATGCTCAAGAAGATTAAAGAAAAATCTGAGCTTCTCGAAATGGATCGCAAATTTTTATCAAGATCACTTAACGTAGGTTTCTCTGGTGGCGAGAAAAAACGTAATGAGATTTTTCAAATGGCAATGCTAGAGCCTAAACTAGCCATACTAGACGAGACAGATTCTGGTCTTGACATTGACGCACTTCGTATTGTAGCAAATGGAGTAAATAAATTAAAGAGCAAAGACAATGCTGTTCTTGTTATTACTCACTACCAAAGACTTTTAGAATATATAGTACCAGATCACGTTCACGTTCTTATGAATGGAAAAATTGTGCGCTCTGGAGGAAAAGAGCTTGCTCTTGAACTAGAAGAAAAAGGATACGACTGGCTTAAAGAAGAAGTAGGAGCTTAAATACGTTCAGAGTGATGAGCTATGAGTTGTAAGTATATACACTTCACTCAAAACTTCATACTCCGAACTCATAATTTTTAAAAAAATGAGTTTAAAAGATACATTATTAAGCAATCACATTGTACTACAAGAAAGTATTGATGCAGACTCTCCTATTTACGACATTCGTAATGAGGCGATCAAGACATTTGAAGCAGAAGGTTTTCCCACTAAAAAGCAAGAAAACTGGAAATATACTTCGTTAAAAAGTGTTTTAAAACAACCTTACAGTGTGTTTCCTAAAAAAGAAGCTGCTTTAGATTTTAAAGATGTAAAACAATACTTCTTAAACGATCTAGACACCTATAAAATAGTTTTTATAGATGGTGTTTTTAGTTCTTTTTTATCAGAAACTACACACGATGGTATCGATGTTTGTACAATGGGAGCAGCTTTAACAAAGCCTAAATACAAACAAGTTATTGATGTATACTTTAATAAGATTGCAAAAGGTGAAGCTATGGATTCACTCAATACCGCTTTTGCAAAAGAAGGAGCTTACATCTATATACCTAAAGGAAAAGCAGCTGTAAAGCCTATACAAATTATACATTTTTCTACAGGAATAAATGATGAGATGCTATTACAACCTCGTAATCTTATAGTTGCCGAAGAAAATAGCGAAGTACAAATCATAGAAAGACACCAGAGTCTTACTGACAAAAAAGTGTTTACAAACACGGTAACAGAAATTTTTGCAGACAAAAGAGCCCTTGTAGATTACTATAAGATTCAAAACGATAATCTTGAAGCTTCTCTTGTAGATACTACAGAGATTGAACAACATAGAGAAAGCATTGTTTCTGTTCATACATTCTCTCTAGGTGGTAACATCACACGTAACAACCTAAACTTTTACCAAAAAGGAGAGTATATGGATTCTATCCTTAAGGGCATAACCATTATAGAGGGAAAACAACACGTAGATCACAACACACTAGTGCATCATATTGTACCTAATTGCGAAAGTCATCAAGATTACAAAGGTATTTTTGCTGAGAAATCTACAGGAGTTTTTAACGGCAAAGTAGTGGTTGAGAAAGAAGCTCAAAAAACAAATGCATATCAATCTAATAACAATATTTTATTAGATGATACTGCAACAATAAACTCAAAACCACAGCTTGAGATTTTTGCAGATGATGTACGTTGTTCTCACGGTTGTACTATTGGACAGCTTGACGAGAATGCTCTCTTTTATTTACAATCTCGTGGTATAGGAGAAAAAGAAGGTCGTGCATT
Organism: uncultured Dokdonia sp.; assembly: GCA_938002835.1. Classification (GTDB taxonomy): domain Bacteria; phylum Bacteroidota; class Bacteroidia; order Flavobacteriales; family Flavobacteriaceae; genus Dokdonia. The sequence goes on along the minus strand of CALKZS010000106.1, from coordinate 1,540 downwards.
ACTAATGTATGCTTTTGCAAATACGGTATTATCAAGTGTAAAAATACCTCAACTCAAAGCAAGAATCACGCGACTTATTGCAAATAAAATAGGTGTAAATATAGGCTTTGATCAATAAAACAATAAGAGTAGCGATCTATAATAACGCTGTTAATTTTTCGCTTTAAGCGAAATAAAAACACAATTAAACTCCTCTCTTCACAAAAGAGGGGAGTTTTATTTTAAAGCATTAAAAATGGCACTAACAAACCAAGATATATTAGAGATACGTAAGGACTTTCCTATTTTACAACGACAGGTAAACGGAAAACCACTTATCTATTTTGATAATGCTGCAACTTCTCAAACACCTCAACCTGTTATAGATACTATTGTAGACTATTACTCAAACTACAATGCAAACATACATAGAGGTGTGCATACCTTATCTCAAGAAGCAACAGATAAGTATGAAGAGGCACGCATTACGGTACAAAAACATTTTAATGCTGCACAACCGTATGAAATCATTCTTACTGCTGGAACAACACACGCTATAAATCTTGTTGCTAACGGATTTGCAAGTATTCTTAAAAAAGGAGACGAAGTGCTTGTCTCTGCCCTAGAACATCACAGTAATATTGTACCGTGGCAAATACTTTGCGAAAAAACAGGCGCTATTCTTAAAGTGATACCTCAAACAGAAAGTGGAGAATTAGATCTAGAGGCTTTTAACAAAGCAATGACTCCAGACCTTAAAATTGTTTTTGTAAATCACGTTTCAAATGCATTGGGTACTGTAAACCCTATACAATATATTATAGACCAAGCTCACAAAGTGGGTGCCGCAGTTCTTATAGATGGAGCGCAAGCAACACCACACATAAAACCAGATGTACAAGCACTAGATGCAGATTTCTATGTGTGTTCTGCCCATAAAATTTGTGGCCCTACAGGTGTAGGAGTTTTATATGGAAAAGAAGAATGGCTCACAAAACTTCCTCCATATCAAGGTGGTGGCGAGATGATAGATCAAGTAACGTTTAAAAAAACAACCTATGCAGGTTTACCGCATAAGTTTGAAGCTGGCACCCCAAATATTTGTGGCGGCATAGCTACAGCAGCTGGTCTTGACTATATGAATAATATTGGTTTTGATATGATTGCTGCATACGAGCAACAACTTTTAAAATATGCTACTAAAGAACTTTTAACTATTGAAGGGCTTAAGATTTATGGCACTTCAAAAGACAAAACAGCTGTAATATCTTTTAATGTAGGTTCTATTCACCCATATGATATTGGGACTATTTTAGATAAATTAGGCATTGCTGTGAGAACAGGACATCACTGTGCTCAACCCATTATGGATTTTTACAAAATACCAGGAACTGTGCGCGCAAGCTTCTCTTTTTACAACACAAAAGAAGAAATAGACATCTTTGTGGCTAGTTTAAAACGCGCTGTAATGATGTTGTCATAATGACAAAAGATGATTTCGGTTTCAGATCAAATAACATTACAAACAATACAGGAAACAGATCAGGTTGCATTATATGAA
>CALKZS010000105.1 GCA_938002835.1 uncultured Dokdonia sp. | reverse complement strand
ATCATCTTGAGCAAAAGCTCCAATTGTTATCAAACTTAATAAGCTAGCTATTATAAATTGTTTTTTCATTACTTTTTTTTATCTCACTTGTACAAACAAATGAATGGTTAGTATTAACTTTATTATTTTATTTATTAATGTATTATAAGGTATTTAAACTCCAATCGTATGGATAATATGAAACCTTTGTCTTAGGGTCTAAAGGCTCTTTTCTATACTTATTTACATATTCTACTAATGTTCCATTTTTAGTAAAATCTCCATTATACCACTCAAATATTTGAGAGAACTGAACTTTTTTACCTTTTACTTTTATAAAGTTAGGGTTATTAATAGCTTTTGACGTTTGACGTTGTAATTGAGCTTCAAGTTTTGAGGGTATATATGCTTCATTAATAATAGGAGGACATCCTAAACCTGCACATACTAATACAAAATGAAAACGAGGTTCATTTGTAAATTTTCCTCTTAAAAATTTGTGCTCTATATTATTAAGTGTAGTACTCGTACCACCTACATTATATGTAATCTTATCAAAAAAACCTTTAATGCTCAATGGCTGTTTTACAGGATATTTAGACACAATTCCTTTTATAACAAGAAGGTTATATGTATTTATCCAAAAAGCTTGATACTCTTTTGGTTTAGAGGTGGTAACTCTTATTTTTTCGGCACTTGCAATAAGACCATCTAATTGAGATGGATTTGCTTTAATCGCTTTATAGTCTACACGACCATTTTTAACGTGCTTATTAAAAAACGAATTTGCTTCTGTGAAGTATGTTTGAGTAGACTGCGCTTGTGCGGTTACAAAAAACAATATGGTTGTAAGGGTATATAAAATTTTCATAATGATTTTGTTATGTATGTCACCTATGTCGACCTTCAATTAGATCTCTTACAAAAAAATACAAGATTTAAAAATTAATTTATGACAAAGTATTTATAAAGTTTCTAAATAAAACTTATATGTTAAGTTTCGTATATTTAAGACGACAGACACTACTAATCAAAGATGATTATTGCACTAGTCCTTATTTAATTATAGTGTACAGATTATTTAAGATTTAAATCGCTTTTACAAAAGCAATAATTACAAACAACCAACTAATATGGAAGAACATATAGTTATTATAGGTAACGGAATCTCTGGTGTCACAACGGCTAGACATATACGTAAAGCTTCAGATAAAAAAATTACCATTATCTCTGCAGAGACAGATCATTTTTTTTCTCGCACAGCTCTAATGTATATTTATATGGGGCATATGAAATTTGATCATACAAAACCTTATGAAGATTATTTCTGGGAGAAGAATCGCATTAACTTAAAACGTGCTTTTGTAGAACAAGTAGATCATAAAAACAAACAATTGATACTCTCTGGAGGTGATACTATATCTTATGATAAACTTGTACTTGCAGTAGGATCAAAGCCTAATAAGTTTGGCTGGCCCGGACAAGATCTAGACGGAGTAATGGGAATGTATCACAAGCAAGACTTAGAAAAGCTAGAAAAATATGCTCCTAATAATAAAATATGTAAACGTGCTGTTGTTGTGGGAGGTGGTCTAATAGGTATTGAGATGGCAGAGATGCTGCGTTCTCGTGACATTCCTGTGACCTTTTTAGTACGAGAGGATAGCTTTTGGAATGGTGTTCTCCCTTCTCACGAAAGTGCTATGATAAGCCGTCACATCAAAAATCATCATATCGATTTAAGACTAGATGTGAATCTTAAAGAAATACTAGCAGATGAGAATGGACAAGCAAGAGCTGTTGTCATTGCAGAAACTGGTGAAGAAATCCCTTGTAATGTAGTAGGTCTTACCGCTGGTGTTTCTCCCAATATAGATTTTTTAAAAGACAGCGGTATCGAGTTAGGTCGAGGTATTAAAGTAAATCAGATGCTGGAGACCAATATTAAAGATATATATGCCATAGGGGATTGTGCAGAACAACACACAGGTATTAATGGACGTCGTCCTATAGAGGCTGTCTGGTATACCGGACGTATGATGGGAGAATCACTAGCGCAAACTATTTGTGGTCGACCTACAATATATAATCCAGGACACTGGTTTAATAGCGCTAAGTTTTTAGATATAGAGTATCAAACCTATGGATGGGTTTTTAGTGACAAGCGACCACCAGAACATCAAGAACTCTTTCATTGGAAACACGAAGACGATACAAAGTGCATAACTATTGCAACTCATAAAGATAGTGGTAAATTCTTAGGTATAAACACTTTTGGTATACGTATGCGCCACGAGATTTTTGATCGATGGCTTACAGAAGAGAGAGATACAAATTATGTAGTTGCTCATCTTGTAGAGGCAAATTTTGATCCAGAGTTTTTCAAACACTTTGAAAAAGATATACAACGAGCATATAATTCTCAAGAAGTTACAGCATAATTAGACAATGATCACGCTTTCGCGAAAGCGTAAAACAATAAAAACAATTATAGACTATATAACTCATACAGTTATATCATTAATAAAATCTCCATCTTTGGAAGATAAAAACCAACTAAATAATGATTGAAAGAAATATGGCACTTACTGGACAACCTGTAAGTTTAAATACTACTCAAAAAATAGGAGTTCTTGTCGGAATGACAGGATTATTTATCCTTGTACTAGCTATGTTAGGTGTAAACCTAGGTAGCAATGCAGTATGGCTCACTATCTCACTATCTGCAATTGCAGGAGGAATAGTCATTTTTTCAAAAGGATTATATGCTCACAAACTACCAGGTATTAAAAATGATGGTGTCTGGTTTAAATCATCTTCTGCCAGAGGTGTTATAGGGTGGATATCTGGCATATCACTTACAGGCTTTTATGTGATTCTATATTTCTATGCAGAGGTTTTAGGGCTAGGTCAAGGAGCAGATGGCACAAATACAGGTCTCGTAGCATTATTTGACCCTCTAAGTTTCTTCTTAAAAGGAAGCCAGGCGAGTCAATGGTTTATGTACGGTACCTTATATACAGTTTTAATTCTAGCCTTTGGAATCAAGTTTATGTGGAAATATAAGCATAATCGCTATGAGCAACTGCGCACAGCAAGTGTAATGTTTTTTCAAACCGCATTTGCCTTTGTACTTCCTGAATTAATGGCTAGACTTAACACTAATGATTTCTCATTACCTTATAATGATATGAAGTTAATGTGGCCCTTAAATTATTATGCTTTTGAACAATGGCGCGTTGATGAGTTTATCAATGCTGGAAACATAGGGCTCTTTTTCTTAATATTAGGAATTGTAATGATCTTTGTAATATCACCTTTCTTAACGTATAAGTATGGAAAAAGATGGTATTGTTCTTGGGTGTGTGGTTGTGGTGGCTTGGCAGAGACTGCAGGAGATCCTTACCGTCATCTCTCTTCTAAAAAAATGAGTGCTTGGAAACTAGAACGCTGGATGATTAATGTAGTGCTTGTATTTGCCGTAATTTTTACGACCGCTGTAGTGTCTACCTATCTAGGATATGATAGTGAAAAATACTGGTTTACAAAAAATACCTTTTTAATAAGTGGTGGTGCTTTTCTTGTGATTGTATTTGCCGCAGTTGCATACTGGAAGCGTGATCAACTTAAAAGTGATGCCTTTAAAGGAGCTGTAGTATCATTAGTAATTACTCTAGGCTTTTTTGTACTACTTGGTTTTATGGATATCAATAATATAAAAATTAATGCAAGTTACTTTTCTTTTGGTCTTAACACTCAAGAATATGGACTTTCTGACGGTCTGCGTAGCTTCTATGGTTTTGGAATAAGTTCTATATTCTCTGGAGTTATAGGGACAGGTTTCTACCCTATACTAGGAAATCGAGTATGGTGTCGTATGGGATGTCCTATGGCTGGAATTTTAGGAATACAACAACGTCTTTTCTCTAAATTTAGAATCACAACTAATGGAGGACAATGTATCTCTTGTGGTAACTGTTCTACTCATTGTGAAATGGGAATAGATGTACGTAGCTATGCACAAAAAGGAGAAAACATTGTACGATCAAGTTGTGTAGGATGTGGTGTTTGTAGTGCTGTATGTCCTCGTGGTGTTCTTAAACTAGAGAACGACAGCTTAGAAGGACGTATAAACCCTACTCAAGTATTACTTGGTAATGATGTAGATTTAATGGACTATGTAAATAACAAATAAGGTACGCTATTGTAAGTTCTGGAAATAAGTACGTCCAAGAACAACTAATATATTAACCATTAATTGCATATTATGAAAACCATTAAACTATTTACAGCAATTGCTGCTGGGTCATTATTAGTATCATCTTGTAATGAAACAACTAAAAAGACTGAAGAGGTAAAAGAAGTAATAAAAACCATAGAGGAAGTTGTAGAAAAAGCTCCTGTTTATGATACATCAAACCCAGCATCTATGCTAGCAGCTGTTGCCTATGCAAATGGAGGATGGGACGATCTTTACAATAAAAAAGATGTGCAATATACCTACACCTATATGACTGGTGATGGTAAAAAAGATGTTTCTACAGAACGTTACATTTTTGACTCAGAAGCATCATACGGAAAATATAGTACTAACGAAGTAAATGCTATGCCAGGAACAAAAGGTGAAGTAGTACAATATTATGACGGTACTAAAGCAATGGCAATGGTAGACGGGAAAGTAATAGAAGATCCTGCCGCAACGGGTGGAGCAGACTTTTTGCGTCGTGCAAACCATTTCTGGTTTGTAATGCCATATAAACTTACAGATAAAGGCAATATCTTTAAATCACTAGGAAAAGAAGAGTACAATGGTATTTCTTACGACAAACTAGAAGTTACCTATGACCCAGCAGTTACTGGAAAAGAGCAAAACGATATATATGTATTATATATTAATCCAGAAACAAAACTAATAGATCGCTTTTTCTTCTCTTTACCAGCTATGGGTGTAAACGTACCTGCTATTGCAGCAAACTATGTATATGAAGAAGTAGAAGGACAAAAAATTGCAACAAAGCGTAGCTACTTTATGCCTAACGATAAAGGAGAATATGACGAAGCAAACCCAAGTATTGCCCAAACACTTACAGATATTAAATTTAATAATGGATATACTAAAACGAGCATTTTAGAATAATAGTAATTATTATATATAATATAAAAAAGAAGCTGTAATGGCTTCTTTTTTTATGGGCTGTGGTAAAAGCGTATAACTCTCTACAAAAATACACATAATCATTACCGAGACCGTTGCAAAAGGAGACCGTTGCAAAAGGTTAGTTAGACTAGGAGATTTCTTGTTTTTTTGTTCAAAACTTAGTCGGTTTTTTAATTTCATTTTAATTTTAGGGCATAAATAACGTGAGTTTGACATAATACTTACTGTATATCAATTAGTTATAAAATAAATCAACTTACAAACTTACTTTGATTATAAAAAATGAGTTTTAATTAACGTGAGTTCGACATAAAAGTTACTGTATATCAATTAGTTATAAAACAAATCAACTTACAAGCTTACTTTGATTATAAAAATGAGTTTTAATTAACTAAAAACGTAAAAATCTGACTTACATTTCAATAAATAACAAGTAAAAAAGGTGTAAAACATCTAATAATCAAATAATTATCTTGTTTTCTTATATTGAACTCACGTTATTTAGAATTAGGATCTATAATCATTATTTTTCTACCAGCAATATTATTATTGTTAGCAATATTTTTTGAGATATCATTTCCTTCTTTGTAGCTCATAGGATCATTAGATGATTCAATTCTTGCAAGTAAACAAAAGTTTGAAGGCAGGTTATCTATGTTTGTATAGGTATCTGGATGAGGTAATTTCCAAGGAGCTGATAATATTATAGTTTCACCTGGAGCTAGTGGTGGTATAGTTATGTTATCTATTTCATTACCTATTCGTATCTTTTTCTTAAAAAAACCTTCTTTATTACACACTTTACTATCCCAACTCTCTGGCCACGATAATGAAGCATTATCTTTTGCCCAATATACTTTTAAAGTGTCATTTCCATTGCTTGTGATACAACTGTTATTTGTAACTCTTATATATACATAAGCAGAATTATTGTTCTCTAATTTTGGGTTTTGATGTTTAGGTATAAGCCTTCCATCATCTTGATTGCGCATCCAGATATCTTTGCTTTGCCATATGTGAGAGGTAACGTCTGGTTCAGAAAAATCATCAGAATACGAATTTTGCATTGCCAGGTCTAGCTTTCCGTTTGGATTCATACCGCAATAGGCATTTAGAGCAGCGCGATATGCATTAATACGACCAGTTCCTAACTGCCCTATGTATGGTTGATTATACGGGATATAGTAAATGTCATCTGCAGTAGTTTCAATAATATCTTTTACTTCTTTAGCTGTGAGTTCTGGATCTATAGAAAAAATAAGTGCAGCAAGTCCAGTCACAAAAGCAGCTGCGGTAGATGTGGCCGTATTTAAACGATATCCTGTAGGATATTTTTCATATTCATCGGTAATGGCAGTGACTAACTGTCCAGGAGCACATACATTTACTTTATCATTTCTATGAGCGCCGCCTTGACCAACATCTGGACGACCATTATAACAGTCTTTCCAAGAGCGCTCCCAAATTACTGTTCCTTTTTTATTTTTTATATTGTGTTTTTCACCTATAAAAAATCGATGCCCAACAGATGTTACCCCAATAGAAGCATCATAAGAGGCAGGATATGCATAGGTTTCTAGATCTCCACAGTGTTTATTACCTGCAGCAGCCACTACAAGAACATTATTTGCAACGACCTCTTTAAAAATTTCATCTAGATATTTTTTACTATTACTGCGTTCACAAATAACCCAACTACAATTTACAACTCGTACTCCCGGATACTGCGATAGCTGTAAAAGACCATTCATTAGTCCATTTGCTCCAGCATTTGTAGAGGCAATGACTAGTTTAGAATGATGAGCAATACTCGATATACCTATACCATTATTTGTATTTGCAGCGATAACTCCTGCAATACTAGTACCGTGTTTTGTCCTTGTTTTTGAAATCTGTATGCTGTCTATAATCTGACCAGCAAGTTCAGGATGATTTTGATCAAAACTAGAGTCAGAAATACCTATAAGCACATCTTTACCTGTAGAAAATTTCCAAGCTAGGGGAGCTTTTATAAGATCTAAGGCAGCATTGGGACCCCCTTCTAAAAGATCAATATAATCATTAGGTAGTTCTATGGTATCTTCTTCAGAACTAGCAAGTATATCAATGGTTTCCAATTGATTAAATGTATCCTCAATCTGCACAAAATTTTCAATTTCGGGTCTTGTCAAAAAATCTTCGTGACTAGTCATAGGATCTAAAGAAACTACATACACTCGCTGTAACATAACACTTGTAGAAGTAGGAAATGCTTTTTTTATCTTATAAAGATTCTGGTTATTTAAAAAGTTTTCTAAGAAGTTATCAGAAATGTCAATGCATAATGTTTGATCATCATTTTTCTCTTGGATAATAGTTCCTATATCATATCCATCCTTAAATTCAAGCCAGAATTCTTTGCTGTTTTGACCAGTGACTTTTAGTGTTGTAAAAATGGCTGTTAAACATATAACAAGTACTATATGTTTTTTCATAGGTATGTGTATTAGTTGTGATCATAATGTACAAATAAATAATAAATTTTAATACGATCGTAGCCATACATTGTTTTGATTTCTATCAAGCCTTATTCCTGTTAATGTGACAACAAATCCGTATTTTTATCGTTAGCATAAAGCTAGCACTGTGCAGATATACTTTTATGAAAAAAAATATATTATTACTTTTTCTAATTTTTAATGTCGCTTTCGCGAAAGCGTCCTACATCCTAATCCCAATGGATGCAGAAACTCAAAAAGAACACCTGAAAGCATACGGGATTACTTACTGGTCACTTAACAAAAATCAGAAAGTAAAATGGCTACTTAATTATAGGGGAGGTTCTTTTTTATTGGCAGATACAGAAGAAGCACGTAGAGAATGTACCATACGAGGAGTGTCTTATGAGATATTATCAGATAGTAAGACAGAACAAATCTTAACCGAGATTGCAAGTCCTTCTCAAAATATGGAAGCCGTAGTGCTAGAGAAAGCACCTAAAATTGCGGTATACACCCCAGAAGATAAAGTGCCTTGGGATGATGCAGTAACGATGGTACTAACCTACGCAGAGATTCCATATACCACTATCTATGATGAAGAGGTACTAAGTGATCAATTAATTTTATATGACTGGTTACATTTACATCACGAGGATTTTACGGGGCAATATGGTAAGTTTTATGGAGCATATCGCGCAGCGCCTTGGTATATAGAAGCAAAAAAAACTTCAGAAGAAAGAGCTGCAAAGTTAGGATATTCAAAAGTCTCTGAAGAAAAGCGTGATGTTGCTCTCAAAATAAGAGATTATGTTGTGGGAGGTGGATTTATGTTTGCAATGTGTAGTGCTACTGATAGTTTTGACATTGCCCTTGCTGCCGAAGGGGTAGATATTGCAGAGGCGATGTTTGATGGAGATCCAAGTGATGCAAATTATGGATCAAAAATTGATTTTAGAAAAACATTTGCCTTTAAAAATTTTACGTTAGAGAGATCTCCTACCACCTATGAGTTTTCTTCTATTGATATGACAAGAAAACGTAATATCCCTTTTCAAACAGACTATTTTACACTTAAAGATTACAGTGCAAAGTGGGATCCCATACCTACAATGTTAGTGCAAAATCATACAGCACTTGTAAAGGGATTTATGGGACAAACTACTTCATATGATTCTAAAACGGTAAAGTCTAATGTTCTTACAATGGGAGAAAACCTCACAAATGGAGAAGCTCGGTACATACACGGCATAAAAGGAAAAGGATTTTTTACTTTTTATGGAGGTCACGATCCAGAAGATTATCGTCATAGAGTAGGAGACCCAAAGACAGAATTAGAATTACACCCTAACTCGCCAGGATATAGACTTATATTAAATAATGTTTTGTTTCCTGCAGCTCGTAAAAAGAAGCAAAAGACTTGATGAAAAGAGTATGTTTTGTATTAGGATTTTTGGCTGTTTTGTTAGTGTCTATGTCTGATGCTCCAGAACGTTTTGAGTGGAGTGAAGATAGATTGTTAAAATGGTCAGATTTTAAAGGGTCTCCAGGAACGATAGAAGGATGGGGAGCAACATCAAGTACTGGAATTAGCCAGAGTTATCACGTTCGTAGTGATGGTTATATTGATAAAAATGCTGTTGTTATAAAAGGATATTTTTATCCAGAATATTCTTGGGTACGTCATAATCATAAGTCTAAGCATCTACTAGGTCACGAGCAAACACACTTTGATATTACAGAAGTGTATGCTCGTAAACTAGCAAAAAAAATACAAGAAACTACATTTACAACAAATGCTTTAGAGGAGATAAAAGCATTATATCAAGAGATAGAAAAAGAACGAGTAGCTACTCAAACACTGTTTGACAAAGATTCAGAACATTCTATAAACCATATGAAAGAGTTTCAATGGGAACTCAAAGTAAAAAGATGGTTAGAAGAAACTCAATAAGAAACCTCTTTTTTAGAATCGTATTTATGAAAAGATATATTACAATTTTCTGTGTTGTTATTATAACAAATATCACATTTGCCCAAGAACTAAAGGAAGAGTATATAACTCATATACAAACATTTATTGATGCGATTAAAAATGATGATACTCAAATATTAAAGACCTTAATAAAGTATCCTTTAAATAGAGAATATCCCATTCCTGATATAAAAGATGAGAATGATTTTGTAAAGCGTTATGATCAAATATTTGATGATGTTCTTAAAAATATAATCATTAATTCTAAGTTAGATAAAGATTGGGAAGCTGTTGGCTGGAGAGGAATAATGTTATACAGTGGTGTTGTCTGGATAGACTATGAAGGTAAGCTCATAGGTTTAAACTATCAATCTAATAAAGAAGAAGCGCTTTTAAACAAACTACTTGAAGAAGATAAAAGCTCACTTCATCATAGTTTAGTTAATTTTAAAAGACCCGAAGTAATATTAGAGACTAAAAAATTTAGAATAAGAATAGATCAACTTAATAATGATTTATATAGATATGCATCTTGGTCTATTGATTCAGAAACTAATGTACCTCCAGATTTGGTCTTACAAAATGGAGAAGTAATTTTTGATGGATCAGGAGGAAATCACAGTTATAAGTTTACTAATGGCGGGTATGTATATAAATGTTTTATTAATGTATTAAAAGCAGCAGAAGCACCACCAGCATCTTTAGCTGTATATAAAGATAAGGAAGAATTATTATTTGAAGGAGCTCAGATAATAAAGCAATAAATTTTCTCAATAGTATCCATAAAAAAAGCTGGGATTCTCAATTGAGAATCCCAGCTTTTTTTATGTTTAAAAACTAATATTTAGTTATAAAAAGGTACTTCAACGCGAGTATTACCCCAAGCCATATGAAGGTGAGTACCTTTATCTACAGCAGCAAACTCCATCCCGAAGTACTCAACAGCAGTTTCAGAACTAGTTACTGGTACAGAGATACGAGCTACATCATTTTTCTCATTATAGAAATAAGAACCCCATACATTTAAGTCAGTACTTAAAATAATAGTCCAGTTATTTCCTTCTGGTTTAGCATACATTGTATATGTTCCAGCTTTAACAGTAGTAGTACCTAACTTCATATTTTTGTAAAGAGTAACCTCTGCAGCTTCATTTGCGCCTAGTCTCCATACTTTTCCTTCAGGAGCAAGATCTGCGATATTACGTCCTTTAAGTTGCGGGCGACTATATGTTACTCTAATATCTTTATTAGCTTCTTTGTAGCTTGTTGGGAAAGCAGCTTGATCCATTGGGCTTTTGTCTACTTTAAAGCTTTGTGCTTGTACTGTAGGAGCTATTGAAAATGCAAGTGCAACAATAGCAGTGATCATTAATTTTTTCATAATAATTAAGTGTTTTAAAAGATTTGTTGATAATCAGGCCTTATCGGCATTTTAATCTCAAAGTTAGGCAGTGTGTCGTATAAAAGTGTTTAAACTTTCATAATGTTTTGTTATTACGCTTTCGCGAAAGCATATACCTTCATATTGATATTAATTACATTAAAAAAGTTATAGTATGAAAGTGTTTAATTAATTTTTGTTTTGATAATGAAACGTTAAATGCATCTTTGAACTATTAAATAATACAAATAAGAAAAAATTATGTGTGGAATTGTATGTGCCTTTGATCTAAAGGAGAAAGCTGAAGATTTACGCCCCCAGTTATTAGAGATGTCTAAAAAAATTCGTCATAGAGGACCGGATTGGAATGGAGTATTCCATAATGATAAAGCAATTATGACGCACGAGCGTCTTTCTATAGTAGATCCAGCTTCTGGAAAACAACCACTTTTTTCAAAAGATGGTACCTTAGTACTGGCAGCAAATGGAGAGATCTATAACCATAAAGAATTAAGAGCATCACTATCTATAGATTATGAATTTCAAACAGAGTCAGACTGTGAGATTATATTAGCATTATATAAAGAGCACGGTCACGATTTTGTAGATAAGATGAACGGCATCTTTGGATTTGCTTTGTATGACACCGAAAAAGACGAATATTTTGTATCTCGTGATCATATGGGGATAATTCCATTATATATGGGCTGGGACCAGCACGGAACATTTTATGTAGCTTCTGAACTTAAAGCATTAGAAGGCGTGTGTTCTAAAATAGAATTATTTCCTCCAGGGCATTATTATACAAGTACAACTGGAGAGCTTACTCGCTGGTATGAGCGTGACTGGATGGAGTATGATAATGTAAAAGATAACGAGACTAGTATAGAAGAGTTGCACGATGCCCTTGCTGCTTCTGTAAAGAGACAGTTAATGTCTGATGTACCTTATGGAGTATTACTATCAGGAGGATTAGATTCTTCTATAACAAGTGCTGTAGCAAAACTGTACTCAGAAAAGCGTATTGAGTCTGGTGATGAGCAAAATGCTTGGTGGCCACAATTGCACTCATTTAGTATAGGTCTTAAAGGATCCCCAGATCTGGCTGCTGCACAAATAGTGGCAGATCATATAGGCACGGTACATCACCCAATAGAATTTACTATTCAAGAAGGATTAGATGCGATACGTGATGTGATTTATCACCTAGAAACATATGATATCACAACCATAAGAGCCAGTACGCCTATGTACTTAATGGCACGTGTTATTAAATCTATGGGTGTAAAAATGGTGCTTTCTGGAGAAGGAGCCGATGAGATTTTTGGAGGATATTTATATTTTCATAAAGCACCTAGTGCACAAGATTTTCACGAAGAAACGGTACGTAAATTAGATAAGTTACATATGTATGACTGTCTTCGTGCAAACAAGTCACTTGCTGCTTGGGGAATCGAAGGACGTGTTCCTTTCTTAGATAAAGAGTTTATGGATGTAGCGATGCGTCTTAATCCAGTAGATAAAATGATTACTAAAGAGCGTCGTGGTATGGAAAAATGGGTGTTACGTAAAGCTTTTGAAAAATACCTTCCAGAAAGTGTTGCTTGGAGGCAAAAAGAACAGTTTTCTGACGGAGTAGGATATTCTTGGATAGATACCCTTAAAATAGTAGTAGAGGAGGCTGTGAGTGATACTCAAATGGAAAATGCGCACCACCGTTTTCCTATACATACACCTCAAAATAAAGAGGAGTTTTATTATAGAAGTATTTTTGAAGAGCACTTCCCAAGTGATGCAGCTGCACTTTGTGTACCATCTGTACCATCTGTAGCGTGTAGTACACCTATTGCCTTAGAGTGGGATGAAGCATTTAAAAATATGAACGACCCATCAGGAAGAGCAGTAGCTCAAGTGCACGATGATGCATATTAAAAACAAGTATTGATACGTCTATTAATAAAATTTATATAGTAAAAAAGGTTCTCTTTATAGGAGAATCTTTTTTTATACCTCAGTTTTCAGGGATGTTAACTTTACGGATTGCTGGGTGTTTTTGAGAAGTAATTTGAGTCACTTTTGTAGTGTCAGAATAACTCAAATATATTACTATGTATAAGAAACTCATTTTTATTGCCATTTTTACTTTTATCGCTTCTTGTAAAGAAGATGTAAAGCCACCTGTTCCTAAAGAAGACGAAATTTTAGTTATAGATACGCTACAAGTTGTGGGTTTGAATCTAGCTTTAGAGTGGATGGATCCCCTAGAGAGAGATAATTCTAAAGAATCTCAAGATCTTATGGTAAGTATAAAAAACGGATACTTTAAGAATTTAGGAGACTACTATTATGGTAGCGAACGATATAGTGAATTATTAAAAGTCTATTAATGGATATACTACGGCAGAGTCAGAAGTGACTACATTAGACTCCATAAAAATCCCAACATTTGATAAACTAGTATACATTAATAAATTTAGATTCAAGTAATAAACCGAAACGAAAGTGCTTATCAGCTAGCCTACGTTTCTTATACGTAGCGTTGGCATTCATTAAAAACAACTCATCGCTGAAATTCTACATTTGAGAAACAAAAAATATATGAACAGAAATGGGACTAATAAATTTGAACCGTAAAACTCTAAGTTATCAAATTAAATGGAAAATATAGTTGGAGATGAAATAGGTTTAGTTCATTTAATTTCATCTTGTTTTGCTCTAATATTTGGGACATATATTCTAATTGCGAAAAAAGGAACAAAGCAACATATCAAAATAGGATATCTATATGTCATTAGTATGGGAATTTTGATATTAACTGCTTTTATGATTTATAGATTGTTCAATGGTTGGGGAATTTTCCATTATACAACTCTTTTGAGTTTATTGTCAATCATACTAGGGATGGTTCCTATTTGGACTAAAAAACCTCTGAATAAATGGAAATATCTTCATTTTGCTTTTATGTATTGGTCAGTAATCGGGCTTTATGCTGCATTTGCCGCTGAAATTTTGACTAGAATTCTTAAAACACCTTTTTTCGGAATGGTTGGAATAGCTACTGGAGCAATAATGCTGATTGGAGGAGTGTTTTTTGGAATTAATAAAGCAAAATGGGGAGAAATATTTGTGACTGAAAAAAAATAACGAAATGCCAACACAGTGTATAATTCATTGTTAGTAATAGCTTACTTACGAAAATTCCGATGGAATTTTCTATCTGTGTTTATTTGCTATCTTTAAGGCTTAAACTACGCAACAAAATCATACATAAAACCGTTGTAGTGCATTTGAGAAAAACGAGTAACACATTGATAAAAAGAACATTTAATACACCTTTAAGAACAGTTTCAGTTTCTTGTGAATTGAATTCAAATTTCATATATGCAGAATTACAGATTTCTGGAGCCATCGCTTGATACGAGTCGCTTGATCTTATGGGTATCGCTATGTCCAGATTCCCTGCTTGGATAGGTTTCCAATAATCAACTTGTAAAGCTTCGGTTACGATAGCTGCTATAATGGTTTTGGCTACATCTATTGAGATGCCCGTGACGAAGTACGTATTCATATATCAAAAATACCAAATGGCTCACAACTTGCGAGCCATTTGATACTTTATGTTGAGTCCTATTCAATAAGTGACAGGACTTTATCTAAGGCTTGTTCACTCTTTATTTCAATATCAGGAGTTACTCCCACTTTGTCCAACCTATAGCCTTCGGCGGTAACATAATCTTGTACTGGAAGAAATAAATTCATCTTATCATTCAACTTAAAACTTCTTCCACTAAGCATAGCTCCAGCGGTAGGTTGTCCTATAATGGTGCCTACTCCTTGTTGTTTAAGTAGGTGAACAAGAGGCTCACAAGTGCTCGCAGTTTCCGCATCAGTTAAAATAAATATCTGTCCCTCAAAGATAGGGTTGGTATGTGGTGGAATTACCATACGAAAACCATCTTCTTGCGCTGCTCTTTGGAATCCTGCATAACTCATATCTGTTAAAAAAGGTAATTTCTTTATTTCTTCTTCGGTGGGATATCGTTTATGACTTTTAAACCAAGAACGACTGAGGTATGAACCAGCATCTATCATATCAGATGTCAAGTATTGTCCTAAGACGACAGCTGCATCTAAGGTGCCGCCTCCATTTCCTCTTAAATCTATCACTAAGTTTTCGTAGGCTTTTTCCTGAATCTTGTCTATTAATTTTTTCATCAATTGACCATTGGGAATAAACCTTCTAACTGTTAAAACAGCGCTATTCTCATTGAGCTCAGTAAGTTCAAAAGCTTCGACTTTTTTCGATGATATTCTCTTAGAAGATTCTTGAGCTCGTGGCTCACTAGATATAGATTGAATGTAGTAATGAGTAAATGTTAAGTTGCTGGCTGCTTTGTTGAATTCCTGTGTAAATGAATAGTCGTCTAAGCCGAGAACATTATCTGAGTACATATGTGTTGAAAATTCATTCCATTCTTGAGTCTCTAAAAAAGATGGGTTGCAAATTTGGGTTTCTGTGATTTCAAAAATTTTTTTCAATAAAACCTTACGCTCTTTCATTGTGTTAGATTGAGATGTAATCGGTAGCGTTATTAAAATGTTTAGTAAGATAAATACGATTGTTTTCATTGTTATTATTTTAAAAGTTTGCTCAAATAGAAGGTATTCAAGTAAGAGTTCAAAATAAGTGTGATGAATTGGAGAGTTTTGTGCCGAAATCCATTATCTAGGGCTGTATTGCAAATTAATGGGACGAATTTGGAAGGTGTTTTTCTAACGCTGTAAAGTATTTTTGAGAAACTGGAATAGGATTGATATCTAATGTAAAGTGTATTTTTCTTTTCTCTACTATTATCAGAGAGACTCTTTAAATAATCTAAATTAACGTGAGTTAGACATAAAAATCACTGTATATTAATTAGTTATAAAATAAATCAACTTACAAGCTTATTTTGATTATAAAAAATGAGTTTTAATTAACTAAAAACGTAAAAATCTGATTTACATTTCAATAAACAAGGCTGTAGTTTATACTAGCTATGTTATTAGTTCTAAATAATTATCATTAATCTTTAGGAAATTTTCTATTGCCCTTGTACTGAGTATCATCTCTTTAAAAGCATTTGCTTTATTGTTCATCTTTTTAAGCCTCTCTTTAACCTTATACCAATTCAAATAATTTTGAAGATATTTTGTAGAGACTCCCCAAAAAGTATTCTCTATCCATCTCTTTAGCTTGTTATGGGTAGCATTTACGTGCTGGATATGGTAGAGACCTTTTACTCTTTGTTTTTTACTAACATTTATAGGATGAAATTCTATTTCAGCATCCTTTGCAAAGCCTTTATAGCTATGATGAGAGTCACTACATAATATAGTTTTGTCTTTATCTATACGATGACCTATTACTCTTTCTAAATCAGATTTTTTAATACGTCCAAGGGTAGCAACACTTATATCTAT
>CALKZS010000104.1 GCA_938002835.1 uncultured Dokdonia sp. | reverse complement strand
CTTCTTCATCTTTTCTGTCCTCTGTCACTTTATGAGTTGTCTTTCCTTTAGGTTTTAAAGGAGTATCAATAACACTAGCATCGATTATAGCTGCTGTTTTTACGATTATTTTGTGAGCCTCTAGTTGTCTATTGATTTCTTTAAAAAGAGGCTCATAAGCTGTTGCTTTAAAATGATAATAATTGGACACCCATCTATAAGTGTATTTATTTGTGTGAAAAATGTACGTTTGATCTTACGAGAACGTATATCGCAAATACTATCGACTAAAGTGGGGTGTTGTACTAATTCCATAAAAAGAGATACAAAATGTATCCAATTTTAAAAAGCCCTTGCAACAACGGTCTCTAATTTTATATTTTTTTATCACTATGGATTTTTTGATTTTATAATTGCTTTTATAATAAAATCATACATTTTTTTTTGTGAAATTTTTGAAGACATACTATTTCTCTTCTAATATTAGACTTTGAATATATTGACTAAACTCTTTTTTAAAATCAATATATTTTTCCCCAGTAGCAGCCCCATTAAATCCTGTATGTATACGTCTAACCTCTCCTTTTTTGTCAATATAAATAGTTGTAGGATATGACAAAACGTGATTGAGCATAGGAAGTTTTTCTTGTGCCTTTTTCTTATCTGCTCCTTCCCCGTACTGAGCAAGTAATATTGGATATGGTAATTCTAATTTATCTATGAGGCGTTGTATACTTTTTTTTGCTTTTTCTTCTGTTTTTGCATATTCAAAGGCAAGACCTACAATCTTAAGATCTTCGTGTGGGTTTGCGTTGAGATAATCTCTAAAAAATTTAGATTCTTCAAGACAATTAGGACACCAAGAACCTAATATTTGTACAATAACTACTTTATCTTTAAAACGATCATCTTTTAAAGAAATTAATTTTCCTGTAGTATCTGGAAATTCAAAATCAAAACGATCATATCCTTCTTTTAAATAAGTAAGTGTTTTCTCGTCTGGCAACTCATATTTGTCATTTTTTACAGACTCAAAAGGTTCTTTCCAGTGATTACCGCTATAAAACTGACCTTGCATTGTGCTATCTGTTACTGTAGCTACAAATAAAAAAGCGTGCGCCCCATCAAAAGTAGACAGACGCATTTCATTCCCATTCATAATTCCTTCTAGATATCTATAATCTCCAGTGGTTGTTCTAAAAGTTCCGGTAACGATATTCCCATTTTGTTTGAAAATACCTTTAGCGATATAGCGATCTTCTGGACTATCTTTACTAAAAACAGTTTCCCAACCTCCAGTGATATCTATATATGAAGTTTTATCATCTCTAGTCTTATAGGTACTTTCAAAACGTTCATTAGCATCATACACCATTTCAAAAGGAACAATGCGATCAAGGCTAGGCTTTATGAATGATCCTGTGATACGGTTTCCGCTTTCGCGAAAGCTTCCTGCAAAATACCCCTCAAAGACTGGAGTTTGTATTCTAATACTATCGCCTGTAATTATAATCTCGTCTACTTCTATGCGCTCTTCTGCATTATAAATAGTTAAGCTTTTTGAGTTATTTACTTTAAATATAAACGGTATTTCTTCATTGTCTTGAATAGCTATTGTTGCACGCCAAAAGCCTTCTTTTAACTTAAATGAGGGCTGCTCTGTGGATGAGTTTTTACACCCCAATAGCACAATTGTGTACAGAATAATAGTGATATATTTCATAGTGGAAAGATACATATAAGCAATAAAAAACGCTCACAGTAACTACTATGAGCGTTTTAAGATAAAAGAGAGAATTAATTATCTCTGTATAAATTTCTTTTGTATGCTGCGCTGTCCATCAGATACTTGTATAATATATATTCCTGTTTTGAGTTCTGGCAACGTGATTGATGTTTTAAAATCTCCATTTGCAACTTGTTGTCCCAACATATTATACACTGCAAAAGTTGCTTCACGATGATCTACTAATTGTAGTGTAGTAGTATCAAATTGATTTACAATATTGAGATCAAAAACTTTATTTTTATTACCAAGCTTTCCATCTACTTTAGTTGGAAATGATGGTGTTACGGCAGCTCTGCTTGAACTTATCACAACTGTATAATCTTCTACCTCTCCATAATCAAATGACTCACAAGCGGTGGGAGCTGCATTCCACTTCATTGCAACCCTCATTCTCGTTGCTCCAGAAAGTGCAGAAGTGGGTACAGTAAATGTATAAGATAAATTAGCAGCGCTAGATGTAGATCCAGAAACTATTTGCTCACTAGTCTCAAAAGTTCCATTTTGATTAAAATCTATCCAAGCTGCCCAGAATTCGGTATATGTTTGTCCAGAGAAACCTACACTTAAAACAATAGTATTAGATCCATATCCTATTGTAGTAGATTGATTAGTAAAATTTTCATACCCCCCATTAGAAGATGTTGCATTTGAAATACTTCCTAAACCTACAAAATCTATATATTCAAATGAAGCATCATTACCTTGAGCATCACAATAAGTAATTGGTTCTGGATCTGGATCACTAGGAGATCCTGATGATCCATCTACAGAATGACTACCTAAACCATTAAATGTATTTGATGCAAAAGAATCCCACTCTGATGTTGTGTATGTTGTATTAGGTTCTTGAACGGTTGACTTTCTTCGTAATGTGGTATTTTGTCCAAAATTTGCACTTCCGCCATTAAATGTTCCTACTACATCTATGAGTGTACCATTAAAAAATAAACCTACAGCATCATTGCCATTATAATTCAACACAGTACTATTTGTTGTTACATCTGCTACTGAAGTTACACCTGTTCCTGCTCTATTATTTGCGATTACTAACACAGAACCATTAGAAAGACTTCCTGAAAGTGCATACCCAGTAGTCCAATCTCCTGCTCCATTGTTCTGTTTACGAAGTTCATAACCATTAAGACTTGTTGTTGCTCCTGTAAAGTTTGCAATTTCTATTGCTTTATTAAAAGAAGATCCTTCTACATATTCTGAAATTAATAATGCATCTACTGTTTGAGAACCTCCTCCTCCAGTAGTGTTCCCAAAACGATCTTCTGCTTGCACTCCTCCCCAAATAGTAGTTGCAAATGCAGGATTGTCTATAAAAGGATTTCTATTTCCTTGTATTCCCGCTAGTACATCATTACGATTGTCTTCAAAATCACTTACGGGATCTTCTACATTCCACTCTAAGAAAAGATCTATCATATTTACATCTCCAGAAACTGAATTTCCAATTCCTACAGCAGATGGTAGACAACGATTTCCATATCTCAAATACATAAACATCATCATACGAGCTACATCTCCTTTCCACTCATCACCTGGATAAAAATATCCTTGAGAGGTAATTCCAGCAACTCCAGATCCATCTGCAAAGACTCTATTACTTCGATCAGAATTTAAACCAATGTCTGCTGGTCTTATGTGATGCGCATCAGATCCAGGTCCTTCACTTCCTAAATTAGGATTACCTAATGATCTTGGGAAAACGTGTTCACGGTTCCATTCTCCAGAAGTACCTCCATTTTCATTTTTATTTCTAGATCGATCTGTTTTTATGTTTCCATCAGTATCTGAAGATCCATATATTAATAAAACATTATTACTATTTTCTGGGTCAAGATCTGCTGCTTGAAGTGCTTCCCATACGCCTGGTGTATATGTTAAAAAAGTAGTGTGAGTCTCTGTTATTTTTGTAGCAAGTTCATTTTGTAAATTTTGACCTGTGAGTGAAAGGTTTACATCATCATAATATGATGGTACTTGCGCAAAGATGGTGACGCTCATACATAAATACGACAAAAAAAATAGTGCTTTTTTCATAATGGTTGATTTGTGTTTGATGGTTTTGATTTGTTAAAAAATGTTTGATTTGTTAGAATAAGATACTTCTATCTATTTAATTACAAGATATCTTAGATTTTAGAACTATACCTTATTTTAATGTTACGGTTATGTTTTTTTTTTAACAAGTTATCAAAAGTGATACGATGGCGGTTATTATAATGGATGTTTATATAATTATTAATTTTTTTACCAAAAGTCAAAAAATAATCTATGAGATAATACATATGGTACTTTGCCTACTAGAGATCTTACCCTATCTTTGGCTGTTCAAAATTGCAACGCATTTATGAAAATTTCTTATAACTGGCTTAAACAGTTTATCGATATAGATTGGCCTGCAGAAAAAACAGGCGATCTTCTTACAGACCTAGGTCTTGAAATAGAAGGAATCCAAAATTACCAAAGTATAAAAGGTGGTCTTCAAGGTGTTGTCATAGGACACGTGCTCACTTGTGAGCAACATAGCAATGCTGATAAACTAAAAGTAACCACTGTAGATATAGGTCAAGATACTCCTGTGCAAATAGTATGTGGCGCGCCTAATGTTGCTGTTGGACAAAAAGTACCTGTAGCTACTATAGGAACTACTTTATATACAGAAGAAGGTGAAGCGTGGACTATCAAAAAAGGTAAAATACGTGGTGAAGCTTCTCACGGAATGATTTGTGCCGAAGATGAGTTAGGACTTGGAAAAAGTCACGATGGTATTATGATACTAGACGGTTCATTAACACCAGGAACTCCTGCAGCAAATGTATTTGACATAGAAAACGATCAAGTTTTTGAAATAGGTCTTACTCCTAATAGGGCAGATGCTATGAGTCATTGGGGAGTTGCTAGAGATCTAAAAGCAGGTTTATTACAACAGGATGTTAATAAAGCACTAATTACCCCATCTACTTCTTCTTTTAAGATAGATAAGCGTGTACATAAAATAGATGTACAAGTTTTAGATGGTGAAAAAGCTCCTCGTTATGCCGGAGTTGTTATAAGTGGTCTTAAAATAGCCGACTCTCCAGAATGGCTACAACACAGACTTAAAGCTATAGGACTTTCTCCTATTAATAACGTAGTAGATGTTACAAACTATGTACTTCACGAGCTAGGACAACCTTTACACGCTTTTGATTTAAATAAAATCACTGGAGATAAGATTGAGGTTAAAACATTAGAAGCTGGAACAAAGTTTATCACACTAGATGGTGTAGAACGTGAACTACACGAAGATGATCTTATGATATGTGATGGTGAAAAACCTATGTGTATCGCTGGTGTTTTTGGAGGTATTAACAGTGGCGTTTCTGAAGGGACACAAGCTATCTTCCTGGAAAGTGCTTTTTTTAATCCAGTAGCTGTGCGTAAAACAGCAAAACGTCACGGTCTTAATACAGATGCTTCTTTCCGTTTTGAACGTGGTATAGATCCTAATATCACTGAGTATGCACTTACTCGTGCGGCAATACTCATAATGGAAATTGCTGGAGGTGAGATCACTAGTGAAATGGTAGACATTTATCCTAAAAAAATAGAAGACCAACAAGTTTTTTTAAACTTTGATAATGCAACAAAACTAATAGGAGAAGAAATCCCAAAAGAAACTATCAAAGGAATTTTAATGTCTTTAGATATTAAAATTAATAATGTTACAGAGAGTGGTATTGGAATGACGATTCCTGCATTTAGAAATGATGTTACTCGTGAGGCAGATGTAATAGAAGAGATCCTACGTGTTTATGGCTATAACAATATTACATTTGGTAATAAACTTAATGCAACCGTTTCTATATCTTCTCGTTTTGATGATTATAAAGTTTCAAATGTTATAGGAAATCAGCTTGCTTCTATAGGATTTTATGAGATGATGGCAAATAGCTTGACTACTCCAGCATATACTGCTCTGTCCGAATATTTAAAGGAAGAACATCACGTAGAAATGCTTAATCCACTAGGAAAAGAACTTAGTGTCTTAAGGCAATCTATGTTGTTTTCTGGACTAGAAGCTATCTCATATAACGTAAATCGTCGTCGTGGTAATGTAAAGTTATTTGAGTTTGGAAAAACCTATCATAACTACGATACAGAGCGCATAGAAAATAAACACCTTGCGCTTTTTGTAACAGGAGATAGAACTAATGAGTCTTGGTCTAATGCTACAACACCTACAAACTTTTATTATATAAAAGGTGTAGTATCATCTGTATTAGAAAAACTAGGTATACAACGTGTACGAGCTTCTGCTGTTAAGAATGATGTATTTTCAGATGCTGTTGGACTCTCTCTAGGAAAACAACAAATAGTTACTTATGGAAAAGTAACCAAGAGTATTCTAAAGAAATTTGATCTTATACAAGATGTATATTATGCAGATTTTAACTGGGATGCTATATTAGAAATTGCTGCTCGCAATGATATCAAGTTTAAGGCTATTCCTAAATATCCATCTGTACGTAGAGATTTTGCTTTATTACTCGATACCGAAGTAACATTTGAAGAAATCACTACCATCGCAAAACAAACAGAAAAACAACTTCTTAAAGATGTAAACTTGTTTGATGTATATGAAGGTAAAAATCTACCAGAAGGTAAAAAAAGTTATGCTGTAAGTTTCTTATTACAAGACGAATACAAAACTCTTACAGATAAACAGATTGATAAAACAATGAAAAAGCTCCAACAACAGTTTGAAAGTAAACTTGGGGCTTCTCTCAGATAAAACAAAATCTCAAGTCTTACATTATAAGATTTGAGATTTTTTTGTTTTAAAAAAGAAATTGAAAATCAACTATTTCTATTGTATCTTTAAAAGAAAAATACAATGTTATTCTCCAGAACTAACATACACGAGAAATTACTTCGGCAACGAGGTAAGGATTTAACAGAACAAGACATTCTAGCTCAAGTAGAACGGATTTTTGAGGAAGATCGCTTTCGCGAAAGCGATATAAAAAGCAAACTTCAAAACTCCTCTACAACTATTGAAAATAGATTTAATTTTGACATCTTAGAGAGTGACAAGGTTTTCCATATCAATCACATTAAACAGATTTGTATTAACTATCGTTTGCGCTTTTTAGATACCAAATACTTTAAAGGGGCATATCCTCAAGAAGCATTAAATACTGTTAAATATCTTGAGAATAAACATCATATAGAGATCTCTGGATATAAAATTATAGCTCCCTCAAAAATGTTTGTTTTAGAAAAAGCAGACGACCCTCTTTTGTTTGCTCCTATGGGAAATGATTATTATTATCTTATACATAAATGGGGAAATGATTTACATCCTTTTAGAAAATTGTGGGCTTGGTTTTTTAAATCTTTTGAAAATCTTATCATTGCTGTAATCCTACTAAGTCTTATTGCTACAGCACTTATTCCTGATGGATTATTTACAAAAAACCAAAATACTTCTCAAGATGTGATGGTTTTTTTCTTTATGTTTAAGTCTATTGCTGCGATAGTTCTTTTTTATGCTTTTGCGCTAGGTAAAAACTTTAATAAGTCCATCTGGAATATCAAATATGACAAAACGAGATAAACACTTTTATGAGTATACTTACTGACTCTAGCTACGAAAAAATACATACTGGCTCTGCCATTGAAATTCAACATTTACAGGCAGCTTTAGAACACAATAATATTAAATGCATTATAAGAGATGATAATGAGAGTGCAAAACTTGCAGGTTATGCAGTAGCGACAGATCAAACCAGATTACTGGTCTTAAAGGAAGATGTTATTAGAGCAAAACACATAGTATCTAGCACTATTGCAGAATTTGATCAACATAAAATAACTGATAAGGCTTTAGAAGAGCTCTCGCAGAGTACTAAAGAGGAACCAAAAATCACGTATTCTACAAGACCATCAAAAGCTAGTGAAAAGCCTCCTAAAATATCTAAAGGAAGAGCTTTGTTTTACGGTGTATTTATATGCTATGCTAGCTGGAGACTATCACCACTTCTCTCTGGTGGAGAAGTACCTCCCTTACGTATTATCATAAGTGGTGGTTTATTAGTGTTTTCTATAGTAATGCTCATCAAGTTTTTTAAACAATAAATATTAAAGCCTCATTCTAGATAAAAGAATGAGGCTTTAATATTTATCTAAAATACAATTAAGAAGAACTTCTATTCATACATTGCTTTACGTTGCTCTTTAATTGCTTTATCACTCATATACTCATCAAAGTTCATAAAGCGATCTATTACTCCTTTTGGGGTGAGCTCTATAACTCTATTACCTACTGTAGTGGCAAACTCGTGATCGTGTGTTGTGAGCATCACTGTACCTTTAAAGTTTTTAAGCGCATTGTTAAATGCTGTAATAGATTCTAGATCTAAGTGGTTTGTGGGTTCATCTACCATTAAAATATTTGCACGTTTCATCATCATTTTTGAAACCATACAACGCACTTTTTCTCCTCCAGAAAGTACATTGGATTTTTTGAGTGCTTCTTCCCCACTAAAAATCATTTTCCCTAGAAAACCTCTTAAAAATACTTCTTCTCGCTCTTCTTCTGTTTGAGCATATTGACGTAACCAGTCTACGAGATTTAGACTACCATCTTGAAAGAAAGATGCATTATCTAGTGGCAAATAAGATTGAGTAGTTGTTACTCCAAAATCAAAAGAACCACTATCTGCCTGTTGGTTACCATTTATAATTTCATAAAAAGCAGTAGTCGCACGACTATCTCTTGAGAAAATAACAGCTTTATCTCCTTTGTTTAGGTTAATATCAACTTTATTGAATAACGTTTCTCCATCAAGTGAAGCACTTAAACCTGTACAATTAAATATCTGATCTCCAGCCTCTCTATCACGGTCAAAGATAATTCCTGGATAACGACGGCTAGATGGTTTTATCTCTTCTATATTGAGTTTATCTATCATCTTCTTACGAGAAGTAGCTTGCTTAGATTTTGCTACGTTTGCAGAGAAACGAGCAATAAATTCTTGAAGTTCTTTTTTCTTCTCTTCGGCCTTTTTGTTTTGTTGTGCTCTTTGTCTTGCAGCTAGTTGAGATGATTCATACCAGAATGTGTAGTTACCGTTATAATGCGTAATTTTATTATGATCTATGTCTGATATATGTGTACAAACAGCATCTAAAAAGTGACGGTCGTGAGATACTACAATCACACAATTATCATAATTTGCAAGGAAATTTTCTAACCAGTTTATGGTTTCATAATCAAGGTCGTTTGTAGGCTCATCCATTATGAGTACATCAGGGTTTCCAAAAAGTGCTTGTGCTATTAACACACGTACTCTTTGTTTACCATCTAGATCTGCCATTAAGGTATAATGTAAATCTTCTTTGATTCCTAAATTTGAAAGCATTGTTGCCGCATCGCTATCTGCATTCCAACCATTCATCTCTTCAAATTGTACTTGAAGCTCTCCAATACGGTCTGCATTTTCATCAGAATAGTCTGCATATAGAGCATCTATCTCTGATTTGATTTTGTACAATGGCTTGTTACCCATTACAACTGTTTCTAGTACATTATACTCATCATAAGCATAATGATTTTGCTCTAGAACAGACATACGTTTTCCAGGTTCTAAATGCACGTGACCAGATGTAGGGTCTTGTTGCCCTGTTAATATTTTTAGAAACGTAGATTTACCGGCACCATTTGCACCTATAATTCCGTAGCAATTCCCTGTTGTAAATGAAGTATTTACTTCATCAAACAATATTCGTTTACCAAATTGCACAGAAAGATTAGAAACTGATAGCATAATATTTATCCTTGTTTTAGCGAGCAAAAATACCTATTAATTAAGAAATTTATTACTTTAAAATCACAAAATGCTTTTAACGTCTTCTTAACAAATATAATATAACAATAAAAGTACTTTTACTATTGTCCAAAATAGACAAACCGTGCGTACAACTCATTCTTTTTTAGGTTCTCTACTCTTACTCTTAGGAATATCAATATTGTTTTTTAGTTGCAACACTGATGGAAAAGTAACGGCAAGTGGAACTTATCTTGCTTGCGAAATAGTAAACCCCACCCAGAACTATATATTACTTCTCAAGAATAATCAAATTACTGATAGTATTCTATTAGATCATAATAATCGATTTTCATATAAATTTAACGCACTTGAAGGAGGTCTTTATCATCTTTTGCACGGTGAGTATCAAATATTACACATAGAAGAAGGAGATAGTATCTTACTCAGAGTAAATACAAAAGAATTTGATGAATCCCTTACATATTCAGGATACGGGGCTACAAAAAACAACTTTATCATAAATAACTTTCTCCATTGGGAAGAAGAGAATGACTTTATTATAGAAAACAAGGCATATGAAGAAAATCCTGCAGATTTTGAAAAACTTCTAGATTCTATGTCTATTGTTCATACTAGAGAACTCACAAAGTTTTTTGCAACCCAAGATTATTCTGATAGTTTTAAAGAGATTGCTACCGCTATTTCTACTTTTAATAACTATTATCGTAGAGAGCAATACCCCTTTTCTAAGTATATAAAAGACAGATATACTTTTTTTAATTCATTACCTGAAGGTTTTTACAGCTTTCGTAATAACATAGATATTAACAGTAAAGATCTCCAAGAACTATTAAGTTTTAGACGTTATGTAAATAGCTATTTAAACTCGCTTAGCTATAAAAAATATGGTAAAGATCATCCTTTTGACAGGACTTCTTATATTCATAATCATCACGTAGTATATCTTATAGATAGTCTTATAGAAAATGATATACAACGAGAACGTTTACTTAATCAAACTGCACGTATTTTTATTGCTAATAGTAATGACTTAAATGAAGTAAGTA
Organism: uncultured Dokdonia sp.; assembly: GCA_938002835.1. Classification (GTDB taxonomy): domain Bacteria; phylum Bacteroidota; class Bacteroidia; order Flavobacteriales; family Flavobacteriaceae; genus Dokdonia. The sequence goes on along the minus strand of CALKZS010000104.1, from coordinate 14,584 downwards.
CTCTTTTTAAAGAAATAAAAAAGGTTTCTAAATCTCAAAAAACAATGGCTGCTCTTGATGCTAGTTATGAAAGTAATAAAAGACTACAATCAGGAAATATCATACCTGATGTCCTTATTAAAAATAGACAAGGTGACAGCACTTCTTTTACACAAGCCTTTAAGAAACCTACAGTGTTATACTTTTGGTCATATAAAAGACCTTGGCAAATGAAAAATGCGCACCTTAAGACATTAGAGCTACAAAAAAAATATCCAGAATTTGATTTTGCGGCTATTAATATTGACAAAGAATCTGAACCTTGGATAAAGCAACTTGAAAAAAATAGTTACACATCTTCATTTGAATATCAATTTACTTATCCTGATGAAGCTATTAGAATAATGGATATAATAGATCTAAATAAAACAATCGTTATAGATAAAAATATGGCTATACTTAATAGCCACGCAAACCTGCGCAACTCTAATTTTGAAAATGAACTTCTTTCTTATCTTAATCAATAAGATAAAATTATGTCTTGTCCTAAAATAGCAATACAAGATTTATAAGTTACAAGGTAGTGATATTTATATTGCTACCTTTTGTTTTTTATGTGTTTTCCTGTTCTGATGATGAGAGCTCTAATGACCAAAGTTCTGATCTAGTAATAGAAGGGGGTAGAAGAAGAAGATTCGGTTTCGTTAGTTATAACCGAAGAAATTTTAACATTAGTAAATGAACATCGTAATGATATTGGTCTTTCTAATGTATCCAGAAATTCTACTGCAGATGATCTAGCTATACAACATACTAATTATATGATTTCTGGAGCAACGATTGGTCACGATAATTTTAGTAAAAGATTTGAACAACTTCAAATTGAAGAAAATGCAATAAGCACAGCACAAGCCGTAGTGACAGGCTAGTTAGAGAGTTCTGATCATAGAGATAATATAGAAGGCAATTTTACACACACCGGAATCGCAACTATACAGGATGCGCAAGGGAGATATTATTATATGCAATTATTCTATCGATAGGTTATTTTTTTTATGAAGAGGTAATATAATATGTGTTTATCTTAGTAAGGATACCTTTTTAATAAATGAAATATCTACCTCGTGCTTACCGTCAAAAACAGAAATCGATAACTTATCTTCAAATAACTTAAGAGCTTTTTTTTCTTGTTGTAATACTAGTTCTGGTGTAATGTATTTATCTTTATTGCCATAATGATAATGAACGATAGTATCATCACTTAAATGATTAAAAGATATAGGAATAAACCCTTCAGGTATAGCTCCAGAATGCAGTACAATACGGTTACAGTTTATTTTTCTATTTGCAATCCATCTTGTAATGATAGAAACTCCTTGAGAATATCCCATACAAATAATATTAATATTTTGATGCTTCCATAAAGCTCTTTGGTCTTCCCAAACTTGATCTAAATAGCAGTATACATTTTCTAATTCTAGTTCAATTTGTTCTTTAGTAAGCCAGCTAGCTCCTATATACTTATACTTTTTATCTTGGTAATATTTACTATGAGCTTGTGGAGCAATAATATAATTCTCTATAGGGTTAAGATCTTTAAAATACTTTGTAAAATATCTACTTAAATATCCCATACCGTGTAAAGTAAACCAAACATTTTTAGTTTTAGAAGTAAATGTATTAACAGTAGTATAGGTGTTTGTATGTTTATAGCTAACAGTTTGTTCTTGCATTTTGATATGTACTAGTATAAAAATTAAATAGAATAATGTCTTTAGTATAAACCTAAAAAAACCACTCTTATATAGAGTGGTTAGGTAGTATAATACGTTATTTGAGTATAGCTTTTATATGTTTATTCCTACTGGAAGCAATTTTTTGTATTTTCTACGGTTAGAACGCATAAATTTTGCTATCTCAGGGCTTGTAGGTACGAGACTTATTTCTCTGTCTCTTACTTCATTAAAAACAGCTACTATAAAGTCATTCATATGATCTTCGGTTCCTTCAGGCATAGCAATTTTGGTGAGAAATATTTTTCTATCTTGGAGAGAATATTCCATTTTTGCCATTTTACCTTCAAAAGTAGCTTCAAATTGTCTCAAGAATTCATTGTCTGTCAATTCTAATGCTGTCATCGCTTCCATAAAATTTGAATAAAGAGGATATTTTTATAACTAATTTATAGTTCACTCTAAGAATGTCTTATTAACTTTGAGGATCTATACTTTAATAAGTTTTTAATAAAAAACAGTAAGTTAAATTATTAAAGCTTTGCAAATTTACAAAAAAAACATCAAAAAAGCACTGTAAGTAGTGTTAAACCATTATCTATCTGAAGAATGACACATTTATATTTGATGCCAGGAATGGCTGCAAATTCGTCTATTTTTGAATATATCTCTCTTCCAGAAGATAGTTATACAATACACTATTTAGAGTGGTTTTTACCAGAAAAAAATGAGTCTATCCAGGCCTATGCTTTACGTATGTGTGATGACATAAAACATACTGACATAGTATTATTAGGTGTGAGTTTTGGTGGGATTTTAGTGCAAGAAATCGCAAAACATATTACTGTAAAAAAACTCATTATTGTTAGTAGTGTTAAGAGTAATAGGGAGTTACCTAAAAGAATGACGCTTTCGCGAAAGCTTAAACTATATAAATTACTTCCTACTCGTCTTGTAGAAGATATAGATACATTGGCAAAATATGCATTTGGGGCATCCATAAAAGATAGAGTAGCATTGTATAAGAAATACTTGTCAATGAACGATAGAAGATATATGAATTGGGCAGTAAAAGAAATGGTTTGTTGGGATCAAGTGACACCTATAGAAGATGTAATACACATACACGGTACTGGAGACAAAGTTTTTCCGTATAAATATATAAATAAAGCTATATTTATAGAGAAAGGAACTCATATAATGATAATAACACGTGCAAAATGGTTTAACAAATATTTGCCTCAGCTCATAGAAAATGAGTATATTAAACAAAACGATGTAGAAAATGAATTGGATTAAAAAAGGAATAACAGCAGTAGGCATCATCACAATTACTGGAGTCATTATAAATGCTGTTCAAGTACCTGAAGTAGAAACAAAGGTAGATAGTAGTTCTATAATTAAAGAGACTAAAGAACCTAATAAAATACTTAAGAATTATAATGTGTATGCTTTACCTATGCCTGAAGGTTTAAATTATGCAGGAGAAGAAGTTCCTGTTCATAATCCAGATATAAAAGAGCGTATGGATCGAGAGTTACTGGTTAATACGTACTGGCAATCTAATGCCTTATTAATCTTTAAAAGAGCAAATAAATACTTCCCTATAATAGAACCTATACTTAAGGAGGAAGGAGTGCCAGATGATTTAAAATATCTTGCAGTCATAGAAAGTGGATTAACTCAAGCAGTTTCTCCTGCAAAAGCAACTGGGTTTTGGCAAATTTTAAAAGAAACTGGAAGAGAGTATGGTCTTGAAGTAAATGATAATGTAGATGAGCGTTATCATATAGAAAAATCTACAAGAGCAGCGTGTAAATATTTAAAGGCATCAAAAAAACGTTTTGGTAGTTGGACAGCAGCAGCAGCAGCATATAATGCAGGTAATTATGGAGTTTCTAAACTTTTTGAAGAACAAAATGTATCAAACTACTATGACCTTCTTTTAAGAGAAGAAACTGGTCGTTATGTGTTTAGAATTATAGCTTTTAAAGAGATTCTAAGTAATCCAGAAAAGTATGGTTTTAACTTTACAGAAGATCATTTATACAAGCACATACCTACATATAAAGTAGAAGTTGATACCGCAGTTACAGATTTTGTAAAATTTGCAGAGCGTTATGGGATTAATTATAAGATTTTAAAAATTCACAATCCTTGGTTGCGAGAAAATAAACTCAATAATAAATCTCGAAAAAAATATTATATAGAAATTCCTAAAGAAGGTTATTATAGCACAATACAATAAAGGTTTGTTATAATATGTATAAAAAGAGAAGAGAACTAATTTTTAAAAATCAGTTCTCTTTTTGTTTAAAAACCTTTTTAAAACTCTATTTTTATCATAAATCAAAACGTAAAATATGAATCCTACAGTTATAATTGCTCTTATTGTAATAGGTCTAGTTGCGGGTATTTTGAGTGGAGTAATGGGAGTAGGTGGAGGAGTTATTATGATACCTCTTATGATATTGCTTTTGGGTTTTAATCAACATCAAGCACAAGGAACAAGTCTTGCGGTTTTAGCAGTTCCTGTAACTTTTCTAGCGGCATATAATTATTATAATGAAGGTTTTGTAAACTGGAAATATGCAGCTGTTATTGCTGTATTTTTTGTAATAGGAGGAGTGGTAGGGTCTAAATTTGCAGTTAAAATAGACCAGAAAACACTTAAACGTATTTTTGGAGCTATTTTATTAGTCATCTCAATACGAATGCTGTGGGGTAAATAATTGTTATTTATTTTATAACAATAGGATCATTTATTAACTTTCCCTCTTCATATAATAACGAAGTGATTAAGTTTTTATACATCTCATAATTTTCTTTAATAGCATCTTCTTGAGATACAGGCATTCTATTATAAAGGCGTTTTTGAATATTAAAAATGTCTTTATCAGAAGTAAGCGAGTATATTAAAGGTAATCCAAATGAGTGTTTTAAGTTTTTAATAGTTAGAGAGTAATTATTATCTTTATCATCTACATATAATACATCAATATTTCTGTTATACTCTTTTTCTAATTTTCTAGCTCCTTTTAGTTCTCCCCAATAAAGTAATACTATATCTATAGTATCTCCATACTCTTCTGCAATATCATTAATAGCGGGTAATTCTCCTTTGCAACTAAGTCTCCAATATGAGCCAGTAAGTATTATCATAGGTTTTTCATATGAATCTAGACTTACTTCTTTTGGAATCATATTGTTAGCAGTAAAATGATCCATCTTAGTACCTTTGAGTTTATTTTTTGCAAAATCTTCAAAAAGGACTTTAACTTTATCTTGATCCATATTCTCTATTGCTCTTTCAATATTCCGGTAATATTCAGGCAAATAAAGATCTAATGCTTCAGAAAAAGATAATTGAGAATCTTTCTGAGCATAGCTCGTAAAAAAGGTTAATAAGAAAGTTAAAAGTAAAAGTCTCTTCATACATTATGTATATTGAGGAGTGGCAAAGGTAGGTTAGAACTTTTGAGTGTTAAAATGTTTTCGGTTAATTACGCAAAAATCGGGTTGAAATACACTTTTTAAGTGTTTTAAATGTTAAATTTTAAGTATTTAATGACTTTTATTAGCTGTTTTATAAGATTAAATATTCTTTAAAATATTGATAATCTATTATTTAGAATGATGAGATGAGTATTTTAAAGAATATATAAGCTTATTTATGAGCCCTTTTTACGTTTGCCTATTTTTGTACTTGTACTTATGTTGCGATTAATAATAGCTTCTCGTTTTTGAGTAGTAGTTTCATCTTGTTTAGGTCTTGTATATTGAGGAATATTTTCTTCTCTATTTTCAAGAGTACCTTCTTTTATGTCAGAATTTTTTGAAAGTGACGTATCTTCATTTTCATTTGGATCTTTAAAAAAGCTTTCATCTATCTCTGGTAAAGGGATTCCTTCAATTTTTGTTAATATAAAAGGAGCCTCTCCTTTAAAAACATCATCTTTAGAAAGTAATTTTTCATCACCACGCCAGTTAAAACCTTCAAATGTCTGTGGTTGATCTAAAAACAATGATTCTGGAAAAATATCACCACCAGGCTTTTTTCTTTTATAAACTTCATCTATAGTGTTATCTGTAAATAGTATTTCTATTGAGGCAGATTTACTTTTATCTATCCCAATAAGCTCACCATTTTCTTCTCTTAGATAAACAATACTTTCTGCATTTTTTATAATATCAACTTTTTCAAGCTCGTTTTCATTATTAAAAAAGCCATAGAGTTTCTGTCCTTTAATTTGATTGTATCCAGAAATACTATCTTTTTGAGCGATAAAGGCATTATTAAATACTTTTAGAGAATCTAATTTTTCTGTTTTAATATTGTTTATTAAGTGTATGCTATCTCCAGTAATCTGGCTTTGTTCATTCCATAATATAGGTCTACTTATCATTTGAGTGAGACCAGTAGCTTGGTTAGTATGCAAAGAGTCACTTTTGCCACTAAGATTACTTTTGTATAGCCGTACATTTCTAAAGGCTCTTATAATACGATTTTCAGGTTTTCCAGTAAGAAGTAGTCTATCTCCGTGTACGTATACAGAGTCATTTTCTTCTACTGTAATAGCAACTGCTTTTTGAGTAATGAGTACAGAGTCTTTGTCTCTATAGACTTCCGCATAGTGTCCTTTTATAAGGCTGCTGTTAAGAGTATCTAATACTTTGATATTATTTGTAGCACTTGCAAAATTTGTAGTTCTGTCAAAATAGAGGCTGTCACCATAAACTTGCCTGTTATCATAATCTATACGGGAGTTTTTTACAAAATAACCATAATCGTTTGCTGTGTCATAAAAACCTCGCTCACAATATACTTTAGAGGTTTTTGAAGTGATAGTAGTAGGTCCGTAAAGATATGCGTGTTCTGGTTTACTATAAAAATCTAGTTGATCACTATTAATGACATACTCTGGGTTTGTAACCTCTACATCACTTAAAAAAGAGATTTTATCTTTTTCTATAAAATAACGTCCCACACGACTAGTAATTTTACTATTAGGAGAAGTTACAACACCTCCAGTTCTATAATATGCTTGTTGTGTATTTCTATTAAAATACATAGTGTCAGTAGTAACAGTAGTAGTATCTTTTTTTAAGTATACATCTCCTGCTGCATAAGCAAACTTAGTATCACCATTATATTCAATATACTTTCCTCGCATAGAGACAGAGTCTCCTTGTTTTAAGCGCACGTTACGATATGCTTTTACAAAGTTTTCTTCCTTGTAAAAAAAAGCAAGGTCACACCACATCTCTGCACCTTCGTGTTGTATATAAACTTGTTTTTTACTTTCCCCTGTTTGAAAGATTACTGCTCCAGGAAATTCTTCTTCGTTAATACGTTCTATAGGAGACTCTATAAGAATCTTTTTTGGTGTTTCTTCATTGTCTTGAGCATTTACAATGGTCAAAAAGCAAAAAGAAATAACTAATAAGATGTAGTTGTAGTATTTCATTGAAAACAAAAATAATCAAATAGCATTCCTAAATGTTCAACAGTGATTAGAAAATTAATTTATATATTATTTAGTATTGTAATAGTAACGACTTGATGATATATTAATTGTAGTCAATTTTGACAATGATAATCAAGATACAAAGCCCATTTCATAACGAAATGGGCTTTGTTTACTTAAAATTTTCGCGAAAGCGAAAAAACCAATTAATTACCTTAAAATAGTTTGTGTACGATCAGGTCCTACAGATACTATTTTAATAGGTGTTTCAAGTTCTTTTTCTAGAAAATCTATATAGTCATTAAGCTCTTTAGGAAGTTGATTTGCTCGGGTCATTCCAGTAAGATCTTCAGACCATCCAGCCATTTCTTTATATACAACTTCTACATTTTCTGGTTCAATATTATAAGGAAGATGTTCTATATTTTCTCCTTTGTATTTGTATGCTGTACATACTTTTAGAGTGTCAAATCCAGAAAGCACATCTCCTTTCATCATCATAAGTTGTGTCACTCCATTAACACGTACTGCATATTTAAGAGCAACAAGGTCTAACCAACCACAACGACGAGGACGTCCTGTAGTTGCTCCAAACTCATTACCTACACGTCCCATTGTCTCACCATCTTTATCAAAAAGCTCAGTAGGAAATGGTCCAGAACCTACACGTGTTGTATATGCTTTAAATATTCCAAAAACTTCCCCTATTTGATTAGGAGGCACACCCAGACCAGTGCAAGCACCAGCAGCTGTAGTATTAGAAGAAGTAACATATGGATACGTCCCAAAGTCTATATCAAGTAGAGATCCTTGAGCACCCTCGGCTAGTATTGTTTTACCAGCTTTTTGAGCTTGATATAAATATTCTTCAGAATCAATAAAAGTTAATTTTTTGAGCGTTTCTATAGCTGCAAAAAATTCGGTCTCTAATTCATTAAGATCAAATTCTATCTTTGCATCATAAAAATCTATCATAGAGATGTGTTTATCTCTAAGTGCTCTATAGCGATCCTTCCAATCAGAAAGCTCCAAATCTCCTACACGTATACCATTACGTCCAGTTTTATCCATATAGGTAGGTCCTATCCCTTTAAGAGTAGATCCTATTTTTGCTTTTCCTTTAGAAGCTTCAGATGCTGCATCTAGAAGTCTATGTGTAGGTAAAATAAGGTGTGCTTTACGAGAGATTACCATTTTTTTAAAGTAATCAAGGCCTTCAAATTTATCTAGATTTTGTAATTCTTTTTTGAAAATTACAGGATCTATAACCACACCATTACCTATCACATTCATTGCATTGTCGTGAAAAATACCAGAAGGTATTGTATGTAATACGTGTTTTATACCATCAAATTCTAAAGTATGTCCTGCATTAGGGCCACCTTGAAAGCGTGCGATAATATCATAATCTTTTGTAAGGACATCAACAATTTTTCCTTTTCCTTCGTCGCCCCATTGGAGACCTAGTAGTAAATCTACTGCCATTGTATTACTATTCTTTAGTAGTGTTTTTCTTTCCGTAAAAGTAGAGTGAGTGTTTGTCTATAGTAATATCAAAAACTTCTTCTATCGTTTTCTTTATAGACTGTATGCGCGGATCGCAAAATTCAATGACCTCTCCTGTATCTGTTAAGATAACGTGGTCGTGTTGCTTGTCAAAATATGACTTTTCATACTGCGCTTGATTATTACCAAACTGATGTTTACGCACTAATCCACATTCTAATAAAAGTTCTATAGTGTTGTAAAGTGTTGCTCTACTAACTCTATAGTTTTTATTTTTCATATTAATGTAGAGCGATTCTATATCAAAATGCTCTTCATTATCATATATTTCTTGAAGTATAGCAAAACGTTCGGGTGTTTTTCTATGGCCTTTTTCTTCTAGATAGGCTGTAAAAACGCCTTTTACGACGTCTTGATCTTTGTTTATGGTGGCTTTAAGTGGCATAGCTCATTGTAAGAGCGCTAATTTAAGAATTTAAACTCTAGTCACTTGATCTATACCATCTATTTTTTTAAGATTTTCTATTAATGTTTTCAACAATCCGTTGTTTTGAACAATTACCGTGATCTTTCCATTAAAGATACCACCGTTTGTAGTAAAGTTTATACCTTTTATGTCAACGTGCATATGGTTTGAAATCTCTGCAGTTACTGTGTTAACTAAACCTAATTTATCTAGTCCAGTGAGTATAAGATCTGTTTTATATCCAGTATCTGAAGAGTCTACCCATTTTGCTTTAATAACTCTATATGCATAGTTACTACGCATAGAGATCGCATTGGGACAATTATTTTTATGTACTTTAATTCCGTCTTTTATGGTGGTAAACCCAAAAACGGCATCTCCCGGAATAGGTGTACAGCATTTTGCAAAAGAATAATCTAGCTTTTGTTCGTCTGGGCCAAAGACAAGAGAGTCATAATTATTTGTGATCTCATCTTTATTTACATCTTGCGGAGAATTATTCTTACGTATTTTATTTTTTATAAATGACATTAGTACATTACTACGTTGGGTAGCAAACTCCTTGATCATTTTGTTATCTATAGTGCCATTTCCTACTCTGTAGTAGAGATCTAAGCTGGTACCTAGCTTAAAAAAGGAAACAAGTTCATTAACCGTTTTTTCATTGAGCTGTATTTTTTGAGACTTTAGCTTTCGCGAAAGAATAACTTTTCCTTCGTCTGCAAGTTCTTTTTTCTCATCTTTTAAAGAAGATTTTATTTTTGCTCTCGCTCTCGCTGTTGTAGCATAATCTAACCAGCTATTTGTGGGATGTGCAGATTCTGAAGTAATAATTTCTACTTGATCACCACTTTTTAATTCTTGACTTAAAGGCACAAGTTTTCCATTAACTCTAGCTCCTCTGGTTTTTAACCCAACCTCAGTATGCACACTAAAAGAAAAATCTAAAGGTGTAGCGCCTTTAGGTAAAGACTTTAATTCACCCTGTGGGGTAAAAACAAAAATTTCTTTATTGTATAGGTTAAGCTTGAAGTTTTCTACAAAATCTACAGCGCTTTGGTCTGGATTTTCTAAAGCTTCTTGCAAGCGATTAATCCATTCATCAAGAGTAGACTCACCAGTATTTCCTTGTTTGTATTTGTAATGAGCGGCATATCCTTTTTCTGCAATTTCATTCATACGGTTAGACCGTATTTGCACTTCTACCCAACGACCTCTAAGCCCCATTACTGTTATGTGTAAGGCTTCATACCCTGTGGATTTAGGAGAGGAAATCCAATCTCGTAATCGAGTAGGATTAGGTCTAAAATGATCAGTAACAATAGAATAAATTTTCCAGGCTAAAAATTTCTCATTGGCAGCATCACTATTGTAAATAATGCGTATTGCAAATTTATCATACACCTCGTCAAAGGTGACTCCTTGAGATAAAATCTTGCGACGAATACTAAATATAGACTTAGGCCGTCCTTTTATTTCATAATTAAGACCTTCTGCATCCAGAGAATCTTCAATTACTTTTTTAAAATCGTTTATGTATTGATCTTGCTCTTCCTTACTTTCTTTTATTTTTGCTTTAATGTCGTTAAAGACATCTGGCTCTGTGTATTTTAAACTAAGATCTTCTAATTCTGTTTTTATATTATAAAGTCCCATTCTATGTGCAAGAGGAGCATATATATAAAGAGTCTCACTAGCTATTTTTGCTTGTTTGTCTGGACGCATCGCATCCATTGTTTGCATATTATGAAGACGATCTGCAATTTTTATAATAATAACCCTTGGGTCATCATTAATAGTGAGTAACATTTTTCTAAAATTTTCTGCTTGTAGAGATACATCTCTATTTTTTTTAAGATTAGATATTTTAGTAAGACCGTCTACAATACGTGCAACAGTCTCACCAAACATTTGTTCAAGATCTATAAGTGTGTATTCGGTATCTTCTACAACATCGTGCAATAACGCACTTGCAATAGATGTGGCATCAAGACCTATCTCGCTAGCAACTATTTGTGCTACAGCAAGAGGGTGAAAAATATAAGCCTCTCCAGATTTACGGCGTTGGGTTTTATGAGCATCTACAGCAACATCAAAGGCCTTGCGTATCATCTTCTTATCATCAGTAGTTAAGGTTTGATAGCTTATGCGTAGGAGCTTTTTATATTGTCTTGTAAGCTCCTTATTTTCGGCTTCTATAAATTCTTGGGTCAATTCCATAGTACATCTAAAAATAGTGTTTTATATTAAAAGTGCAATAGCTATGTGTGATGATTTTTTTACTTTTTTAATAGGGATGTGTTTGTAGTCTCTATTAGATTTTTATTACAGTAAGATGTCATTATTTTATAGGTGTTACGCTTTCGCGAAAGCGTTAAAAATAATTCGTCATCATCTTTACGTTGTATTTTGAGTTAGTGTATAACACTTCATAGCGTATCTTAAATTCTTATCTTCGCAGCCTAAAAGTAATTTATGAGTGTTTTCTTTATTCTAGCTGGATTAACATTACTAGTAATAGGCGGTGAGTTTTTAGTACGCGCTTCTGTAGGGCTTTCCTTTAAACTAGATATATCAAAAATGGTTATAGGGCTTACTGTAGTATCCTTTGCAACTTCTGCGCCAGAATTATTAGTTAGTATACAAGCAGCTTTAGAAGGTAGCTCTGATATTGCTTTAGGGAATGTAATAGGTTCTAATATTGCAAATATAGGTTTGGTTTTAGGAATTACTGCAGTGATTACCTCTCTTGAGATAGATCGTGATTTTTATAGATTTAACTGGCCGGCAATGATGTTCTTTTCTGTGACATTATTTTTTGTTTTATATAATGACGGAGCGCTTTCTTCTATTGAAGGGGGGGCATTGCTTTTAGGTCTTGTGGTGTATTTATTTGTACTTATACGAAGAGCTAGAAAACAAAAAAATGTTACTACCGAAGAAGTAGATGACACTCTTGCAAAGACAAGTTATTTTAAGATTGTGATATGGCTCATTATAGGTGGTGCTGCTCTTTACTGGGGTTCTGAGTGGTTAGTCGATGGGGCTAAAGATCTAGCAGGTTCTGTAGGTATAAGTGAGTATGCAATCTCTGTGACTGTTATTGCAATAGGTACAAGTGTTCCAGAACTCGCTGCTTCTGTAATTGCAGCTGTTAAGAAGGAAAAGGCATTGTCTTTAGGAAACCTTTTAGGTTCTAATATTTTTAATATAGCCTCTGTATTAGGAATTACATCTATTATAAAACCTATAAATAATATCGATCCTATAATATTGCAAACTAATATATACTGGATGATAGGCTTTGCAGCTATTGTATTACCACTTGCTTTATTACCTAAAAAATTTGAACTAAGTCGCTATAAAGGATTACTTCTTGTAATTGCCTACTTTGTTTTTGTAGGTCTAGCGTTGTTGTAAAACGCTGTTTAATTTACTTTTTTAGTCTTAATATAAAAGTCTTTAGAAACCTCTAGATATTCTGTTTTTTTAGAGACAGGTAGTTCTTGCCAAGCATCAGTGGGCGTAATCCATTGTTCTTTAGTATCTATTATTACTTTTATAGGCATTGTAAAGCTCCTAATACAATTGTTGTAACGGTAGCTCAATTTCTTCTTTTCTATCTTGTATTCAAAAATGGGAATTTGTGCTGTTCTTAAGTACTGATCAAATAATGGATCTAGATCTGTGTTTACTTTTTTTGAAATGTACTGTTCTATCATTTCTGTGGTGACTGTTTTGTGATAAAAGTCTTTATTTAAACCTCTTAAAACATCACGCCATAAAGCATCATCATTTGTAATAGTGCGTATCATATGGAGTATGTTTGCTCCTTTAAAGTACATATCACTACTTCCTTCTTCATTTACATTATAACTTGCTATAATAGGCTTGTCATTACGTATAAGTTTTCTTTGTCCTATAACATATGTAGAAGCAGATTCTTTACCGAAATGATAATCTAAAAATAGATTTTCTGAGTAGGTTGTAAAGCTTTCGTGTATCCACATATCTGCAACGTCTTTATGGGTGATATTGTTTGCAAACCACTCGTGACCAGACTCGTGTATGATGATGTAGTCAAACTTCATCCCTTCTCCAGTTCTAGAAAGGTCGCGACCTAGATATCCATTTTCAAATTCATTTCCATAGGTAACTGAGCTTTGGTGTTCCATTCCTAAGTATGGAGCTTGTACAAGTTTAAAACTATCTTCATAAAAAGGGTAGGGGCCAAACCAGTGTTCAAAGGCCTCCATCATAAGTGGAGCTTGTTTAAATTGTTTGCGAGCTTTTTCTTCATCTTCTCGTAATACCCAATAACTCATATCTAAAGACCCTTTTTCACCTTGGTATACCTCATTAAAATTCACATAGTCACCTATATTAATGTTTATCCCATAATTATTAATAGGATTTTTTACTGTCCAGTGATATGTTTTAGAAGTATTAGTACTGTCAATACCTACAAGACGTCCGTTAGAAACATCAACTAGATGTTTAGGGACAGTAATGTGCATATCAAGGCTATCTACTTCGTCTTCAGGATGGTCTTTGTTAGGCCACCAGACACTAGAACCTATACCTTGATTTGCATTTGCTATAAAATGATTGCCATTACTATCTTTTGTCCAAGTAAATCCTCCATCCCAAGGCGCATTTTTTGCAATACGAGGTTTACCTTCAAAGTCTATTCTTAGTTTTTTTATAGCGCCTTGTTCCTGTTTTTCTTCTAGTTGTATAAAGTGTGCATTACCTTCTGAACGAATATCAAGAGCAGTTCCATCTTGCATTACTGCTGTGATTTCCATTGGAGCTTGAAGATCTATTTGAAGTTCATTAGATGTATTGTCAATTACTTTATAACTTATAATGTTTGTGCCTATTAACGTTTTTGATTCAGGTAGCACTTCTACAGATAAATCATAATGCACAAGATCCCACCAAGCTCTTTGTGATGTCACACTACCTCTTAAAGAATCTTGGCGTGAATATTTTTGAGCAGTTACGCTTAAAGCGAAAAATATAAAAAGTAAGAAAAAAGAAAACTTCATCAATAAGGAAATATTTTATGTAGTTGATAAAATGACTAAAATACTATTGTATTCATTTGACAAAAACCTTGCCGAAAAAGTTTAATGATCAAAGGAGTTCTAACATTATTTAGAAGTAATAAGAATATAACTAAACTCTGTCTGATTAAAATTTTAGTTTAATTTTAATCAGATATTATGACAACACAAGAACAACAAGAATTAGAGAAGAAGGCGCTAGAACAGTTTATGTCTGGCAAAAGTCTTTTTGGTAAGGATGGTGCTTTTGCACCTATGCTTAAAAGTTTTATCGAGAAAGCTTTAGAGTCTGAGATGGAAGGTCACCTTGATAACGAGGAGCGTTCTAAAGGCAATAAGCGCAATGGTAAGGGTAAGAAGACT
>CALKZS010000103.1 GCA_938002835.1 uncultured Dokdonia sp. | reverse complement strand
GAAGCACATCTATAACGCCCCTAATAAGGAAATGGCAGCAGTAGAACTGGAGCGATTTGCAGAAAAGTGGAATGATAAATATCCATACGCGGTTCAATCTTGGCAACGTAACTGGGATGAACTTACTGTATTCTTTGACTTCCCATTAGAGATCAGAAAAATCATCTACACCACTAACCTCATTGAAAACCTAAATGGAAAAATTAGAAAATACACCAAAAATAAAATGACATTCCCCACAGATAACTCTCTTAAAAAAAGCAGTATATCTAGCCTTAATGCAGATCACTAAAAAGTGGACAGCACCTATACATAATTGGGGATTAATACTTAATCAGTTCTTAACTATGTTTGAAAAACGGGTTCAACTATAAAAAATAAAACCCACTGAAATTCTATTTACGCAAAATTTTGGGTACTGTCTCTCTGTTTTTTAACCTGCTAGCTTTTATCTCACTCTTGTAAGTGTCATAGAATTTCCATCATCAAAACTTATAGGTCTAATCCCTCCAAAAGTCATAGCTATAATGATGTTGTCTTTATCTATAGTTTTTACAATTGCTAAAAGTTTTTTCTCTTCTTTAGTTTTAATTTTAGTAATCGTAAAATCTATTTCTACTGGATCTGTAAAAGTGTTTATTTTATATCTCATAGATCCTTTTTTGCCATCTAGTAAAAACTCTTTACCACCTATGATCTGTCCTTGTGTTTCAAAAGAAGCATAGCCTTCTTTATCAAAGTTTATAAACCTTATATCTCCTTTGTCTTCACCACTCCATCGTCCTACAATGTCAAAGGGTTCTTGAATTATATTAAATGATAGTAATGGAAGGATATATAGTATTACTAATAGTTTCTTCATAATAGGCTATTATTTTAGAGTGCAAAATTTAAATATACATAACTCAACCTTGTCACTGTACTCTCTCCATAAGTTCAAGAAGATGTGGGATCATAAGATTACTATATTTCCAAGCGATCTCGTGTCCTTTTTCTGGGATGGTAACAATCTTAATGTCTTGAAAGTTTTTTGAGCTAAAATCTACATTTTCATAAGGAACAAGATCATCATTATCACCGTGAATGTGCAAAATAGGGATGGTGATTTCTTTCCAGTCGTTTTTTATGAGTTCAAGTTCGTGAGCGTGTACTTTTTTTTCATCACCAGCAACGCGATATCCTGTGGGTACTAACCATCGCGTTAGTTTCCATTGTGTAAATCGAGATGCCCAGATATCTTTTTCTATGGTAGGGTCTATGGCTGGAGATATCATTACTGCCGCTTTTACTTGTTTGTTTAAAAACCCTACTCTTGCCGCGACAGGACCTCCGTAAGAAGATCCTACTACAATCACATTCTCTAATTTTTTATCATTTATAGCAGCGCTTATTATTTGAGATTGTGTGTGTATCGAAGTGATCTCATCGCCAAAATTAGAATACCCATATCCTGGTCTATCGATAGCGTGCATATTTGTTTTGGTTCTTAGTAAGCTATCTACGAGATATCCATCCCAAGCCGAAAGCGAACTGGGAGATCCGTGCAAAAACACAAGATTATATTCCTTTCCCGATGGTACAGACTGAATACGTACATCTAGATCGAGACTGTCTACCCTAAAATATGATATCTCTGTGACAATATCTAGGTCATTAAATTTTTGAGAAATTTCTATGTCAGAATTGCGCCACTGTAAAACCGTGCAGGAAGTATTACATAAGCCTATACATACTAAAATAAATAAAGAATAACATCGCATTGTAGCCTATGATTTTTCTATAGTGTTTAAAAAAGGCTCCATCTCCAGAATGGTGATATCATCTCGTTTGCGTAGTTCTCTTAAAAACCAACCTTTATGTCCAGCGCCATAAATGATGAGAAAGCGTTTACCTTTATATCGATGCTTTTCTAGTGCTTTTTCGATATTCCAATAATGTGCGATATTGATATTTTCCCAACCACCTAAAGTAAGCTCTTCATTAAATAGCTTGTTATAGGTTTGTAATGCCACATCTTGTATGTCATCATATTCTTGAGTATGTATAAAATGAGGATCATTTACCTTGCCTGTTGCTTTATATAAGGAGTCAGATTTTCTATTTGCAGTGATATATTCTTGCCAGTCATTTACTCTAGTAGAATCTGTACGAATGGCTCTAAGTTTTGCACTACGCTCATCTGCCATAATGCGTGTCCATCCTGCAGTTGGGATAATTTCAAAATCCATCTCTTTAGAGAGTGGGAAAACCACATCTACATACTCAGGAAAACGCATCACTCGAGGTTCTGATATAGTATCATCTCTTTTAAAACCCTTCCAGGTCTCTTCTATACGATTGGGTGGGATCTCTGCAAGAATAAAGTCTGGTTTTATCTCTTTAATTAATTTAGTAAGATATGCTGTATTGTATACACTATCTGTTAGATGGCCACTGTGTATAGTTCCTAAAACGAGTACCTCATTTTTTAAGGGTTGAGGTTCTTTTTTTTCTTGTTCTTTACAAGCGATAAGAGAACATATAGCTAGTATAGCAACAAGTATGATGTTTTTCATATTTACTTCATTAATAAGTCAATAATGGGTGTGATGGGGTTTAATTCTTTACGTTGTGTCGTTATAGATTCTAAAACACTACTTCCTACTACCTTAAAGTTTTCTTGCAATACTTTAATGGCTGTGATAGA
Organism: uncultured Dokdonia sp.; assembly: GCA_938002835.1. Taxonomy (GTDB): domain Bacteria; phylum Bacteroidota; class Bacteroidia; order Flavobacteriales; family Flavobacteriaceae; genus Dokdonia. Next base: position 2,559 of record CALKZS010000103.1, on the reverse strand, counting down.
CTCTTTTATAGTGATACCTTCTGGTACTTGGTAGTAAGTTTCTGGATATTCGGTAGGTGCTAAACAATCAAAATCAAAGTGGAGGTAGAGGTGTGTAATACGCTTTCGCGAAAGCGTACTTATCAAATCCTCAATATCTAGTGTTCTTGGGTGATAAATGGCATCTTTATCTAGGCGTTCTTGTTCTGCTTTGTCAATATCTCGAAGACCTACATAATGTATTTGCGAAGGATTTATAAAACTGTGAAGTAAGGGATTCATTTTGGGTTCTCCTTCACCTAATAAAGTGCGTAAAGGCATCCCGTGAAAATTACAGCTCGTCGAGTCACACGGACGATTAATATCTGCGTGGGCATCAAACCAAATCACTCCAAGATTAGGATACTTTTTATTGAGGTAAGAAACAGGTACAATCTCTAAACCACAATCGCCGCCTATGGTTTGTATGGTATGCGGTTGCTCTTTTCCTAAGAAGTGATTAAAGCGAGCGAGTTGTTCGTATATAGCAGGGTAGTTATTAATATGATATTTTTGTTCTCCATTTTTTCCAGCTGGAAGCTCAGAGAGTGGTATATTCTTAAATTGTAGGTTTTCTAGATACTCAAGAACAGCTTTTGCACCAGCTTCTATACCTTTTCCTATACCTGCACCTTGCCACTGAGGGAAATATATTTTCATTACTTATTATGAGATTACATCTGTATTCAGAATTATAAATGTAGCAATAAGAAATGATATATAACGATTATGATAAGGTTTAGAATGCATCTTTTTTTTAGAGAAAATTAGATGTAAAAAACTAATGAAGTGATATGAGGTAGTAAGATCTTGTCGTAAATACAGACAGAAGATATCTAACCTTTAAATATATACTATGATGATCAAATCACTTATTTCATTTTTTAAAAAATCAAAAGAAGAAACTCAAGGTACCACTCCCGAAGGATTTTGCCCTAATTGCTGGGGAAGTCAAGAATATGATAATCAAATTAGAAAGCAATATAAAGACCAACAGATAGATGTTAATAATGGAAATGCTCATTATGCATTTATTCAAAAATTTATAGTGACTCATCTTACAGGAATACAATTAAAGAGAGGTAATAATAGTTTTGAATGTCCTACGTGTGTTGCTAAATATGGAAATTAGAATTTGTACTGGGAAGTATAAGTGATTTTCTCGATTTCAGCCCATAGATCATTTATTAGATGGTTATTTTTTGTGTAGTTTGTCCAAAGTACTATAAATATTTCTTTCATCTCAATGGTGTTATACTACTTACTCAACAATAGATTTATAGACCCTGCTAAAATTTCCTCCTCAGTATATGTATCGTAGCTTGGGTGTAATGTGAGGTCTTTAAACATTTTGTATTTTTTTGATGTTTTATCAACCTTGTCATAATTTAGATATTCAACCGTAAAGCCCGATTCTTTAATTATTTTAATATAATCGGGAAGGCGTAGCCTGTTATGATAATCAAACTTTGTTTGAATCTTATTCCACGCTGTTTCAGAATATTTTAAGAAATCGTAGGTTGATATTGATGCGTCACTATATGACCTATGGTCTGAAGGAGATATTAAGTGAAGTATCTTAATGGTATCTGGCGTATTTTTATAAAGATATTGATGTATCTCTAATAATTCTTTATGAGAGATGTGCTCTAAGACAAAACGAGAGTACACTAGTTTTGCGTTATAGTCTATTGTTGCTGTTTGTATACTTGTATGCGGATAGTATTTTATAAAACTAGGAAGCTGCTTACTTCCCGAAATGTTTAACCTCTTACTAAATAAGGCAGTTGAGTTTAAAATTCTACGTTTGCTGTAATGCTTATTAATATCATATGTATAGATTGTATTTACAACTAGCTTTTCCTTAAAAATTAAAGGCATTATTGGGAACCAACCAGAACCAATTTCTATGATATTTTCATTCTTTACATCAATATTATTTTCATTGAGTATTTTGTGTATTTGATAAAAACTTGATTCATTAGTTTTTACATAGAAATCAACATCTTTCAATGTGATCATTTGCAGCATATGATATATGGTATAGCCTATTTTTTTAGGTAGAATGTCTAAAAAACGGAGTATACTAGATTTTGTTCTATTATGCATTATGATATTTATGAGTAGTCTAAAGACACACAATATGGTCTTCTATTTTGTTTTCAATGTAGTAAATAAAACTAAGAAAATAATGGAGAGATTTTGATTTTAGATTAGGTTTATTTTAGCTAAGTTCTAAAAAAATATATGATTTACTGCTATGTTTTAAATTCCATCCACGCAGTATTTGATGCAAAAGCTATAGCAGCTACAGTTGTAATTCTAGTAGTTGAGTTTTTAATCTTTTCAAGTACTAAGAATCAATTCAGATAGTTCTGCAAGTATTTAGTAGCTACTCCTTTAAATGAAGCTAAGAATTTTCGTAGTCTCATATCCATATTATTAACATTTTGCACGTGATAGATTTTTTCTACTGCTCGTTGTCCTTTAGAAGGATTAAACTTCTTATGATTGATATCCAACCTCTTTGTAAATGCATTA
>CALKZS010000102.1 GCA_938002835.1 uncultured Dokdonia sp. | reverse complement strand
ATGGTAATAATTGGACGCCCATCTATAAGTGTATTTATTTGTGTGAAAAATGTACGTTTGATCTTACGAGAACGTATATCGCAAATACTATCGGCTAAAGTGGGGTGTTGTACTAATTCCATAGAAAAAAGATACAAAATGGATCCAATTTAAACAAGCCCTTGCAACGGTCTCAATCTATTCCAGAAATTAGTCTAAAACCTTGTTTTTTAAATTTATATATTGAGTGCTGTTTATTCCGTTATGGATTATTGTATTAAATTGGTATAACAATTAAACATCGATTTTTATCTCTAAAAATCTATATCAAAATAATTGACCCTTTGAAATTTTTCATTTAAGAAAGAGCGTGTAGATGTCTGTGTTTTAAAATGCGAGATTTCTTCTTGGGTTTTGTCTATTTCTGCCTTAATATCTACAAGATAATTTTGAATTTTTTTGTTAACGGCGTTTTGTGAGCGCGCGTGAAAGTTTTGATAATAAAAAGCAGTCTCTGGATCGTGATGTTTTATTATATATTCTTGACTTTCGAGATTTTGAATCTCTTCATTTAATTGAGAAATAAGATTTTTATATTGTGATTTTGCTAACTCATATGAGTATATATCTGTTCCTTCTATCTCGTTTTTGAACTTAAGGAGTTCCATATAATTTCTTTGACTCCATATCTCAGAGAGTCGTTTCATCCACTGTTCTCTAGTATTTTTTTCTTGGGAATCTGTTACTAGGTCTGGATGAATTTTTTTTGCAAGTGTTTTATATATTTTAGCAAAATCCTTATCTGTAGTTATAACTTTTTTTGCTTTTTGATTATCTTGATAGTTCTTATAGTGATCTTCAGCTTTTTGATCTTCCTGCTGCTCCATATCGTTTATAAAAGAATCAAAGTCAAAATTATCATCGTCTCCTGTATGATACCCCATATCTTCTACCACATTTTTCATAATGCTGTTAATCATCGTTTTATCTTGATCGCTTAAACGTTCTTCTTTTATCTGTTTAAAATCTTCTATAAGTACTTGAAACCTTTCAGAGTGATAATTATTCTTATAAAGAAATTCAATGTCACTATCTATCAATTCTTCTATCATATAGAGATGTTTTTGAGAGAACGATTTTTGTTTAAATTTAGACAGTAATTTCTCTATGTAATCTTCTGTAGTTTTATAGAGTGTTGTTTCTGTATCCTTTATATCAATATTGTATAATTCTTTATAACTATTAATTTTAGACAGTAATATCTCTTGCTTACTCTTGAGAAGCGCTACTTTTTCTATCTTTTTTTGTAAAGCAACAGCAAGTTTTTTGCTTTGCGATTCTTTATTTCCTGAGATGCTTAAAGTGATTTCTTTCATAATATTGTTATTTCCTCCCAAAATCTGCAGGTATTTCTCCCCAAGCTTTGGTCTCCCATTTTACTATCGTAGTGGTGTAGGTATTTGTTTTTAACCAGTGTTCTGCCCTTTTTACAAGGTCAACAACATCTTTATTGCGACTATTTTCTTGCATTCTTGTGTTGCATTTTTTCTTTTTTACCCAACCTATCGCAATGCGAGAATCTGAATAAATAAGACGATCACTCCCTATTTTTTTGAGATAAGCCAGCCCGTGAACTAATGCTAGAAACTCTCCTATATTATTAGTTCCCTGTTTAAAAGGGCCTTGATGAAAGAGTTCTTTTACCGTTTGAGTATCTACACCTCTATATTCCATCACTCCGGGATTTCCAGAACTTGCAGCATCTACAGCAATAGAGTAGAGGTTGGGTTCTCCATATTTTGCCTTTTCTTCTGGAGATAATACTTTTTTCTTTCCGCTAAGGCGGGAATCTTTTCCAGTTCCCACATAATTTTTATAGTCAGAATCAAAAGCAGCTTTTGCTTTATCAAAAGTCTCAAAACTCTTGTATTTTGCGCCAGCATACCCATCTGTCATCGCTTTACAATCTTTCCAAGAAAGATAAATACCAGGTTTTTTACCTTCCCAGACTACGTAATATTTTTGTTTTTTAGTCATTTACTTTCATTCCCGCAAAAGCGGAAATCTCAACTTAATTTAGAAAACGAAGTTATATTATTTCTTTTTCTTTAACGCTTTAACAGCAAAAAGATATGCGTAAAAGACTATCAAAACAAAAAAAGAAATATAGAAAAATATTTCATAAGTGGGCATCGCAGAAGAAGGTGTAAAACCAATATAAGTTTTCTCTTCTTTTGCGGTAATCATAGAATAAGAACAAAAAATAAACCAAAGATGTATAACTATGATTTGACCTATAAAAATTATTTTTTTCATAACCTCACCTCTTCAAAATGTTCTACTACAGGAAACGGATCATAATAATGATGTAATAATTCTTTCCATTGTTTATAAACATCAGATTGTCTAAAACCAACGGTGTGATCTTCTAACGAATTCCATTTTACGAGGAGTAAGTATTTATTTTCTACTTCTAAACAACGCTGTAAAGAGTGCTTTATATATCCTTTAATAGAAGAAATATATTGACCAGCAAGCACAACATCTTTTTCAAACTGTATGCGTTGTCCTTTTTTTACATTGAGATATGCAACTTCTAGTATCATTTTATAATCTTAAAAAGCCCTTTATCACTTCTGGAAAATGTGCATATTCTAGTTTGTGAATGTTTGCTGCAATACTTTCTGGAGTGTCACTTTCTGTCACTTCAACTTTTGCTTGAAAGATGATATCCCCCTTGTCATATTCGGGTGTTACTTTATGTATGGTGATGCCTGTGTATATTTTTTTTGCAGGGGTTTTTAGAATTTCCGCTTTCGCGAAAGCGTGAACAGTCTTATGCACATTCATACCATACATTCCTTTTCCCCCAAAATCTGGCAATAATGCAGGGTGAATATTAATTACTTTATTAGGAAAGGCTTGAATAATTTTTTCTGGGAACAACCATAAAAACCCAGCAAGAACAATAATGTCTGGTTGAGCTGCTTTAATGACATTAAGCACATCATCTCTTTTATAAAATGCTGTTTTATTAAAACTCATAGCACTTACACCTAGCAATGTGGCACGTTCTAATACTTTGGCATTTAACTTGTTGGAGAGTACCTGCACAACTTGCGCATCCGTACGATCCTGGAAATACTCAATAATATGCTGGGCATTTGTACCGTTGCCTGAGGCAAAAATCACAATATTTTTCATTAGTTTGTAGCTGTTGTGAGTGCAAAGCAAAGAATTATTAATAACATTTTGAAGATTCTTTACGAAGAACTTATAGTATAATTACGTAAATTACCTTCACATTTTTGAGTTGCAAACATATATAATGGTAAAGTTTGTTATTTTTGCGACTTAAATCAAAATTTAAATTAGAAAATTATGTCAGACATTGCATCAAGAGTAAAAGCGATAATCGTAGACAAATTATCAGTAGACGAAAACGAAGTTGTAACTGAAGCTAGCTTCACAAACGATTTAGGCGCTGATTCACTAGACACGGTGGAACTCATTATGGAGTTTGAAAAGGAATTTGATATTCAAATCCCAGACGATCAAGCAGAAAATATTGCGACCGTAGGTCAAGCAGTTTCATATATAGAAGACGCAAAATAAGTCTTAACTTATGGAGTTAAAGCGAGTAGTAGTTACCGGACTTGGTGCACTTACCCCTATAGGAAATAACATTCAGGAATACTGGGAAGGACTTTCTACAGGTAAAAGTGGCTGTGCGCCCATCACACGATTTGATGCAGAAAAGTTTAAAACGAGGTTTGCTTGTGAACTTAAAGACTTCGACGCACTTGACTTCTTTGATCGTAAAGAGGCTAGAAAGCTAGATAGATTTGCCCAGTATGCATTGGTAGCCTCAGATGAGGCTATCAATGATGCGGGTATTGATCTTGATAAGATCGATAAATTTAGGGTCGGAGTGATATGGGGAGCCGGTATAGGTGGTCTGGAAACATTCCAGAATGAAGTCCTCAATTATGGTGCTGGAGACGGAACACCAAGATTTAATCCTTTTTTTATACCTAAAATGATTGCAGATATTGCTCCAGGTAATATTTCTATCAAACACGGTTTTATGGGGCCTAATTACACAACGGTTTCTGCCTGTGCTTCATCTGCAAATGCAATGATAGATGCCTTAAACTATATACGTTTAGGACATTGTGATATTATTGTTACTGGAGGTAGTGAAGCTGCAGTAACGCCAGCAGGAATGGGAGGATTTAATGCAATGCACGCATTATCTACTAGAAATGACGATCCTCAAGCCGCATCAAGACCTTTTGATGCAACAAGAGATGGTTTTGTTCTAGGAGAAGGTGGAGGTGCTTTAATACTAGAAGACTATGAACACGCAAAAGCGCGTGGTGCAAAAATATATGCAGAAGTTGTAGGTGGCGGAATGTCAAGTGACGCTCACCATATGACAGCTCCTCATCCAGATGGAATAGGAGTAGAACGAGTAATGCTCAACTGTCTACGAGATGCTGGTTTACAGCCAGAAGATGTAGATCACATTAATACTCACGGCACATCTACCCCACTTGGTGATGTAGCAGAGCTTAAAGCAATTAAAAAGGTTTTTGGAGAACACGCGTCGCATATTAATATTAACTCAACAAAATCTATGACAGGCCACCTTTTAGGTGCTGCAGGAGCTATAGAGTCTATTGCAGCCATTCTTGCAATGGAAAATAGTATTGTACCTCCTACAATCAATCATACGACAGTAGATGATAATATAGACTCATCTTTTAATCTTACGCTCAATAAAGCGCAAAATAAAACTGTAAATGTGGCAATGAGTAACACCTTTGGTTTTGGAGGACATAATGCTTGTGTTCTTTTCAAAAAAATAGATGCTTAATCTTAATTAATGAGTGCATTTAAAAAAATATTTAACTCTCGTTCTGAAAAGAGCGGGGTTTTTTTTATGCGTATGCATTCTATCCTTGGGTTTAAACCTAAAAATATAATTCATTACGAAAAAGCATTTACGCATAGATCATTAGGTCTCAAAAAAGAAGATGGAAACCCATTAAATTATGAGCGGTTAGAGTTTTTAGGAGATGCAATGCTAGGTTCTGTAATAGCAGCACATCTCTTTGATGTTGTACAAGGAGGTAATGAAGGATATCTTACTAAGATGAGGTCTAAAGTAGTGAGTAGGAAACATCTTAATGAACTAGGGAGAGATTTAAATTTAACACGTTATGTGCGCGCAAACATCCCTGTAGATAATTTTGGAGCAAATATTTATGGTAATTTATTTGAAGCATTAATAGGTGCAATATATCTAGATAGAGGCTATAGTTACTGTGAAAAGTTTATCAAAAAGCAGGTAATAGAGCCTTATGTAGATATTGAAAAGCTTGAAGGACGTATTATAAGCTATAAAAGTGTACTTATAGAATGGTGCCAGAAGCAAAAGAAAACCTTTAGGTTTGAGACCTTTGAAGACACGGGGCAAGATACTGTTAAACATTTTGGAGTACGTCTTTATATAGATGATAAGGTAGTTGCAAAAGCAAGAGCAACAAGTAAGAAAAAGGCAGAAGAAATCGCTTCTAAGCGAACCTTTTATGCTTTCCAGAGAGAAATTCAGGGTAAATAAATTGCACAAAAAGGGGTAACGTACATTTTTAATACCTGCTTTTTAAGAATTTTAAAATCGCGCAAACGTTTACGTAAGTTTAATACCTCTGGCAAAATCCTTCAATTAGTTATTTGTATATTGGCTACTCGATATGTAATAATGGGGACGTACAAACTACTTTTGGAAGAATCCATAGGTTATGACTTTACACTCATAGCTTTGCACGGCTCTCTAGAACCTTTTTATATTGCATATATATTAAATAAACATCTTGATATTCAACTCGCAAGAACGTCAAATGACTTGATCATAGCGCAAGAAGCAGGATTACAAGCGGCATATACGTGTTTTGAATATAAAGATGTGTTCAGATATATAGATTATTATGTATTTGAGAATAAAGTAAAAACCACGCATACTAAGCAATTAGGAAAAGGACTTTTTGAGTCAGAAGAAACGGTACAGACTCAATATTTTATTCCTGAAATGCCGCAGGCAGATTATTTTATAAAGGTGATTGAAGATGGGTACGCTTTCGCGAAAGCGAAAACCCTCAAAACACTTAACCAAATACCACAAATAGTGACTGCTTACGATGTTGATGTGAGCAGACTAAAGACTAAACAAAATTTAATTTTTGAATAATGCCAAGAAGAAAAAAAACCAAAATTGTAGCTACGCTAGGACCTGCAACGAGTAAGAGAGAAACACTGCTAAAAATGATGAATGCAGGAGTAGATGTTTTTAGAATAAACTTTTCTCACGCAGATTATGAAGATGTAAAAGAGCGTGTGAAAGTGATACGTGAGCTCAGTGAAGAGACTGGTTTAAACACCTCTATTCTTGCAGATCTTCAAGGACCAAAACTAAGAGTTGGTAAAATGAAGGAAGAGGTTGTTGTACAACCAGGAGATAAGATCACATTTTCTACATCTGAGGAGTTTGAAGGGACAAAAGAACGTGTTTATATGAACTATAAACAGTTTCCTAAAGATGTAAAAAAGGGAGAGCGCATTTTACTCGATGATGGTAAATTGATGTTTGAAGTAATAAAAACAGATGGAAAAACCGAAGTAGAAGCGCAAGTTATTCAAGGAGGACCTCTACGATCTAAAAAAGGAGTAAACCTTCCTAACACAGATATTTCTTTACCTGCGCTTACTGAGAAGGATATAAAAGATGCCATTTTTGCTATAGGTTTAGAGGTAGACTGGATTGCATTATCTTTTGTGCGTCACGCACAAGATTTACAGACGCTTCAGGCAATTATAGCAGAGCATAGTGATCAAAAGATTCCTATTGTCGCAAAGATTGAAAAACCAGAAGCTGTAGAAAATATAGATAAAATTGTAGCTTATTGTGATGGTTTAATGGTCGCTCGTGGAGATTTGGGGGTAGAGATTCCTGCAGAAGAGGTTCCATTAATACAAAAACAATTAGTCTTAAGAGCAAAAAAAGCTAGAATACCAGTAATTATAGCAACACAGATGATGGAGACTATGATCTCTAGTCTTACACCTACACGTGCAGAAGTAAATGATGTAGCAAACTCTGTAATGGATGGAGCAGATGCTGTAATGTTATCTGGAGAGACTTCTGTAGGTCAATACCCTGTTCAGGTGATTGAAAAAATGGCTTCTATCTGCCGTAATGTAGAAGACTCAGAACTTATTCAAGTACCACAAGCACCACCACATATAAAGACAAAACGTTATATCACAAAAGCAATATGTTATCACGCCGCTCATATGGCAAATGAGATTGATGCAAGGGCAATTACAACTCTTACAAATAGTGGATATACTGCTTTTCAGATATCGGCTTGGAGACCATCTTCTCATATTTTAGTATTTACATCTAATAAGCGCATTTTAACACAACTTAATCTGTTGTGGGGAGTAAGAGCTATGTTCTATGATAAGTTTGTAAGTACTGATGAAACGGTAGAAGATATACGTCAACTAGCATTAGAAAAATCTTTTGTAAATAAAGGAGATATGCTTATTAACCTTGTAGCAATGCCACTTTTAGAAAAAGGTATGGTAAACACATTGCGTGTTTCTGAGGTATAGTATAAATGAAATATATTTATAATAAAAATGGGGTCCTAAGCCAGTTATGGTCGGAAGAAATTTCGGCCATTTTGACAATATCCAAAATTTTGCGTAAATAGAATTTCAGTGGGTTTTATTTTTTATAGTTGAACCCGTTTTTCAAATATAATTAAGAGTCGATTAAGTATTAATCCCCAATTATGTATGGGTGCTGTCCACTTTTTAGTGATCTGTATTAAGGCTAGATATACTGCTTTTTTAAGAGAGTCATCTGTGGGAAATGCCATTTTATTTTTGGTGTATTTTCTAATTTTTCCATTTAGGTTTTCAATGAGGTTAGTGGTGTAGATGATTTTTCTGATCTCTAATGGAAAGTCAAAGAATACGGTAAGTTCATCCCAGTTACGTTGCCAAGATTGAACCGCGTATGGATATTTATCATTCCACTTTTCTGCAAATCGCTCCAGTTCTACTGCTGCCATTTCCTTATTAGGGGCGTTATAGATGTGCTTCATATCAGCTGTAAAGGCTTTGTTGTCTTTCCAGACTACATAGCGAGCTGAATT
>CALKZS010000101.1 GCA_938002835.1 uncultured Dokdonia sp. | reverse complement strand
TGAGCTAAAGGTGATTTAATACGCCCAGGAAGTCTCTTTCTGCTTTTTCTTCTCATCGTAAGACCTAATAGCCTATAAACCCTTAAAACACGTTTACGGTTCCATATAAAGCCCTGTTTGCGTATGCGGTAATAATAATAATCAAAACCACGGTTAGGTTTGATCTCGCTCATCTCAATAAGTTTATCAATAACTTCAGTATCATCTTTTCGAGACTTGTAATACCACATAGACCTACTCAAACTAAACATCGCACAGGCTCTCTGAATACTCAGACCTTCCTGTGCTACAACAGATTGAGCAAGCTCTTTTCGCTCACAGGGCTTTAGAGCTTTTTTTCAACAATATCCTTTAGGATTCTGTGATCTAGACTCAAATCTGCATACATCTGTTTTAAACGGAGATTCTCTTGTTGTAATGACTTAAGCTCCTTAAGCTGTTGAGTATCCATACCACCATATTTGCGCTTCCAACTATAAAAGGCGGCTGTAGTAATTCCCTTATCTCGACAAATGTCGACAACCTTCATTCCTGAATCGTACTGCTGAAGCATAGATACTATCTGTGCCTCACTAAATCTGCTTTTTTTCATAATCTAAAAATAATTGATTTTTAAACTGTATGAAAAACAGGGAAGCCTACAATTCTAGGGAAGCCTACACAAGCTGTACAAGCTCCTGAACCAATAAGAAAAAATTATGATCAAGAGTTAAACACTGCTAAGGAGAAATTAAAATCTGCAAAAGAACGTTTAAACAGAACTAATAGATACAATATTATCCCAGGTAAAGTTTCTGTTGAAAGTTATGCCGAAGTTAAACTAGGAGATCGCATTTTTAAGCCTGAAAATGTTATTGTAGGTAATTTTGAAATACTATCAGAATATTACATAGTTCGTGATAATGATGGTGAACTTAAAATGTTATGGACAGAAGATGCTCAACGTGATAAACTTCTTACTAATCAAGATCTTGTTCATAAAAACAAGTTTATTTCTATAAAAAAGATGTTTTCTGAAGAGACTTATTTAGTGCACAAAAACTTTATGTTAGAGCAATATGCATATGGAAAAGAAGAACCAAGATCGGTTGAAAACAAATAGTAATTTTCTCTCTCCCCTTTTTTGATTCCATAATGTTTATCATCACCTTTTATTATTATATATAATATTGATAATACTGTTTAGCCGTGTATTGTCTCTTTAACACTTAATTCTTTCATTACTTGCTTTTCAAAATCAAGTAATTCTTGCCATTTTGCGTCTACTTTTTCACGTTCCCCATATTGACGCGCAAAGTTTAGGAACATTGTATAATGTCCAGCCTCACTAATCATTAACTTACGATAAAACTTAGCTAGTTTTTTATCTTCTAACTCTTCAGAGAGCAATCTAAAACGCTCACAGCTTCTTCCTTCTATAAGAGCTGCAACAAGAAGTCTATTAATAAGACTCTCTACACGTGATCCTCCCTTTGGAAAATAAAAACGTAGTTTATGAACATACTCATCTTTACGTTCTCTACCTAAATGTAATCCACGTTCTATCATAATATCGTGCACCATTTTAAAATGGCTCATCTCTTCCATAGCAAGATCGCTCATTGCAGTGACAAGCTCAGAATATTCAGGGAAACCTATGATAAATGAAATGGCACTAGAAGCTGCTTTTTGCTCACAATATGCGTGATCTGTTAAGATTTCTTCTATATTTTTCTCAACAATATTTACCCATCTAGGATCTGTAGGTAATTTGAGATGTAGCATTTGTATTGCTTCTTTATTTTCCATAGTTGTGGTTATTATAAGTCTAGATCAAATGTTTTTCTTAGTATGTTTAAAGCAGGATTTTGTTCTAATAGTTTTTCATATTTCTCTTGAGGTGTATATGCATACTTACGCTGCACTTCTTCATTAACGGTGATATCTAATGTAATATCATAGTTGTTTAGTTTTCGCTTTAAAAACTCTAAAAGTGGTCCTTGTGCACGTTCTACCTCAATTTTCATTGTTTCGTTAGGGTATTCTAACTGTATACTTGTTCCACTAAGAGAGGGTTTATCAGCTTCTAGATTTGAAGCTATTATTTTTTCACCTTTCTTTATAAGTTTTGCAACATACTCAGTCCAGGCTGCTTGCATTGCAATTTCTGTAAAAGGCTCAGATGGTAAGTTTGCAACATCTATTTTTTGACTGGCTTTTTTTTCTTGTAATTCTTTCTTTTTCTGTAATCCTTTTAGAGATAAACCAGAAACTCTGTCTTTGTGTAATGAGATATTAGGAACTCCAGTAGATACAGGTGTTTGCTGTGATTGTAAAGGAGCTTTTGAGGTTTCTCCTTCTGGATTTACTACAGGATTAGAAACCGTTATTTGTTCCGTTCTTGGAGTTTCAGTTTCAAGATTAGTTTCGGTTACAGTTGTTTGTTCTATTTTTTCAACTTCGACTTTGCCCTCAGTTTTAGATGTTTGTTGCGCTTTCGCGAAAGCGGTATTACCCCCATTATTTTTATTTACAGTAGTATTGATTGAAGTATCGACCTTGTAATACGAAGGAGGAATTAAAAATGGCTCACCGTTTTTTTTTTCTCCATCAAAAGTGATAGAGGCAAGCTGCATTAAACATAGTTCCACTAGAAGTCGCTGGTTACGACTTGTTCTATAGGCAAGGTCACAGGTGTTTGCAATCTCAATAGCTTCTATTAAAAATACCATTTCTACTTTTTGAGATTGCTCATAGTATTTTTTCTTTGTACTATCACCCACTTCCAGTAAGTGTATTGTAGGTGGGTTTTTACATACCATTAAATCTCTAAAATGAGAAGCGAGTCCTGCAATAAAGTGGTGCCCATCAAAACCACGAGAGAGTACTTCATTAAATTGTACTAAAGCTTGTGGGATATCATTTTGAACAATGAGATCTGTAAATAAGAAATAGGTGTCGTAGTCTAGTACATTGAGGTTTTCTGTAACTGCCTTACGAGTGAGCTTTTTACCACTAAAACTAACGACTCTATCAAATATTGAAAGTGCATCTCTCATCGCACCATCTGCTTTTTGAGCAATGATATGCAGTGCTTCTTCATCTGCTTCTATTCCTTCTTCGGCAGCAATTTGAACAAGATGTTTACGAGCATCTGTTACTGTAATTCGTTTAAAATCAAATATTTGACACCTTGATAATATCGTAGGTATGATTTTGTGTTTCTCAGTGGTTGCAAGTATAAAAATTGCGTGTTTTGGAGGTTCTTCTAATGTTTTTAAAAAGGCATTAAAAGCAGATGAAGATAGCATATGTACCTCATCAATAATATATACTTTATAAGTCCCTACTTGCGGTGGTATACGTACTTGATCTATAAGACTTCGTATATCATCTACAGAATTGTTAGAAGCTGCATCAAGTTCAAAGACATTAAAGGCAAAGTCTTCATCTGGACTTGTATGTTCGTCTGTATTAATTTGCTTTGCAAGTATGCGGGCACAACTTGTTTTACCTACACCACGAGGTCCACAAAAAAGAAGTGCTTGTGCTAAGTGATTATTAGCAATAGCATTTTCTAATGTGTTTGTAATTGCCTGTTGCCCCACTACATCTTTAAAGACAGCAGGACGATATTTACGAGCAGATACTATATACGGTTCCATTAGTACAAATATAAAAGGAGCGTTTACAATATCGTAGTACCTAGTGGTACATTCTCAGTTATTTATTAACAGAAAGTGCTGTTAGTTTTTTATTTATTACATCAACCATAATTTTATAGCTATGGCTAGACATTTCATCTTGAGTTTTGAGACGGTTTATTTTTTGTAATGCTTTTTTACGTATTATTTTTAGTCTTATAGATCTATAAAGATGATGAAAATAGGGGAATTTCATATTGACAGTGTATTCTGGTTATATATATAGTACTAGATGTGATGGTTAGCAATTTTATTTTCTATTTCTGCCGCTTTAGCATATAATGCATCACTGGCACTTCTATCTGTTTTAGATAGTTTAAAAGCTTGTTCTAAAACTTTTTTGTGTTCTATTTCAAGTTTTTGTAATTCAGTCTTCTTTTTAAATAATCGTAGCATATACTTTTTATTATTAACTGAATTTTTGATGATGTGGTATATGTAGTAGCAATTTTTTACTAAAAATTACAGTTCAGTAATTTTTTTTGACAACTCAGTCGTAACTCTTTTTGTTCAATATGTATATACCTGATATTTACACCATCATTAATCACAAACATTTATATATTATGGATACATTATCAAAATACAAAAAAGCACAAGAACGTGTTAGAGAAATAAAAGATTTTTATAATCATCTAGGTACTTTTATAGTAGTATGTACTTTATTATTTTTAATAAATATTTATTCTAGCGGATTTTTCTGGGTAGTTTTTGCTATTGGAGGTTGGGGTATAGGTATACTTAGTCACGCCTCAAAAACTTTTGGGTGGAATCCATTTTTCTCTAAAGATTGGGAAAAAAGAAAAATACAAGAATATATTAATAGAGATGATTTTTAATAAACAAACGTGCTATCATTATGGAAACTAAAGAAGACAAATATCAAAGAGCAGTAGAACACGTTACTAAAGTACGTAAACTTTATAGTAAGATAATTAATTCTACAATCATAGTACTTATTGTAGCGGCTGTAAACTATTATGTAAATGATCTAGAAAATCCCTGGTTTTTATGGGTATTAGGGTTCTCTTTATTAGGAATCGTTATTGAGACTTTAAAGGTATATGGTACTTCCTTTTTTTTAGGGAAAGGTTGGGAAGAACGTAAAATAAGGGAACATATGGAAAAGGAGGATAATGATTTTATAATTAAAAAGTAATGGAGAAGGAGAGCGAAAAATATCTACGTGTAAAAAAGCGCATTAAAGAAGAAAAAGGTTTTTACTCGCATCTTGTTACTTACCTCATCATTAATATTACATTACAATTATTTTATTCAGGTGTTTTTGGAGCGTTTTTAAGCTCGGGTCATATGCCTTGGTGGGCACGTTATACAACACCTTTATTTTGGGGACTTTCATTATTTATTCACTGGTTATATGTTTTTAAGGGGATAAGATCTATAAAATTTTTTAAAAAGTGGGAAGAGCGTAAGATCAAACAGTTTATAGAAGAGGAGGAGTTGTCTATGCGCTTTCGCGAAAGCAAAAAAAGTAACACTATATCATAAAACAACGGATACCTATTTTTATAATAATATTACTATCACATACTAACTAATCATAATAATGAATGTACTTATCATAGAGGATGAAAAACCATCTGCACGCCGTCTTAATAGAATGTTATCTCATCTCGATATAGAAGTAAATGAGATGTTGCATTCTGTAGAGGAAGCTGTAGCTTGGTTTAGATCAAATGATCATCCAGATCTTATTTTTCTTGATATTCAGCTTTCTGATGGGTTGTCTTTTGAGATATTTGATCAAGTAGCCATAAAAAGTGCTATTATTTTTACAACAGCTTTTGATGAGTATGCATTACAAGCTTTTAAACTTAATAGTATAGACTATCTCTTAAAACCTATAGATGACGAAGATTTAGAACAAGCAATTAATAAATATAAGGAGCGTACACCAGCTACCCAAAATGTAGCTCTCAATTTTGATGATATACGTAAACTTTTAGGAGCAACACCAGTAGAGCGTGAGTATAAAAAACGTTTTACTACAAAGGTAGGACAGCATATTAAAATAATTCCAATAGATGAGATTGAGTGTTTTTATAGTGAAAACAAAGGAACATATGTAGGCACTATAGATGGTAGAAATTATTTACTTGATACCACTCTAGAGCTTTTAGAAAAAGATCTAGAACCAGAAAAGTTTTTTAGAGTGAGTCGCAAGTATTATGTAAATATTAATGCTATTGCAGATATTATATCTTACACAAACTCACGTCTTAAAATAAAACTTAATAAATGGGATGAACAAGAAATTATTGTGAGCAGAGAACGTGTAAAAGATTTTAAAACTTGGATTGCTTAATTAGTCTTTAAAATTAATAGAGGACAGGCTTTTACAAAAGCAATAAAAAATGCATTTAACTATTATTCTTCTATATTTTCATTAAAAGCGCTAGGCAACATTTTTGGAATGAGTTTAATTAAAATAGGAAGTAAAAGACCACCGCCTGGAAGTAAGAAAATAGCAAGAGATGGAATACTTTTACAAATATCAAGTAGTTGATTTTTAACTAATTTTCGTTCTTCTTTTGAAAGATCTCTTACTGTCGAGTAGGTGAGTAGTTTTACAAGCTCTGCGCTTTCACTTATTTCTGTTCCTAAACGTTTACTATTGCGCACAATAAGATTTTTTACAGTACTTGTAGTATGATTATAAAAATGCATTACAGGATTGCTGTATTGCAAATAAGAAATCTCACTTGCGTGTTCTTCAATAAAAGTTTTTACTGAAATAATTGAAGATAGATAACTTTTTTCATCAAGATCCAATGCCATACAAAAATCCATTAAAAAAGTACGTTCTTGTTTATCTACTTTTTGATCTTCCCATAATGCAAGACTAGATATATCTAATAAATATTGTTGCTCTAAAGGTTCTGTAATTCTAGAAAAATTTATTTGTGATATGTTCTCGTGAGTATGTTCTATAAAGGAATTATATCGCATTGAGCTTTCAAAGAGTTTTATAAATAGCTCATTGTAGTTATCCTTATTTTCCTTTTGTTTTAAAGCTAGCCAGAATGATTCTGTAATTATAGCTTCTAGTTGCTTTGCATATGGATAAGGATCTTCTTGAGTTATTAAATAATGATCAAAAGCAAGAATATCTATATATATAAGTGCATTTGTAATAAGATGACTAAAGTTTTTTTGTAATGCAGATTCATTAGTCTGTATCCGTTCGTGTATAATTTTTTCTAATCTTGTGTTTGGAGCATCTTTACCAATATTGATATCTATATAATATTCATCTTTTTTATCTAATAAAAAATAAAAATCTATTATAGCATTTGTACAAGATATCATAGACGCATTTTCTATGGTATCATAATAAGTAAATACTAATGCATCAAATAGATTAATTTTTGTTTTTTCTTGAACTGTCCATTTTAGTTGAGACTCACTTTGTAGGCTAGTATCGATAGAATGGCCATAAATGAAGCCATAGGATCTTAATGCATTATAAAATTGTATATCGTCTATATCACTTTTATCTATATATGATAAAAAGTTAGGGTAATGTTTTTGTATCCAGCCTGGGGCAGAGGGATTCATAGTTTTTATTTAGGTAGTTAAAGATACTTAATTATCAATACAAAAAAACTCTTGCTTTTACACAAGAGTTTTTGATTTATAAAAAAATAATAATTAGAATCTATACCCAACATTTACACCCCCTCTAAAGAAGCCTTCGGGTGCAAAATCTTTACCACCAAAGTAGCGACCACCACCTAGTAGCAGCTCTAGAACAAAACCATTACGACTCACCCATTTTTGACCTATGGCAAATCCTATACCAAATTGAGACCAGTCTTCTTCTTCGATATTGTTATTAAAATCAAAAATACGGCCTTCACCTGTTGCATATTGTAAGAGACCTTCTGCAAAAAAACCGCGTGCTCCATAATCTTTTTTATTAAAAAAGTATTGTCTGTAATACGGGGTAAACGAAAATTGTTGACTAAAATCATTATCTGATTCTAATGAAACATTAAGACTTGCTCCAGCGCTAGAATATCTACTTATAACATATTCATAACTTAAGTCTAAAGCAGGAACTATAAGTCCTTCCATAACATCTATACGAAATTCGTGCTTTTTATCATTGATGTCATTTAGATTTACAGATTCTTCATCTTGAGCTATAGCTGTAAAAGAGATGAAACCTAGGAGTAGTAATAATTTATACTTTATCATATAATTGTTTTTGCTTTAGATGCAAAATGAGGTAAAAGGTTGCTTTGTTATTATGTTAATGTTTTTATGAGGTAATATTATTTTGTCTATAAGCAGTAATCTCTGTAATCTTTACAATGACTTCTACAGCTCGCATCATACTTTCTACAGGGACATATTCATATCTTCCGTGAAAATTATGACCGCCTGCAAAAATATTAGGACACGGTAATCCCATAAAAGAAAGTTGTGAGCCGTCTGTCCCACCACGTATAGGTTTTATAAGAGGTTTTATATCTAACGCTTTCATTGCCTCTTCTGCAATATCTACAATATGCATTACAGGTTCTACCTTTTCACGCATATTAAAGTATTGATCTTTTATAGTGACAGTGACTACTTCTTTTTCTAGCTGGCTATTAAGTTCGTTTGCTAGTTTTATCATCATTTCTTTACGAGCTTCAAAATGTTCTTTATCGTGGTCACGTATAATGTATTCTAGTTTTGTACCATCTACACTACCATCTATGCTGTAGAGGTGAAAAAAACCTTCACGATCTGAGGTGTGTTCTGGTGTCTCTAACCTAGGTAAACTATTAATATAATCTGTAGCGATATACATACTATTTACCATTTTTCCTTTGGCATATCCAGGATGTACTATTTTTCCTTCTATATGAACAATAGCGCCAGCTGCATTAAAGTTTTCATATTCTAGCTCACCTATCTGGCTTCCATCCATTGTATATGCCCATTCTGCCCCAAATTTTGCTACATCAAACTTATGAGCACCACGACCTATTTCTTCATCAGGAGTAAAACCTACACGTATTTTTCCGTGTTTTATTTCTGGATGTGCAATGAGATATTGCATTGCTTCCATAATCTCTGTGATACCTGCTTTATCATCTGCCCCTAAAAGTGTAGTACCATCTGTGGTAATAATGGTTTGTCCTTTATATTGTTTTAAATCGTCAAAATACTCAGGAGATAACACAATATTTTCTTCGGTATTTAGAAGTAAATCACCACCATCATAATTCTCCCAAATTTTAGGTTTTACATCTTTTCCTGTAAAATCTGGAGTGGTATCAAAATGAGCTATAAAACCTATTACAGGAACATCGTGATCTACATTACTTGGTAAACTCGCCATTACATAGGCATTTTCATCTATAGAGACGTCACTCATTCCTATTGTTTCTAGTTCTTCTTTCAATTTATTGGCAAGATCCCATTGTTTTTCTGTACTGGGAGTGGCGTCACTTGCAGGGTCACTTTCGGTATCTATAGTGACATAACTTAAAAAACGGTCTATCAGTGCTTGTTTATTGATCATATTGTGGGTGTATTACGCTTTCGCGAAAGCGTGTCATCATATTTTAATTATAGTCTCACTAAAGATTGAAATCCAGTAAATAATAAGTCATTGCGAGACAACCAAAAATACCGCTTTTTAAAGTATTTTTGTGCAACCTAAATGATAACGATGTACAAGCAACTCATACGACCTATTTTATTTTCTTTTGATCCTGAGAAGGTGCATTATTTTACTTTTAGATGGATTAAACGTATACATAAACTAGGACTTTCTGGTTTGCTTAATAAAATGGGAAAGGTAGAGGATAAGAAGTTAGAACGTCAAGTTTTTGGGTTAACATTTACAAATCCAGTAGGTCTTGCAGCAGGTTTTGATAAAGATGCAAAGCTGTATAATGAGTTGGGAGATCTGGGATTTGGCTTTGTAGAAATAGGTACATTAACTCCCAAAGCTCAGGTGGGCAATCCTAAAAAGCGTCTTTTTAGACTTAAAAAAGATCAAGGATTAATTAATAGAATGGGTTTTAACAATGAAGGTGTATATGCTGCCACACATAGATTAACCAAAGTCTCACAGCGGAAATCTCAAAATGATAGACTCATTATAGGTGGTAATATAGGGAAGAACACAGCAACCTCTCCAGAAGATTATACAGAAGATTACCTAGAGTGTTTTATGGCATTACATCCCTATGTAGATTATTTTGTACTTAATGTGAGCTGTCCCAATGTATCTAGTCACGCAAAGCTTAATGATAAAGAGTATCTCATAGAACTTATAGAAGCTGTACAAGAGGCAAATAAAGGATTTGAAGACCAACGACCTATTGTACTTAAAATCGCACCAGATTTAAATAACCAGCAGCTTGATGAAATTATAGAGCTTGTGATAGAGACTAAACTTGATGGTGTAATTGCTAGTAATACTTCTGTAGATAGAGCAGGACTTATAACACCAGCAGCTAGACTAACCGAAATAGGAAATGGAGGTTTGAGTGGTAAACCTGTGACTGATACATCTACTGCGGTGATTAAATACTTAGCTACTCAAAGTAACAATGCTTTTCCTATAATAGGAGTAGGAGGTATACATTCTGCACAAGATGCACTTGATAAACTGGAAGCTGGAGCCTCTTTAGTTCAATTATATACAGGTTTTGTATATGAAGGACCACGACTTATAAAAAATATCAATAAGGCGTTATTATCGTAGTTGTGATTAATACTGAAAAACTGATTACTGAATGACAAAAATCCTGAAACCAAAGAAAATATCTATTGCTTCTCTACCAAATGTAAGCGAAAAAACTGTTCAAGAAATAATTGCAGAAGATCCTTCAATTATTGGTTTGGGAGATTTGATATTAAAAGACAAAGAAAGAATTCAACCAAGAGCAGGAAGATTAGACTTATTAATGCAGGATAGTGAAACTAATAGGCGATATGAAATCGAACTACAATTAGGTAAAACTGATGAAAGTCATATTATTAGGACTATTGAATATTGGGATATTGAAAGGAAAAGGTATCCGCAATATGACCATTGTGCAGTTATAATTGCTGAAAATATTACAAGTCGATTTTTAAATGTAATAAGTTTATTTAATGGAACAATTCCTTTAATAGCAATCCAAATGAATGCTTATAATTTTAATGATAGCGTCGGATTAATTTTTACGAAAGTATTAGATGAAATGCCATTAGGGCTAATTGATGAAGATGAAGAAATACAAGAAGTTACAGATAGAGGTTATTGGCTAAAAAGAGCAACAAAATCAACTGTGCAAATGGCTGACAAAATGCTTGAAATTGTAAATTCATTTGAACAAGGCTATGAATTAAAATACAATAAATTCTACATTGGAATTGCTAAAAATGGACAACCTGATAATTTTGTCATTTTCAAACCTAAAAAGAGTTATATGAGACTGGAATTGAGGTATCCACAATCAGATGAATTTAATTCTTTAATTGAACAAGGAGATTTAGATGATATGGGCTACGATGCAAGATGGAATAGATATAGAATTAGACTTACAAAAGATGAAGTAGCTAAAAAGAAAGAAATAATTACGAGCTTAATCGAATTATCGCATAAGAACAACAATTCGTAAAAGTAAATACTTATTTTCAGTGCTACTTTTTATATACGAAGCCATTGTAAGGCTATATTGTTTGAAAAGACGAATATTATTAGACCATAAAAAAACAAGAGTATTTCATTAAAATAATGATTATGAAAAAACAAATTATTATTGCATTAATACTAGTCTTTCAATATCAAGCAGTCATTTCTCAAACAGATTCCTTGAAATTTGGTCTAAAACAAAAGATCATACGAGCTCTTAGTAAAACGAAAACTTCTCCACCTATATTTTACGCGGGTTTAAAAGGAGAAAAATTTGGTTCAGCTTTAGTCTATAAAAGTGAAGATTCTGGAAAAACGTGGCATCCTTTAAACGAAGGAAAACCAATTAGTCCATATGCTGCAGACATACAAGCCATTGCGATAGCAAAAGATGTTAACAATAGTATCTATGCAGGTACTTGGAAAGATGGATTGTTTAAAAGTCTTGATAAAGGTAAAACGTGGAAAAAAGTCTTAACAATGCCATCCTCAGACATTAGAAGTATTAAAACAGGTATTCAAAACCCGCTGCTAGTCTATGCGAGTAGTTCTTCCTTTGGAGTGATAAAAAGTGTAGATGGTGGAGAGACTTGGAAGAGAAATGATCCTAAAACTATTGAAAACACTTTCAAATTTGCTTGGTCTATTGAGATTAATGAAAAAAATGATAGTATTATTTTTGCTCAAACCTATAATAGAGGTGTTTGGAAATCAACCGATCAAGGAAATTCTTGGAAACAGGTTTTAGATATAGAAGATAAGGTATGTTGGGATATGAAAATATCAGAAGATTCAGAATCAATTTGGGTTGTCTCAAGTAAATCTGGTGATACGCTTAGCTCAATTCATTACAGTGAAGATCAAGGCGAAACGTGGAAGAAAATTAATAACGTCCCTCAGATAGGAGTCAATCAAATCAATGTTTTAGAACAAAAAGATGAAAAAACTATTTTTATTGGAAGTTGGAAAAATGGAGTATTTGTTTTAAAAAATAACAAATGGGAAAAAATTGAAAACGTTGATTTTAATGTAATATCCGAAATATTACTCAATGACGATGAATTATTGATTGGGAGTTGGGGTAATGGAATTTACAATATTAAATTGCAGGAATAAAACGAAAAAAATAATGTAAAAGTAGTATTAAAACGACTGCTTGTATTAAATCTTATGCGCAATTCTCATAAACTTATTTTTGCTTCTGTCACGGTAATGCTTTTTGCATTAAAACCAGATATAGCTTCTTTTATACCACTTTGGGCAAAGCTAGCTGCAGGTGGTTTGTTACTCGCATTAGGTCTCTATGCAATGTGGAAAGAAAGACAGTGGTAACAATACATCTTTTGTAGATGGCTCTATTTTGATATCATTTCTTTAGATTTACATTGTAATTGATTCAATATAAACAATGGATAGTAATTCAATTGAGTTAATTTTCTTCTCATTTTTATAAATTAACTGTACATCTAAAAATAATGAATAAAAGTGATTACATATTAAGAGAAATAGAAGATAAAGACATACATAATATTCATAAAGGATTATCTAATCCTGAGATAACAAAATATTATGATGTTCATTTTTCTACGTTAGAAGAAACAGAAGAACAAATGGAATGGTATCGAAATTTAAAAAAAGAAGGTACTGGTATCTGGTGGGGAATCTATGATAAGAACGATAATCAGTTTTGTGGTGCTGGAGGTTTTAATGGGTTAGATAAAAACCACCAAAAAGCTGAAATAGGTTTATGGCTATTAAAAGAATACTGGGGAAAAGGAATTTTGAAAGAAGTATTTCCACAGTTATTTGAAAAAGGATTTAACAATCTAAACCTAAATAGAATAGAAGGTTATGTGGTAAGTGACAATATAAAATGCAAAAGAGCTCTAGAGAAAATTAATTTTAAATATGAGGGCACGATGAGAGAATGCGAAATTAAAAAAGGAGAAAAAATAAGCATTGATTTTTATTCTATTTTAAAAAGCGAATGGGAATAAAAACAAATGTAAGATACACATATTTTGATCGAGACGATTATTCCTTTTTTAATGGCAGCTGCTTTACTGGCAATTTCTCCAGGGCCAGATAATATTTATGTGCTTACACAGAGTGTTGTAAATGGTCGTGCCTCTGGACTCGCAACTACAGCAGGACTTATTTCTGGATGTATTGTACATACAACATTGGTCGCTTTTGGTGTTTCTGCCGCGATTGCGACATTTCCTTTGATGTTTTTAACTATTAAAATTGTAGGAGCATTATATCTATTGTTTTTAGCATATAAAGTCTACAACTCTGACGGAAGTATTAATGTAAAAAAAGGTGCTCCAAAAAAAACATATCTAGCACTGTTTAAACAAGGTGTGTTGATGAATGTCTTAAATCCTAAAGTGACTATTTTCTTTTTAGCTTTTTTTCCAGGATTTCTATGGGAGCCAGATGGTAATACAGTGTATCAGTTTTATATATTGGGTATATTATTTATGATACAGTCCTTTGTGATTTTTGGAGCTGTAGCATTCTTAGCCGGTTCTATTACACCTGTTTTAAAACGAAGTGTCACTGCTGGAGTGATTTTAAAATGGCTACAGATCATAGTCTTTATAGGGATTTCTGTATTCATACTTGTTGATTAATTTTCTAACTTATAGACAATCGCTTGCCAAGGTTTTAAGGTAAACTCCTTGAATATCTTGTCATCCAGAATAAGATCATTAGATAGTATTTTTAGTATTCTATTGTATGATATATCATTAGGTAAGGAGAAATGAGTGATATCATCACAAAAATTAAGTAAGACTAAAAAGCGTTCTGCACCCTGTGTTCTAGTGTATGCATACACTTGCTCATTTTCTGGATGTATGATGTTGTAATTACCATATACTAAAGCAGGGTATTTTTTGCGCATTGCAACTGCCTTTTTAAAATATGAAAGCACAGAATATGCTTCTGTTTCTTGTTGCACAACGTTTACACCATTTTTATAATCTGGATTTAGTCGTATCCAAGGTTTTGCGGTTGTAAAACCCGCATTTTTAGAAGTGTTCCATTGCATTGGGGTGCGTGCATTTTCTCTAGCAGCGTGTTGCTCACTCTCCATAAAAGCATCAAGGTCTCCACCACGATTTTTTATCGTTGTATATCTATTAATGGTATTTATATCACGGTAATCTTCTATATCTGTAAATCGTACATTGGTCATTCCTATTTCATCTCCTTGGTAAAAGTATGGCGTACCTCGCATAGTGAGTAAAAAGGTATGGAGTAGGGTAGCACTATTTTTCCAGTGCTCTGGAGCGTCATTTCCCCAACGGCTCACAGCACGAGGAAAGTCGTGATTTGCAAGGAATAATGATCCCCATCCCGCTTTCGCGAAAGCGGTATCCCAATCACCAAATACTTTTTTAAACTCTGCGAGTGTATAACTATCTTCTCGCATTTTAAATACCTCACCAGGAGCACGATCTAAACTCATTAATTCAAAATGAAAAAACATATCCATTTCCTTGCGATCTTCGTGTACAAAATCTAGTGCTTGTTCTATTGCAATTCCTGGACCTTCACCCACTGTAAAAGCATCGTATTTAGAAATCACTTCTCGATTAAGTTCGTTAAGATACTCGTGCACTTTTGGCCCATTTGCATAGTAGGTAATAAACTCGTGAGGTTCTCGGGCATCTATCTCTGGATATTTAGTGTCTTTGCTTATAAACGGAATCACATCCATACGGAAACCATCTACGCCTTTTTTAAACCAGAAATGCATCATCTCATAGATTTCTGAGCGCACTTTTGGGTTTTCCCATTTGAGATCTGGTTGCTTTACGGCAAAGTAATGTAGGTAGTATGCATCTGTTAGGGCATCATATTGCCAGGCATTTTCTTCTATATCAAAGTAACTCCAGCGTTTGGGAGGTATTCCCTTTTCTGCGGGCCACCAGTGAAAATAATCTCGATAAGGATTATCACGCGAAGACCTACTTTCTTGAAACCAGCGGTGCTCATCACTACAATGATTTACCACAAGATCCATAATGAGACGTAGCTTACGTTTTTTCATTTCTGATAGTAGCACATCAAAATCTTGCATTGTCCCAAACTCAGACATAATTTTTTGATAATTCCTGATATCATATCCATTATCATCATTAGGAGAATCATAAATGGGATTGAGCCAGATAATGTCTACTCCTAGACTAGCAATATAATCCAGTTGCTCAATAATGCCTTGTAAGTCTCCTATACCGTTTCCTGTAGTATCTTTAAAGGAGCGAGGATATATCTGGTATACAATGCCTTCTTTCCACCAGTTTTGTGTCATTTGGAGTTTCTTTGTGATGTTAGTTGTTTATAAACTGGTAGATTCAAGTAATAAACGCAACAGCTTGCTGTTGAAAAAAGTCGAAACCTTAGTTTTAGCCCTAGGGCTAAAACTAAGGTTTATGCGGCGAAAAAAATCTTCATACTTTCAGGTTGTAAAACTCAAAAAAAACAGGTCGCATTTAACGTTATCACAAAGGTATGAAATTTCTATTCTCAATGAGCAAAACCTGCTCAAGTCAGTTATTGCAGAAAGGATTTGGAAAAATACCTCTACAATTTATAGAGAATTAAGAAGAAAACCAGAGGGTCGTAGTGGTCTATACAAGGCAGAACTAGCTCAAAGGAAGTGTGAATCAAGGCATATTGAGAAAAAAGAACGTTTTGGTGACTTGGAGATAGATTTGGTAATCGGGGCAAATCATAAAGGAGCACTCTTAACTATAAATGATAGTGCAACAGGAGTGCTTAAAATGAAGTATATAGAAAGCAAAGAATCTAAAGTTG
>CALKZS010000100.1 GCA_938002835.1 uncultured Dokdonia sp. | reverse complement strand
AACAGAATAGGGATTATAAGACGGTTTTTTCAAAAGAAAACAGATCTGAGAAAAATCTCAGATAAAAGGATAAAAGAAGAGTAGATTTAACTTTGATAACTTTTTAGGAAACTTGATCGCAGGATTAACTGCTTATTCTTTCCTAGACAAAAAACCTTCTATCAAATTACAAAGACTTTTACCTAATTTAGGCATCGCTTAAATCGAACTCACGTTAATTTAATTGTTTTTAAAAGCTAACCTTTGCTAATATCTGCTCATTATCTGCTTTGAGTAGCCTCAAAATTTTGGTTTCTTTTGTTTCTTTATTTGTTCCATAATATTTAAATATGGTTACTTTCATAAATGTAGGGGTTTCTATTTTTTGGTAACGATTGCCGTAGTAATTTACTTTGATAAAATAATCTCCTTTTATTGCTTTCTTAACGGTATATTCTTCTGGACCAAACCCTTGCGTCATATCTTGAGACATCTGACCGCCTATTTTTGTAGTACTATGATTATAAAAACATTCTTCTAAATTAGGGTCTATGATGTGAAGATCTATATCTGTATCATTATGATTCCAGTCTACTACAACTCTTATGTCATATGGAGTTGTTTCTTTATATTTTTTTGAGATACTATCTAGTACAAGATCTTCTTTATACTCATTTATTAAATGTTTGATTTCATTTTCAGAAATGGTTTTTACACCATTAAAAACACGTCTATGATTATTTTCATAAATGCTTCCATCTGTAATAGATATGAGTAGATCTAATGCTTCTTGGCACTTTCCTATATTTTCATAGGCAATAGCAAGGTCTCTGTATGATTGAGAATCTTCTGGGCGTAACTCTAAGATACGTTCAAAAATAAAAGCGGCTATCTCGTGAGCTTCTTCTACTTGCATTTGATATCCAAATACTTTAAGTAATTCATAATTATCGCCATCTATCTCAGGAATGTTAGAGACTATGCGTCTTGCATATACAGAATGATTAAATGTTTCCATAAAGAAGTTTGCAACATCTATATAATAAAAAGGGACATCTTTATAAGATATGCGTTGTATTAGATAATACTCATAAGCTTTATCTACATTTTTAATCTCACGTAACTCTTTGAGATAAGAAGTTGTTATATATCTGTCTTTTACAACAAGTTTTCCTTGATATTTATTATATGTTGCTTGAGAGTTTGAACTAGGAGCTGCTCCACTAATTACAGATGTATTAGCTTCAGGTTCTTCAGTCTCTTGATCTACCTGTACATCAGTTTCATCTTCAATATACATCACTGCATCTGATACTGGAGGAGGAGGAGGAGGCCTCATTTCTTCATTATAACTACCAGGATTATCTTTATTATCTATATCATCTCTAATAATTTGTGGTTCTGGGCTATCGTTTGTGGTTTCAAAAACTACTTTATCGTTTTTATTATTTATCTGTTTTAAAATGCGGTTGTACTCTTCTAGTAATTCTTCTGGAGGTGTGATTTTATAACGTACATAATCCATCACATCATCTAGTACTATTAAAGAAGTGTAGTCTGTTACTAATTGATAATTAGTACCTAGTGTTGTGATAGCTTGTTTGTTTTCTTTTGTATTCTCTGAAAGTGCATCTAATTTCTTTTTTGCCCACAGACGTTTTATGATATCACTTTCTGTAATGTCATTATCTATCTCAATAGTTATTTCTTTTGTAGCTTTTTTACCATAACCAAATTGTAATGTAATACGGTCTCCAGTTTGTAATCCTTTTGACGCTATAGAAAAATCATTTGTCACTACTGTAGGTTTGTTGGGATATATTTCTGCATTAGTATTTGAAGTTTTAACGCCTAAAAATCTATAAGGAGTTTTAGAAAGTATATCTAAGACTTCTGAAGTATTATAAATAGAAAGGTTAATGTAACCTCCTTGAGTAGTGTTTGCTAGTTTACGTAAAGCAGGATGGTTAGATTTTATAAGACTATTTATAGTAAAGATAGGGACAGCGCTATATATATCTAATTCACTAAGTGTATACATACCATCTGTAGATAGTATAACTATTCCTTTTTTAATAGATCTACAAGGAAGAACAGCGTAGTCTGTACCGCCATCATAATTTACATTCTCAAGTACATTTTTTAAATCTTCCCATTGTCCGTTTTTAATAGTAAAAGATTTTTCTATAAGTATAGTATTACTAAAACTAATGAAGTTTACTGTAACTGTATTGAGTTTTTTAAAATAAGCATCCAGTACCTCAATTTCCTTTTTAAGATCTCGCTCTTTCATACTTAAAGAAGTATCCCAGAACAATGTGACTTCTTTAGGATTTTTTCTAGTTTCTTGTGCGACATCTACTTTTGTATATAAATAAGTAAACTCTTGATCTTTAATTTGTTTTACATCTGTATCTACAGGGATTTGTATTCTTATAGGTGTATTAGGAGTATAGTCTTTTTTATGAATCTCTGTTTTAAAATTACGTTGCCAGGGCTTAAAAATTAACTCATTATTACCCTTTACAACAATGGGTCTAGTTTCTTGTTCTAGTACAGTGATCGATACGTCAAAATTTTCTAATTGGTTTTTAAAAGCTAATGGCAAATCATAATAATGCTTCCCATCAGAAAGCTTTAATTCTTGCTCATAAGCAAGAACAATGCGTTTATATCCTTTTGCAGGAATAGGGTATATGCGAGCTTTATAATTGTTGCCAGTTCCTTTTTCTAGTAAAGCAGGGTCTACTCTTCTTCTCACAACAGCTTCAAAAGCGATGCGTCCCAACTCTTTATCTACTACTACTGCTTCTCGTAACTTCCCATTAATATCTAAAGCAAAACGAGAAACAGAAAAACCATCACCCAAAGGAAAATCTAATTCTCCTTCTAAAATAGCATTTGTAGGGTTGTAAAATAGCATATCATACGTCGTTGTTGCAATATTACCTGTAACAACTACATCTATATCTAAAGAAGAGAGTCCCAAAGGTTTTTTATCTACATTAACTACTGGTATTTTTTGAGCATATGCAATAATATAAAATAACAATAATGTAAAGAGTAAAACTTTTTTCATAACGGGTAATTTTTAAAAATGATATTCCTGATGGTTGTGTGCTTGCATATCAAGTTTTATACCATTTGTATTTAGGTTATTCAATTGACGTTGTTATATGCGTCATTGATAAATCGTTTTTATATAACTTTTTGGTTATTTTTCGGACTTGTCAAACATATTACTTGTTTTATTTTTCTGAAACCCTTAATGAGTGAATGACGATTTTCAATTAGTTAACAGGTTTCTTAAATGATTATCTACTCGTATATATGACAAATATATAAGCAATAAAAACGCGATATGCTCCCTGAAATCAGTAATTTTAAGAAGATACTACAAACAAAAGTGTTTATTAAATAATATGATCAAATACTATTATTTCATTAAATGGATAAAGTTTAATTATATAAATAGGGTCTGTTTTTTACGCTTTCGCGAAAGCGTATCTCATATAATCCAAAATAAGTATTAGGAATCTATGTTCTTAAAACATTTATACTTTTATGAACTTACAGTTGCATTAAAAAAGTTGTATAACAAAATACATACTTAACATTTTTTTTGCTTTTAAAGCACTGTTTTTTAGGTACTTTTATAAAAAAAAATCATAACTAATGAAAAAGATATTATTTACAATGGCATTAGGGTTGTTGTTAACACCTCTTTTTGCAAACAGCTCACTCACAGACGGATTTATTACTGGAAATCCAGAAATAGGTACTATAAATGCAATGACTTTTGGACCTGAAAGTATATTGTTTATAGGAGATAGTAAAGCGGCACAAATAGTTGCTGTAGATATGAGTACGGCTCCAAAAGCAACGAATGAAAAACTTAATATTCCTGATATAGAATCAGTTTTAAGCGAACTTCTAGGAGCAGATAGTGATCAACTACAAATTATTGATATGGTTGTAAATCCTGCAAATCAAAATATTTATATAGGATCACAACACAGTTCTGGAAAATCAATTCTTTTTCTAGTAAATAACAATACTTTAGAGATGGTATCATTAGAATCTGTATCATATACCAAGACAGATATTTCTAATGTAATTTCTGAAGAAGCAAAAGATAGAAGAGGTAGGTCTTTACGTAATCTAGCTATTTCTGATGTAAGATATGCAGATGGAAAAGTAATGCTATCTGGTTTGAGTAATACTGAGTTTGCATCTACGTTTAGATCAATTTCTTTTCCTTTTACAAAAAAGCAAGATGATAGTACTTTAGAAATTTATCACGCTGCTCACGGTAGATATGAGACAGCATCACCTATCAAAACATTCACAACAACTTTAATTAATAATGAGCCACATCTTATTGCAAGTTATACGTGTACACCATTAGTAGTTTTTCCTTTAAGTGAGCTTAAATCTGGGAAGCACACAAAAGGACGTACCGTTGCAGAATTAGGAAATGCAAATACACCACTAGATATTATCGAGATGGAAAAAGAAGGATCTCGTTATATATTAATGGCAAATTCTAATAGAGCATTAATGAAAATTAAGGTTTCAGATATAGAATCTTTTGGGGATTCATTGAGTACTAAAGTAGTAGAACGTGCAGGAACTTCAGGTATAGATTTTATTAATTTACCTTTTGTAAATGTACAGCAGCTTGATAAACTTAATGGAGAAGAGTTTGTATACATACAACGTAGTGCATCAGGAAAATTAAGATTAGGAAAAAGTAATAATCGTTGGTTATAATCAACGTTTAATTAATGAAATATATAAAAGAAATAGTATTTAGTATACTAGTTTTATTTATGACCTTGGAGATGTTTTCACAATCTCCAAGGTTTTCTTTTTATAATGATAGTATTGTTTTAGCAACCTCAAAAAGAAACAACTTTGAAGTTTATAGAGGGACTTACACATCTCCAGAAGATGTTATCAATAAGAAACATATTATAGGTAGCTTTTCTCACAATACAAAGCATACTATTTTTAAACCTATAGTACCTTTTCAAAAAGGAAATGAATATACAGTTGTTTTTAAAAACGAAGTCTATCCATTTGTGATAGCTATTGATGAAAATTATGATTACCTACAGGTAGAAGTATTATACCCTAATGCAAGTGTATTACCAGCAAATTTTTTAAAATGGTACATACAATTTTCAAAACCTGTAAATCCTTCAAAAATTTATGATCATATTTATTTGATAAACACTAGTGACAATACAAAAGTAGATAGAGCTTTATTACCACTAGAAACCCCATTATTATCTGAAGATGGTAAGCTACTTACTTTATGGATAGAACCAGGTAGACAGAAAAGAGATTTGGGACCTAATAGAGAATTAGGAGAAGTCCTTATTTTAAATAAGTCATATACCTTAATAATAGATAAAGAGCTAAAAGATACTCAAGGGATTGCTATGCAAGAGAAGTATATGCATTCTTTTAAAGTAGGGAATTTTGATAGAATAAAGCCTTCGATTATTTCTTGGAAAATAGATGTGCCTAAAGTAAATACAAGAGAAGCTTTACGTATTAACTTTCAAGAGTATCTAGACTACGGAAGTCTAAAAGGTGCATTAGAAATAGTAAATGAATCAGGAACTATTATTGATGGAGATTTCACAATAAATGTGAATCAGAATTTTGCGCTTTTTAAACCAGCTCAAGATTGGGGTAAAGGAACTTATATTTTAAAGTGTGATTCTATTATAGAAGATCTTGCTGGTAATAATTTAGAACGATTGTTTGATCGAGATGTTACTGTTAAAAAAATAGATCCTATTCTGGAGATATCTTTTGTTATTCAATAGTAAATTAATTCTCTGTAATTAATAGCTTGATGAATTTTAATAGACTTAAGTTTCTTATTCCTTTGTCATTCTCATCATATTATTACGACCTTTACTAGATGCGAATGTTATTGTTCATTTTATTAGTAAGTTTTGCAACTATAACAGATAGTTTAGGACAATCTATAGAAACTAATGGAGCTATTCTATTAGGAACAAATATTACATTAGGTAATCAAAATGTATTGTTTAATGTATCATTAAAGGGTTTTGGAACGTTAAACTATGGAGATGCGTCTATAGAAACAGGAGCGACACTATATCTCAATCAAATTTTTAAAAGACATACTCTTAAAACAAGAGGAGTAGGAGGTGGGTATGAATTATTTGCTCTTGGAGGAGTAGGTAAAAACAACAATTTACTAGGAGCATCTATTTTTCAGAATTCTAGTTCTTTACTTTTTGACAGTAGAGAGTCTGGAGGTTTTAAAGGGCTTGGTTTTGGATTTCAAAGAGAGTTGTTAACTAAAGCTCTCTCTGCATATACTTCTAGAAGAGGTAGTGTTATAGTGCGTTATAGTGAAAGAGATTATAGTATTCAAATGGTTTTTAGAAATGATCTTAAACTAGGAAATATTTTTAATGGTCAAGCAACAGATTATGGAGCTACGGGTTCACTTTATATTAGTTACTCTACGATAACTTCTAATCAATCTGCATACCTTGCAGGTATAGGATTAGATCTTTTCACTCCTAAACCAAATTTTTCAAGGACCCCTACAAATACATTAAATAGTGATGATGGAAGAAAGAATGTATGGTTTATAGAACCCTCTCAAAAACACCTATTTTATACCAATTTATACGGTTATGCTACTTATCAAGATGAGTTTTATAGTGTAAGTGGTTCTCTAGGAGTTAATAGTCAAAAATTAGGCGCATATATTCAAAATACATTGCACGATAACTTTGGACTAAACCCAAGATTTCCTTGGGATGTAGCTGCACCAGATAAATTGTTTTATGAAGTTAGAACTTCGGGAAGTATACAACTAGATTAATATGAGATTTATAATACATACTATTCTTATTGGTTTTACAATATTATTATTGTTTAGTTGCAATACGTATAAAACATATTATAATGATACAATAACTCAAATATCTAATGAAGAAAATAGTAAAGATATATTGAGGTTAGACCTTTCAGAATCTCAGGATGTTATATATAATATTGATGGACTCAAAAATTTGAGAATGTTAAATGTATCTACTAGAGGTGATATTAATCTAGACTCTTTATTTTTAAAACTCCCTAATCCTAAAGAATTGAGAGTTTTAATTTTAGATAGTATGCATCTTGATAACTTGCCAAGCACTATAAATCGTTTTACTAGATTAAAACAGTTATCCTTAAATAATAATCCTGATCTAAAGTTAGAAGTTGTAATACATAAAATTAAAGATTTATCTATAGAGTTTCTCAATTTTCAACATAATGAAATATCTGAAATACCAGAAAATATAGAAGGACTTACATATCTAAAAGATCTTAACTTAAGTAATAATAATTTAGATGGATTTAATCATTTTGAGTATGTATCAAGTATAAAACACTTAAGTTCATTATGGCTTACAGATAATAAACTATCAGAATTTCCTACATCGCTTGGTAGTTTACAGCAATTACGTAACTTATATATAGAACACAATAATCTTATAGATATTCCAGAAGACATTACTGGGATGAAAAAAGTATGGGTAATTCACGCAGGACATAATCTTTTTACAGAACTTCCAGCCAATTTTGGAAAAATGAAAAGCCTTATTTTATTGCATATTAATAATTGCCAGATTAGTAGTATTCCAGAAGTATATAGTAAAAAACGAAGCTATAGTATGTTAGGGCTCATCATAGATAATAACAAGTTATCTGTAAATGAGAAGAAGTTTTGCCGTAAAAGCTTTGGACACTTTTTTGTGTTATCGTTTTAATATTGATACTAGATATAGTATTTCGCTATAGCGAAATAAAAAAGACAATCAACATATTTATGATTTTATAAAATCTTGATACTCTAGATAAAATAACTCTAGTTTAGACATATTTTCATTAAAGAAATCAAATACTTGAGGCCAATGAGTTTTGTTGTGAATGTTGACATTATTTAATTGCAGATATGCTCTAGAAATCACTTTACCGCTTTCTAGAATATAGGACGTATCAAAAACAATATCTTGAGATACTTCTTCTAGTAGTAGACTTTTCAAACTTTCTATTTTTTCAAAATAATAAGCACGATCTATCTCATCTTTAGATGCTGCATCTATGGCAACAATAGCTTTTTTTGTATCAAAATCAAATTTAAGAACAACACCTTTAATACCAGTATTGTAACGTAGCCATTTTCTAGGATATCGTTTTCCAAAAAAGATCCAAAACTGTTTTCGTATTTCTTTAGATTGTTCTCTTGTAAACATTAGATAAAGTACGCTATGACGATACCTAGAATGATAATACCGAGTTTTGAAGCATTAAATTGATGATTTTTTGAAGATTCAAAAAGAATAGTGGTAGAAACGTGTAATAAAACACCTACTACAAATGCATTAATATGATTGTTATACGTATCTAAAAAAGTAATTTGCGTTTTAATAAAAGCACCAATAGGTGTCATTAAACTAAAAATGAAAATAAAAAGAATGATCTTAGACAAACTCATTTTTGAGTTTATCAAAAAAGCAGAAATAATAATGGCAATAGGTATTTTATGTATGACAACACCATAAAGTAAACTAACATTTTCTTCTAATGGAAATCCTTCTATAAGTGCGTGTGTACATAAACTTATAAATAATACTAAAGGAAATTTTTCAGCATCCTTGTGATGTACGTGACCGTGTTCTGCACCTTTAGAACTAAATTCTAATAAAATTTGCATTAGTAATCCTGCCATTATAAAAACACCTACATTATGAGAGGCTTCATCATATACTTTAGGTAAGAATTCAAAAATAATTGTAGATAACAAAAAAGCACCACTAAAAGAGAGGAGTAATTTAATACTATTGTTTATTACAGGTTTGAATATAAGTACAATAGAGAGTCCTATGCCTACGGCAATAATGGGAAGTAAAATAGCTAGCAAGAGGTAGATTTTTTTTACATCATTAAGGGAGTAAAATTAGTGTATTTTTGCGGTATATGAGTGAGAGTAACAAAAACTTTAAGATGGTGGCCAAAACTTTTTTTGGCTTCGAGCGTATACTTGCAGAAGAACTCCGTAATCTAGGAGCAGGAAATGTAGAAATAGGTGTGCGTAACGTCTCTTTTACAGGTGATAAAGGGTTTATGTATAAGGCAAATCTCTGTTGTAGAACCGCGATTAAAATACTCAAGCCCATTGCAGATTTTAGAGTGATGAATGAAGACGATCTTTACAGACGTATGCAACGCATTAACTGGCGCAAGTATATGACTGTAAATAGCACATTTGCCATTAATGCTACTGTAAGTGGTAACACCTTCACACACTCTCAATATGTATCTTTTAAGACCAAAGATGCCATTGTAGATAAATTTAGAAAAGAAGAAAAAATACGCCCTAATGTAGATACAAAACATCCAGATGTGCGTCTTAATGTACATATACAAGATAACTGGTGTACACTCTCATTAGATAGTAGTGGTGCTTCTTTACACCATAGAGGGTATCGCACAATTACTAATATCGCTCCTATAAATGAAGCACTGGCAGCTGGATTAGTGATGATGAGTGGTTGGCACGGTCAGTCAGATTTATTAGACCCTATGTGTGGTTCTGGGACAATGCTCATAGAAGCAGCAATGATTGCTTGTAATGTGCCAGCAAATCTTAATCGCAAGGAGTTTGCCTTTGAAAAATGGGATGATTGGGATCCAGATCTTTATGATCTCATAGAAGCCTCTGCTCTTAAAAAGGTAAAAGATTTTAAATATACAATTACAGGGTATGATAAAGCACCTTCTGCGGTAGCTAAGGCCAAAGAAAATATTAAAAATGCACAACTTGCTGACTTTATAACAGTAAGAGAGGATAACTTTTTTGAATCAAAAAAACAAGGAGAAGATTTCTTACAGATTGTTTTTAATCCTCCATATGGTGAGCGACTACCCATTGAGATGGAAGCTTTTTATAAAGAGATAGGAGATACTCTCAAGTGTGGATATCCTGGGACACACGCTTGGATGATCACTTCAAATTTAGAATCTCTAAAACACGTAGGACTTAGACCTAGCCGAAAAATTAAAGTGTTTAACGGTAGTTTAGAAAGTCGTTTTGCTAAGTATGAGATGTACTCAGGTAGTAAAAAAGCAAAGTATAAAGATAGAGAATAGAAGGTATACGCTTTCGCGAAAGCGTATACGTTACCTTAAAAATATTGATAGGTATAGTTTTAAAAACCTTATATCTAATATTCCGATAGAAGTTTTTTTTATTTGGTTTATAAAATTCATCAATATGTATATCAAAAGGCTCATCACCATTCTCTTTACTATTTTTATTAGTATATCTACTTACAGTCAAAAAGTCAAAGAAATTTCTAGATATTAGACGACATTTTTGCAATCGATAGAAGTTCAAACAGATTCTATAAAGACATTTAAGATTGTTGCTTACGCAAAACCAAAACAAACGGAGGCCGTTGCAAGGGTTTGTTTAAATTGGATACATTTTGCATCTTTTTTTTATGGAATTAGTACAACACCCCACTTTAGCCGATAGTATTTCCGATATACATTCTCGTAAGATCAAACGTACATTTTTCACACAAATAAATACATTTATAGATGGGCGTCCAAATTATTACCATTTTAAAGCAATATCTTATGAGCCTCTTTTTAAAGAAATCAATAGACAACTAGAGGCTCACAAAATAATCGTAAAAATAGGAGCTATAATCGATGCTAGTGTTATTGATACTTCTTTAAAACCTAAAGGAAAGACAACTCATAAAGTAACAGAGGATAGAAAAGATGAAGAAGAGATTGTTGTTACTAAAGAATATGCAGATAGTGTAGATAAAGATGCTTCGTGGTTAAAAAAGGGTGGGAAATACCGATTTG
>CALKZS010000099.1 GCA_938002835.1 uncultured Dokdonia sp. | reverse complement strand
TATAGCGCGTTTTATTTGTGATACTTTAGACAAGATTAAACCCAAAGAAGAATCGTATATAAAACAAATCTCTTTTGTAAAAGATAGACCAGGTCATGATTATAGATACGCTATTGATGCTTCTAAAATAGAAGAGGAATTAGGGTGGAACGCTAAAGAGAATTTTGAATCAGGTATTGTTAAAACAATAGACTGGTATATTAAGAAATATGAATCATTATGAAAGGGATTATATTAGCTGGAGGGTCTGGAACACGATTATATCCCTTAACAAAGGTTGTGAGTAAGCAGTTGATGCCTGTTTATGACAAACCAATGATATACTATCCATTAACTACGTTAATGTCTAGTGGAATTAGAGAAATTCTTGTGATTTCCACCTCTAAAGATTTACCTAGATTTCAGGAATTATTAGGAGATGGTAGTGCTTATGGGTGTAGGTTTGATTATGCGATCCAAGAGGAACCAAGAGGTTTAGCTGAAGCTTTTATTATAGGAGAGTCTTTTATAGGAAACGATAGTGTCGCGTTAATTTTAGGAGATAATATATTTTATGGTTCTGGCTTGAGTAAGGCTTTACAAAGCAATACAGAGCCAAATGGAGGTGTTGTTTTTGCGTATCATGTTCAAGATCCTGAACGTTATGGCGTCGTTGAGTTTGATAGTGATAATAAAGTGATTTCCATAGAAGAAAAGCCAGAACAACCTAAGTCTAATTTTGCGATTCCCGGTATTTATTTTTATGATAATTCGGTTATAGAGATTGCAAAAAACATAAAGCCTAGTAGGAGAGGGGAACTGGAGATTACTGACATAAATAAGGTTTATTTAGATAGAGACGTTTTAAATGTTCAAATATTAGATAAAGGAACAGCTTGGTTAGATACAGGAACATTTACCTCTTTAATGCAGGCATCTCAATTTGTACAAGTTATTGAAGAGCGACAAGGACAAAAAATAGGTTGTATAGAAGAAGAGGCTTTTAAAATGGGATATATAAATAAAAGCCTACTAGCTAAATTAGCGAAACCTTTACTTAAAAGTGGTTACGGCGAATACCTTCAACAGTTATTAAAATAGTAGATATGAAAGTTGAAAAAACTTTTTTACAAGGATGCTTCTTATTGACACCTCAAGTTTTTGAGGATGATAGAGGTTATTTCTACGAGAGTTTTAATGAAAAAAAATTTAGAGCTCTAACAGGAATAGATGTGAATTTTGTTCAAGATAATGTGTCTAAATCTTCTAAGGGAGTATTAAGGGGGCTGCATTTTCAGAAAGGGGAACATGCACAGGCGAAACTTGTAAAAGTATTGAAGGGAAAAGTTTTGGATGTAGCTGTAGACTTAAGAAAAGGATCCAAAACTTATGGACGATCATTTTCTGTTATTTTAGACACAGAAAAACATCAACAATTATATATTCCAAGAGGCTTTGCTCACGGGTTTCACGTTTTGGAAAATGAAAGTATTTTTTCTTATAAATGTGATAATTTTTATAATAAGGAATCAGAATCGGGAATAGTATATAACGATGAACGCTTGAATATTGATTGGAATATTTCTGGAAAAGTCATTGTATCTGAAAAAGATAAAGAGCTTCCCAGATTACAGTACATATAAATAAATGGAACAGCGTATATTAGTAACGGGTTCGAGTGGACAACTAGGAAGGACCATAGAAGAACTTTATTCTGTTAATTCTATTGGTTTAGATTTTACATTTTTATCTAGGCAAGATTTAGATATTACAAATAAGATAGAGTTAGAGACCTACTTTAGAAAAAATAATTTTGAATATTGTATTAATTGTGCTGCATATACTAATGTAGAGCAAGCTGAAAAAGAGCCTGAGGAGGCTTATACGATAAATGCTGAAGGGGTGAAAAGCTTAGCAGAAAATTGTAAAAAACATAGTATTATTTTAATTCATGTTTCTACAGATTATGTGTTTGATGGTGAAAAAGAAACTCCGTATTTAGTAACAGATGAGCCAAATCCTATTAATGAATATGGAAAATCTAAATTACAAGGAGAGTTGCTTGTGCAGCACATCTTAAAAGAGTTTTTCATAATAAGAACATCTTGGTTATATAGTAAAACCTATGGTAAGAATTTTTATAAAACTATTTTAGAAAAGGCTAAAACAGAAAAAGAATTACGCATTACTAATGATCAAAATGGGCGTCCAACGGACACTATTAATTTAGCGAACTATATTGTGTCTTTAATTGTTAAAAGAAGCAAAAGATATGGTGTTAGTCATTTTTCTGACAAGAAAACAATGACATGGTTCGATTTCGCAAAATATATATTAGTAGAAAATAATTTATCAGAACAGATAAACCTTGTTGAGATTAGCAATTATCGTACTTTTGCTAGAAGACCAAGAAATTCAATTTTAGGTTTGAAGTCATAAGTTTTTAATTTAGAAATTACAAATTTAGAAAAATGCAAAAAAAAATAGCATTAATAACAGGAGTTACTGGTC
Organism: uncultured Dokdonia sp.; assembly: GCA_938002835.1. Taxonomy (GTDB): domain Bacteria; phylum Bacteroidota; class Bacteroidia; order Flavobacteriales; family Flavobacteriaceae; genus Dokdonia. The sequence continues at coordinate 143 of CALKZS010000099.1, read as the reverse complement.
AGGACGGTGCGTATTTAAGTGAGTTTTTATTAAAAAAGAACTATGAAGTACATGGTGTAAAAAGACGATCATCTTTATTTAATACCGATAGAATAGACCATTTGTATCAAGATCCCCATATTGAAAATCAAAACTTTTTTTTA
>CALKZS010000098.1 GCA_938002835.1 uncultured Dokdonia sp. | reverse complement strand
AAAAATTATTGTATGTCAATTAGTTATAAAGTAAATCAACTTACAAGCTTACTTTGATTATAAAAAATGAGTTTTAATTAACTAAAAACATAAAAATCTGACTTACGTTTCAATAAAAAACAAGTAACAAAGACATAAAACACCTAACAGCCAAATGATTATCTTGTTTTCTTATATCGAACTCACGTTATTTAAAAAAATCTAAGTTAATATTCTCTACTTCTTACGATCTATCACATAGTTTACCATAAGCTCTAGAGAATCTCTATATTCTGACTTGGGGTATTGCATTAAAATTTCTAATGCCTCTGCTTGAAGTGCTTTCATTTTTTGAATAGCATACTCCAAACCTCCATTATTTTTTACAAATGAAATTACTTCTTTTACACGTTTCTTATCTGTATTCTTATTTTTTATGCTATTAATAAGCCACTTTTTATCTTTATCAGAAACAGTGTTTAAAACATAAATAAGCGGTAAAGTCATTTTTTGTTCTTTAATGTCTATACCTGTAGGTTTTCCTATAGCCTCAGTACCATAATCAAAGAGATCATCTTTGATTTGAAAAGCCATACCTATGAGCTCTCCAAATTTGTGCATCTTCTTTACTTCTTTATTTTTTGAATGTACAGCTCTTGCTCCCATTGCACAACACGCAGCAATGAGTGTTGCTGTTTTTTGACGTATTATCTCATAGTAAAGATCTTCTGTGATATCAAGTTTCCTGGCTTTCTCTAACTGTAGAAGTTCGCCTTCAGAAATTTCGCGCACAGCAACAGAAATAATTTGTAGCAAATCTGTATCTCCATTATCTATAGAAAGCAATAATCCTTTTGAGAATAAAAAGTCTCCTACAAGAACAGCTATTTTATTTTTCCATAATGCATTAAGAGAGAAAAAACCACGACGCATATTGCTATCGTCTACCACATCGTCGTGAACAAGACTTGCCGTATGAATGAGCTCTATCACAGATGCACCTCGATATGTACGATCATTTACCTCCCCATTTCCTAGCATTTTTGCTGTAAGAAAAACAAACATAGGTCGCATTTGTTTCCCCTTTCGATTTACAATATAATGCGTAATCCTATTTAATAATGCGACTTTAGAACGCATAGAAAGCGAAAATTTTTCTTCAAAAATTTCCATCTCATATGCGATAGGGTCCTTTATCTGGGATACAACTTTCATAGTGGTAAAGATAAGGATTGAAAAGCTTTTGTTACTTCTTATTTGCGAGCTGTCCACAAGCGGCATCTATATCTTTACCTCTAGACCTACGCACAGTCACTGTTACTCCATTTTTTTCTAAGATAGACACATATCGATCTATAACTTCTGGATCTGCCTGTTGAAATTGACCATCATCTATAGGATTGTATTCTATAAGATTTACTTTACTGGGAACTGCTTTACAAAAATCTAATAATGCCATAATATCAATATGACGATCATTAATACCATCCCACACTACATATTCATAGGTAATGCGCTTTCCTGTTTTTTCATACCAATATACAAGCGCTTCCTTAAGTTCTCCAAGAGGCATTTGTTCATTAAAAGGCATTATCTCTGTGCGTATATCATCTAAAGCAGAGTGTAATGAAACAGCAAGATTAAACTTCACTTGTTCATTTGCCATTTTCTTAATAATCTTAGGAACTCCAGAAGTTGACACTGTAATACGCTTAGGAGACATCCCTAATCCTTCTGGGTCTGTAATTTTATCTATGGCTTTAATTACATTATTGTAGTTCATTAATGGTTCTCCCATTCCCATAAAAACAATATTAGAGAGTGGTCTATCGTGATATAACCTACTTTGTCTATCTATCACCACTACCTGATCTACGATCTCATCTGGATTAAGATTGCGCATACGCTTGAGTCTTGCTGTAGCGCAAAATTTACAGTTTAAACTACATCCTACTTGAGAAGAGACACAAGCTGTTGTTCTAGATGCTGTAGGTATTAACACAGATTCTACAACCAGACCATCGTGAAGTTTTACAGCATTTTTAATTGTACCATCAGAGCTTTGTTGCATATCATCTACACGTATGTGATTAATCACAAAATGCTGGTCTAATAATATGCGAGTCTCTTTAGAGATATTAGTCATATCTACAAAATCGTGCGCTCCCTTTTGCCATAGCCATTCATACACCTGATTACCTCTAAACGCTTTATCACCTTGTAAAACAAAAAATTCTCTAAGCTCTTCTTTGGTAAGTTTACGTATATCTCTTTTATCTGTTCTCACATCGCAAAGGTACGGAGTTGTTATTAGTTTATAGTTCTTGACTAGACTATTTGAATGATAAAAAAATCCTAAACATTATATAATGTTTAGGATTTTTAAAAAAGATATCTCTACTAAGATTAGATGATTAACATCGCATCTCCGTAAGAATAAAATCTATATTTTTCTTTTACTGCTTCTTCATATGCCTTTTTCATAAAGTCGTGACCTGCAAAAGCAGAGACCATCATAAGCAATGTAGACTTAGGTGTATGAAAGTTTGTGATCATACAGTTTGCTATACTAAAATCATATGGTGGAAAAATGAACTTATTCGTCCATCCCTCAAACTCATTAAGAGTGTTATTACTAGAAACGGCACTTTCCATAACACGCATTGCCGTTGTACCTACTGCACAAATACGACGTTTTTCTACAATCGCGTTGTTTATTATATCTGTAGCTGGCTTACGTATATATGCTTCTTCAGAGTCCATTTTATGCTTAGAAAGATCTTCAACCTCAACTGGACTAAAAGTCCCTAAACCTACGTGCAAGGTTACCTCTGCAAAGTTTACTCCTTTAATTTCCAAACGCTTTAATAGATGTTTAGAAAAATGCAATCCTGCTGTAGGTGCTGCAACAGCTCCCTCCTCTTTTGCATAAATAGTCTGGTAGCGCTCTTCATCTTGTGGCTCTACTTCTCTGTTTATATATTTAGGAAGTGGGGTCTCTCCTAATGAAGTTAATTTATTTCTAAACTCTTCATAAGATCCATCATATAAAAAACGTAGCGTTCGACCACGAGAGGTTGTATTATCAATCACCTCTGCTACTAAGGTCTCATCATCTCCAAAATAAAGTTTATTTCCTATACGTATTTTACGTGCTGGATCTACAAGAACATCCCAAAGTCGTGTCTCAGAATTAAGTTCTCTTAATAAAAACACCTCAATACGAGCTCCTGTTTTTTCTTTATTGCCATACAAACGCGCTGGAAACACTTTTGTATTATTGAGTACCATTACATCTTCTGGCTCAAAATAGTCTATGAGATCTTTGAACATCTTGTGCTCGATGGTTTGCTCTTTTCTATTTAAAACCATTAATCGAGATTCGTCACGATTTTCTGTAGGACGATCTGCTAATAATTCTTGTGGTAAATCAAAGTTAAAATGGGATAACTTCATATGTGATCAAGTTTTATTTTAATATTCTTTTGCTTTTATTTTCCTAAAACAAAAGCGCAAATATACAATCTCGAGATAGGGGTTGTCAAGGTTTTAACCAATTATCTCTTGACTAAATCCTAAAGCTTCTAAATCTGCCCAAAAATCTGGGTATGATTTTGAGACTACACCCGCATCCTCAATCAACAAAGGTACTTCTAATGCCAGTGGTGCAAATGCCATTGCCATACGATGATCGTGATATGTTGCTATAGAAACATTTTTAGCAAGCTCCCCTTTTTGAGGTGATAATGTGAGTTCCTTCTCTGTTACTATAATATGCCCTCCCAATTTAGTAATCTCTTCTCGCAAAGCTTCTAGTCTGTCTGTCTCTTTTATTTTTAAGGTATGTAATCCTGTGAGATAACAACCTATCCCTAAACCTAAACAGGTAACTGCAATTGTTTGTGCGATATCGGGTGAGTTTGCTAGATCTAATGTGATTTTTTTGGGAATTTCAAAATTTTCTGCAAGTGCAAGTGTGAGCTTATCATCATTAAAAGTAGAGATCACCCCCATCTGTTTATAAAAATCCTGCAAAGACGCATCTCCTTGCAAACTATCTTGCTTGTAACTCGCTATGGTGATAGAGGTGTTTTGAGTGCGCTTTCGCGAAAGCGCAACAATACTATAAAAATAAGAAGCACTACTCCAGTCTGACTCTACTGTGATCTCTCTCTCTTCATTACTAGTTCTACCTGGATGTATTGTAATTGTCTGACCCTCAAACTGTGCATTAATATCGAGTTGATGCAATAACGCCAATGTCATATTAATGTATGGGACTGAAGTGATTTTACCATCTAAATGTATAGTTAAACCATTTTCTAACTTTGCCCCCATCATCATTAATGCAGAGATATACTGGCTACTCACATTTGCTTTGAGTGTTACGGTATTTTTATCAATCTTACTGCCTGTGATTTTAAGCGGTGGGTATCCATCATTTTTAGGATATGAAATAGATGCACCTAGTTGTTGTAATGCTTCTACAAGAATAGCCATAGGACGTTCTTGCATACGAGCGCTCCCTGTGAGTACTATCTCACGTCCTTCCTGAATAGAAAAGTATGCTGTAAGAAATCGCATCGCTGTACCAGCGTGGTGTATATCTACTACCTCATCTTTTGATGCTAATGCTTTTTGCATAACCTCTGCGTCGTCACTATTTGATATATTTTTTACAGTAATACCTTCAAACAATGCTTGAAGAATGAGAAGTCTATTAGTTTCACTTTTTGAGCCTGTAATTTGGATATTACCAAAACAATTTGCGCTTGTGTGCTGTACTTTAAGAAGCATAAAATGGTCTTACTTTAATTTTTCATTATTATGATGACGATCGTGATCACGCTCTGTTTTAACATCTAGTTTTTTATCAAAGGCTTCTTGTAGATTAACTCCTGTTTGATTTGCAAGACACAAAACTACAAACATTACATCTGCTAGCTCTTCTCCTAAATCTTTATTCTTATCACTTTCTTTCTCACTTTGTTCTCCATAACGACGCGCAATAATGCGTGCCACCTCTCCTACTTCTTCAGTAAGTTGTGCCATATTAGTGAGCTCATTAAAATAACGTACTCCGTGATTTTTGATCCACTCATCAACGGCTTTTTGAGAATCTTGGATATTCATATGTTTTTTTACCAAAACTAATCCGTTTTATGTAAAAGCCAAACTTATCTTACAATTAGATTTTAGATAACACAATTTTTTTCATTTTCTTTCACGATAATCATTTATAATCTTCAAAATTAATATCTTCTTTTTTACACAAAATATAGTTCTTTGAATTATCGATGGATATCTTAATAAGATTATTATTGAAATCTATCCAGTAGGCAAAATGTCGATCACAATACATCTAGAATGAGCAAAGTAATCTTTTTGAATGAGGGAGTTAAATTTTATTTTTGATTGATCTATTTTTTTCTAATATCTGATTATTTATAGGTAGTACCATTCCATTTTAAAATTGTGTCACACTCTATAACTAAATCATTTACATTATTTGTTTTTGACTCTAAAATACCTATTCGCTTAGGAGAACCTATAGCAGCCTCTATATCTAATGTTTCATTATTAAAAATGATTTTACAATTATGTAAAATCCCCCATCTTTCCCAATAACTAGCTATAATCTTATCATCAATACCATTATTATCTAAATCATAATTGATAGTAATTTTAGTTGTTATTTCACTTTCTAATTTTATAAAATCAGATGATCTTACCTCAGTAATGGCAGTTATCATATTATCTGCTTCTATGCGTGCTACTTCTAACTTATTATTTTCAAAAATATATGCTTTTTTTTCGTCGCCACATAAGGTCGTGTTGCCAGCGCCTATATTTTGATCATCTACTACAATAAGCCTTACGTTGTTTCTGTCATAGTGTAAGTCTATTCCATCAAAGTCATATCCCACTTCTTCTGTTTCTATAAATGTATTACCGTCATATGAAAACACCAGTACTGAATTCCCACAACAGTTACCCCCACAAGCGTTAGTTTCTATAAGTACTTCTTCATAACCATCATTATTATAGTCTTGTATTTCTAAAATATCAAAACAGCGCTGGTCTTTAAAACTTATGAGAACCGTTTCTTTGTTATTAATGGTCGCTTTTAATTCTTGATGACTGCCGTTATCTCTTCTATGCGTAGAATATATTATACTATGCTTTGCAAAAGGTTTTAAAAAACCATTAAAAACATATCCTTCTTTTCCATTTTTTGCTTTAATTTTTACCCAATATCCATTTATATTTTCTGCAGTAAAAGCAGCGCCAGTTGTAATTTTCGTTATAAATACATTCTCCTCAAAATTGAGTTTTCCTATTTTACTTGCATTAATGTCTGGCTTGTTTCTAATAATTAATCCACTTTTCGCTGTCACGATATAGCTTTTCTGACCAAATGAAGTAACTGAAAAAAACAGTATAATTATAATAATTTTCATCGAGTGGTTTATTAGGTATTGTTAATATCTCTGTTATATTGTAGGGATGATTTAAAAATACTAATTTTTCGAAAAAGCACTAAAGCAAAGCTTTCTATTTTTGATAGCAACAACACTAGTCCTCTTTTTAAAAACCTGTTTTTTTATGAAAAATTTAATGTTATTTAAATCTCCTTGTTCTTTATTTTTATTTTATGCGAGTTTATATTTGGGATAGAGATACCTGATAATATAGCGTTATTTGTACTATTCTGTAGTATTATATTACCAGTTATTAATTTAGTTAAGAAAACAGGAGTATTATGGTTTTTGTTAAGTCTTATCCCAATGCTGGTGTGTATTTATATTTTTACATTAATTATCGGAACTGTTGGTAACATTAAATATTATTCATCTCTAATTTTCAATAATTAAAAGGCTGAATTATATCCTATTGAGGGTATCTATTACAATGGTCACTGGGCCATCATTAAGGAGTTGTACTTTCATATCTGCACCAAATGTTCCTGTATATGTAGTTTTATTTCGCTTTCGCGAAAGCGTATTTACAAAAGACTCATACATTGGAATTGCTTTTTCTGGACGTGCAGCTTCTATAAAGGAAGGCCTGTTTCCCTTTTTTGTGCTTGCCATTAATGTAAACTGACTAATCACAAGAATATCTCCATCTACAGCCTCTATAGAGAGATTCATTGCTCCGTTTGAATCATTAAAAATGCGCATCCCAATAATTTTATTGGTGAGCCATTCTATATCTTCTTGAGTGTCGTGATTTGTAACACCTAATAATACGAGTAAGCCTTGTTTGATTTCAGACGTTACAATATCGTCTATAGTAACAGACGCTTGAGTAACGCGTTGTATTACAGCTTTCATTGTTGTTCTGGGTAGATGTCTTTACGGTAATGTTGTGCATCATCACCTTCTAACATTTGAGTATAACTTTTATACCGTGACCAAAACAACTCATCGTTATCAAGTCCTTCTTTTATGGCACATTTAGGTTCTTCTAGGTGTAAACAATTATTGAATTTACAGTCGCTTTTAAGTGCAAAAAACTCTGGAAAATAATCTCCTATTTCTTCACGCTCCATATCTACAATACCAAAGCCTTTAATACCAGGAGTATCAATGATACGAGCATCAAAATGAAGGTCAAACATCTCTGCAAAGGTTGTTGTATGTTGCCCTTGTAAATGCTGCCTGCTTATTTGTTTTGTCTTAAGATCTAAAGATGGCTCAATAGCATTAACAAGTGTAGATTTACCTACACCACTGTGACCTGTAAACATACAGGTCTTGCCTTCCATCATCTCCTTTACCTTATCTACATTTTTCTTTGTAATTGCAGAAATCCCAACACACTCATATCCTATCTCACGATACATTGCTGCAAGAAATTTTATTTCGAGTATTTCTTCCTCGTTATAAGTGTCAATTTTATTAAAAAGTAATACTGCCTTAATGTGATACGCCTCTGCGGTAACAAGAAAACGATCTATAAAGGCTGTAAATGTAGGTGGGTTATTAAGCGTTACTAATAAAAAAACAGTGTCTACATTACTGGCAATAATATGTGTTTGTTTAGAGAGGTTTACAGACTTACGTACAATGTAATTTTCACGCTCGTGAATGTTAGTAATTACCCCAGTTTCTAAATCACTCTTTGTATCAAGATCAAAATCTACTATGTCTCCTACAGAGACTGGATTTGTACTCTTAATACCTTGAATGCGAAACTTCCCTTTAATTCGGCATTCGAACCATTGTCCTTCTTCCGTCTTTACGGTGTACCAACTTCCTGTAGATTTATAAACGGTTCCTGTCATAGTTTCTTATCTATTGTAAAAATAGGTAGTTTTAAGTAGTAAAGTGACTAAATAATGATGTAAACATCATCATATTTGTTTAAAAAAAGTAATTTAAAATTTATCTAAACGTTTATTTAGTTAATTTTGAAAAATTTTTAAACAAATCTTAATGAAAAAAGTGTACTTAATTGCTATAGTTTTTATAGCATCTATGCAAACATTGACAGCACAAACATTTGAGTATCAAACCGTGACTGTAATCGAATCTATTGTACCTAATGGGCTTGGTAGATCTCGTATGATTACTACAAACGAAACAAGAGATTACAAAGAGTTTACCTCTGAAAGAACTGGTGAGGATGATAAAAGAAATAAATCAAAACGTGACGAAATTCGTGTCAAGGCTTTTGATGAAACAAAACTTTTAAATTTCTTCAATCTAGGTGGAATTCGTTTCCAGAACATTGCTGCAAATGACGCTATTGTTACTTCAAAAATAAACGAAATGGCTTCTGAAGGATGGGAGCTGGCTTTTGTAAATAGTGGTATTGAAAGCGATGCAGGAAAAGGTGACGGTAAAGGAATTTATGTTACTCGCTATATTTTTAAAAAAGCAAAGTAATTTGAAATAATATATTAAAAAAGGTCTCGCAATTGCAAGACCTTTTTTAATATATTGTTTCAAGAAGATAGCTTCTTTCTAGTGGTTTATAGATTCCTAGTGTGCCGCCTTAAACATAGGTAAAACAAACTCTTCACTAAAATTATTTTGTTATTCTTCATAAGGTCATTTTATCTAAATCTCATTCCTTATTTTGTTTGTAAAATAGAAACTTTAAGTCAGATTACACCATAGAAGTCAAAATGTAACAATCAAGAGATATTTTGATCTTACCAAAAAATTGATAAAATTTCTAGCACGCCACTTAGATCTAATAGATTATCTGTAGTTTTAAGCAAATAAAAATGGCAATGACATATTATATAGGTTATGATCTAGGCACCTCGTCCCTCAAAGTATCTCTTGTAGATACTCACACTGGAGAAAACATAGCCTCTACACAGGAGCCAAAGGATGAAATGAACTTCCAAACACCTCATCTAGGTTGGGCAGAGCAAGACCCAGAACTGTGGTTTAAACATTTATGTATTGCTACAAATCGTATACTTTCTGAGCACAACATCAATTCTAAACAAATTAAAGGTATTGGGATTGCATATCAGATGCACGGACTCGTAACGGTAGATAAAAATGGTGAGATTGTGCGACCTGCCATTATTTGGTGTGACAGTAGATCTGTAAAAATTGGTGACACTGCTTTCGCAAAAATTGGCCCAACCACTTCCCTTCGTACTTTTTTAAACTCACCTGCAAACCTCACAGCATCAAAGCTAAAATGGGTCAAAGACAACGAACCCGAAAACTACTCGAAAATTCACAAAATAATGCTTCCTGGAGACTATCTTGCTTTCCGTCTTTCTGGTGAGGCAACGACAACAAAATCTGGACTCTCCGAAGGTGTTTTTTGGGATTTTGAAAAAGACCAAGTCTCAAAAACTATTATGAATCATTTTGAATTTAATAGTGAACTACTAGCAACTGTAAAACCATCACTAGGCCTACAGAGTGAAGTAAGCTATAAAGGTGAAAAACAGTCTGGACTTTACAAAGGAACTCCTATATTATATAGAGCAGGTGACCAACCAAACAATGCAATGGCGCTCAATATACTAGAACCAGGAGAAGTAGCAGCCACAGGTGGAACCTCTGGAGTACTCTATGCAGTGACCGATAGTACCGTTACATCTGAAGGCACGCGCATTAATAATTTTGCGCACATAAATCACACACCAGAACAACCACGCATCGGGAAATTACTATGTCTTAACTCCGTTGGAATATTGTACCGCTGGCTAAAGGATAATTTTAAGGTGAACGCAGATGGATATTCAGAAATGAATGCACTTGCACAAGAAGTACCTGTGGGTTCTGATGGATTGATAGTTCTCCCCTTTGGTAATGGAGCAGAACGTGTTTTTAACAATCAAGATATGGGCGCGCATATTCTAAACCTCAACCTCAACATACACACCAGAGCTCATTTCTTTCGAGCGGCACTAGAAGGACTGGCTTTTTCATATACTTATGGAATGGAAATCCTAAAAAATGATGGCGCTACAGCAAAGGTTATTCGTGCTGGAAATGACAATTTATTTCGCGCAAGCATACTCCCTATAACACTCGCGACATTACTCAAACAACCTATAGAACTCTACAAAACAAATGGAGCTACAGGAGCAGCTCGATGCGTGGGACTTGCAAATGGTAGTTTTAATAACCTAAAAGAAGTTATAGCAAAAGATAAAGTGATTACTTTTTATCCAGACACAACTACTCATCATTATGAGCAGGCTTATATTCAGTGGAAAAAAGCATTAAACGCAATTCAAGAATTTAAAACCAATGACTAATGACAACTTATTTTAAAAATATTTCAAAGATTGAATTTGAAGGCAAGGAATCTGACAATCCCCTAGCTTTTAAGTATTACAATCCAAACCAGATCGTAAGAGGAAAATCGATGCGGGAACATTTTAAATTTGCAGTTGCATACTGGCATACCTTCTGCGGGCAGGGTGCAGATCCTTTTGGACCAGGTACTCAGCGATTTCCGTGGGATACTCCTAAAGATGCGATAGATGCTGCTAGAACAAAGGCAGATGCTGCGTTTGAGTTTATAAGCAAGATGGGATTTGATTATTATTGTTTTCACGATTTTGATCTTGTGGCAGAGGGAAATAGCTTTCGCGAAAGCGAAAAACGCCTCCAGACCATCGTAAATTATCATAAAGAAAAACAGCAAGAAACTGGCATTAAATTATTGTGGGGAACAGCAAACTGCTTTTCAAACCCGCGGTATATGAATGGTGCTGCAACCAATCCAGATTTTAAAGTAGTGGCACACGCGGCTGGTCAAGTAAAAAACGCGCTAGATGCAACCATTGCTTTAGGCGGGGAGAATTATGTTTTCTGGGGTGGCCGTGAAGGCTATATGAGCCTGCTCAATACAGATATGAAACGGGAATTGGATCATATGGCGATGTTTCTCACTAAAGCACGAGATTATGCGCGTGGCCAAGGTTTTAAAGGAACCTTCTTTATAGAACCAAAACCAATGGAACCTATGAAACATCAGTATGATTTTGATAGCGCCACTGCTATAGGTTTTTTAAAAGAATACGGACTGGATAAGGATTTTAAAATGAATGTGGAGGTAAATCACGCGACGCTAGCAAACCATACTTTTGAGCACGAGCTTCAAGTTGCTGCAAATGCCGGAATGCTAGGTAGCATAGATGCAAACCGCGGTGATTACCAGAATGGTTGGGATACAGATCAATTTCCAAATAACATAGGAGAAGTCACGCAAGCAATGCTTGTGATTTTGCAATCTGGAGGTATACAGGGTGGTGGTATAAATTTTGATGCAAAAATTCGCCGTAACTCAACAGACCTTGAAGATATTTTTTATGCACACATAGGCGGAGCAGATGTGTTTGCACGCGCACTTTTAATTGCAGACAAAATTATTTCGTCCTCAACATACTCGAATATGCGTAAAGAACGCTATGAATCTTTTGACACAGGAAGCGGCAAAGCTTTTGAAAATGGGACGCTAGATTTCAAAGCACTTTATAAAATAGCAAATGAGCAAGGGCAAATAGATTTAAAAAGTGGTAAACAGGAATTATTTGAAAATATCGTAAATCAGTATATATAACTAATACCTTTTCTTATATGAAATTACCGTAATTAAAATTGAATATTTTTGTGAAAGGCGAAATAGAAAATTAAAGCATAGCATCGCTACGTTTTTATTTTATGGTGAAGTATAGCGCAAAAAGAACTAATTTAACGTGAGTTCGACATAACACTTACTTTATATCAATTAGTTATGAAATAAATCAACTTACAAGATTACTTTGATTATAAAAAATGAGTTTTAATTAACTAAAAACGTAAAAATCTGACTTACATTTCAATAAATAACAAGTAACAAAGACATAAAACATCTAATAATCAAATAATTATCTTGTTTTCTTATATCGAACTCACGTTAATTTAATAAGGTAATTTCATATAAGAAAAGGTATAAATTGGTATTAGACAGAGCGAAGCGACGAGAAATCACACGTTTTATTCAAAATTTATGCATTAAAAAAAGGGTCAAAGACAGTAATTATCTTTAACCCTTTTTTCATATTATTGAAATAATACCATCTATCACTTGAATCTAAGCTTGAAATTACTGTAAAAGAAAATGATAACTGGTATAACGCTTATGCTTGTTGCAACTTTGCTACTTTTTTCTGGTGATTTATAGATTCTTGGTGTACTGCTTTAAATACACGTAAAATAAATTCTTCACTAAGGTTATTTTCTTCTCCTTCTAAAATCATTTTACCTAATATCTCATTCCAACGTTTTGTTTGTAAAATAGATACATTATTCTCTGCTTTAAGCTCTCCTATAGTATCAGAGATTTTCATACGCTTTCCAAGGCTTTCAATAAGCTGGTGATCTACTACATCAATTTGTGTACGAAGGGTATTAAGTTTATTGTTATACTCAACTGCCGTTCCTTCTTCTTTACGAATTTTAAGGTCTTTAGTCATCTGGATCAAAGCGTCTGGTGTGATTTGTTGTGCCGCATCACTCCAAGCGTTATCTGGATCGTAGTGAGTTTCTACCATCATACCATCATAGTTAAGATCAAGACCCGTCTGACATAGATCTTGTATGATATCACGACGTCCAGCAATGTGAGAAGGATCTAGGATTAATGGAAGATCTGGAAACTTATTTTGAAGATCAATAGCAATTTGCCACTCTGGGTTATTTCTGTAACGTGTTTTTTCATAGGTAGAAAAACCCCTATGTATCACACCTAAATTTTTAATATCCTGCGTATAAAAACGCTCTACAGCACCTAACCATAATGCTAGATCTGGATTTACAGGGTTTTTAATAAGCACTGGCTTATCAGTTCCTTTAAGTGCTTCTGCAATCTCTTGAACAATAAAAGGAGATACTGTCGTACGTGCACCTATCCATAAGATATCTACATCGTGTTTAAGCGCAAGCTCTACGTGATTTGCATTTGCTACTTCTGTAGTAATTTGCATTCCTGTTTCTTCTTTTGCTTTTTGAAGCCATTTAAGACCTAAAGCACCCACTCCTTCAAAGTTTCCTGGACGTGTTCTAGGTTTCCATATACCTGCTCTCAATACCGTAGCATCACTATCTTTAAGTTGATGTGCAATCTTAAGTACTTGCTCTTCTGTTTCTGCACTACAAGGTCCTGCAATCACAAGTGGGTGATCTAGCCCATAAGCGTCTAACCAATTTCTGAGTTCTTTTTTATTTTCCATTGTTATTTAATTAATCGCCCCTCGGGACTTTTTTTGATTTGATATGCGCTTTCGCGAAAACGTACATTCATTTTTATTTAATTCCGTTTAAAATTTCTTTAATATGGTTTGTGTTTTCCATCTCATCGTGTATCCCTTGAAAGTTATCTGCTTCCATTAGGGCTTTAAACTCATTGAGATTTGCTATATACTCTTCTAGTGTCTTGAGTACATTTGTTTTATTTTGTTTAAAAATAGAAGTCCACGTAACTGGATTACTTTTTGCTAGACGCACGGTAGATGCAAATCCACTACCTGCCATATCAAAAATATCTCGCTCATTTTTTTCTTTATTGATCACCGTTTTACCTAGCATAAATGCACTTATGTGTGATAAATGCGACATATATGCAATGTGTTTATCGTGAGAAACAGGATCCATATAACGCATACGCATTCCCATTTTTTTAAACAATTCAAGCACCTTTTCTTGTAACTTGAATGCTGTTTTTTCTACCTCACAAACAATGTTTGTTTTTCCATTGTAAAGCCCTTCTATAGCTGCACTAGGTCCAGAAAACTCTGTTCCAGCAATAGGGTGACAAGCTAAAAAATTTCTACGTTGCGGGTGAGAAGCTACAGCCTCACAAATTGCCTGCTTTGTAGATCCCATATCTATTACCAAAGTATTTTCTCCTATATGATTAAGAACATCTGGCAACACGTGTACTGCTATATCTACTGGAATTGCAAGTACGACAAGATCTGCTTTTACAAGATCCTTTTGTGTTGCCGCAGCATCTATAAGACCTAATGATTGAGCTTCTATTATGTGTTGCTCGTTTGTATCAATGCCGTATATAGTTGCCTCTGGCAAATGCCGCCTCAAATCTCGTGCAAAAGAGCCACCTATGAGTCCTATTCCTATGATATATATGTTTTTCATTATTTCTTTATAATTTTTAAAATATTGAAAATCAATATTTTAAATAACTCTCATCACACTATTCAAAATTATTACCTTTTGGTAATCAATGGATTAACCACTTATTATTCTTCATCAAAACGTTTTATGGCTGCTGCAATCTCTTCTTCTTTTACACAAAGACTAAAACGTATATACCCTTCTCCCATTGTTCCAAAAATGGTTCCTGGAGTTATAAAAATATATTTCTCTAGTAATATTTTATCTATAAAAGCCTCTGCTTCTATTCCCTCTGGAAGTTTTGCCCAAACAAAAAGACCTACTTGTATCTTACTATATGTACACCCCAGTTTTTCAACTAGCTTAAAAACTAATTCTCTACGTTTACCATATACTTCATTAATATGAGTAAACCAATCTTTGGATAATCCTAATGCTGCTATCGCCCCTTTTTGAAGCCCATAAAACATCCCACTGTCCATATTAGATTTAATACGGAGAATATGTCCTATATTTTGAGCACTTCCAGAGACCATCCCAACACGCCAGCCTGCCATATTAAAGGTCTTACTAAGTGAGTTGAGTTCTAATGCTACTTCTTTTGCTCCTGGAACAGACAACAATGATTGCGGATTATCATTTAATATAAAACTATATGGATTATCATTAATAATGAGTAGCTGGTTTGCTTTTGCAAAAGCGACTAACTCTTTATAAAACCCTTCTGGAACCAGAGTACCTGTAGGCATATGCGGATAATTTACCCACATCAATTTTACACCTGTTAAATCTTGTTTTGCAAGTGCTTTTAGATCTGGAAGCCACCCATTTGCTTCAGTAAGATCATAAGTTACTGCTGTTGCTTCTACTAACCGTGTTACTGCTGCATAGCTAGGATACCCTGGATTAGGAAACAACACTTTATCTCCAGGGTTTAAAAAAGCCATTGAGATATGCATAATACCTTCCTTAGACCCCATAAGAGGTAAAATCTCATCATTTGGGTCTATCTCAACATTATATTGTGTCTTATAAAATATAGCCATTGCCTCTCTCAAGGCTGGAATCCCCGTATAATTTTGATATTGATGTGCTACTTTATCTTGCAGACTTGATACCATTGCATCTATTGCTTCCTGAGGTGCTGGTAAATCTGGACTCCCGATTCCCATATTGATAATAGGGTGACCAGCAGCTGCAAGCGCTCGTACTTCTTTTAACTTAAGAGAGAAGTAGTATTCTTTTGTTTCTTGTAAACGGTTTGCTGGTTGCATTATCGTTTTTGGTTTTTATACGTTCCTAGTACTTTAAAGTTTAGTGCCATTATCTCTATTAATTGCGTCGCCTTTTTAAACAACTCATAGTCTTCAAAAGTTACATCTACAAAAAAAGCATACTCCCAAGGTGTTTGTATGACAGGCATAGACTGTATTTTTGTTAAATTCATACAGCAATCACTCAATACATTTAATATGGTCGCTAGGCTTCCGCGCTTGTGATCTGTCGTAAAACGTATAGAAGCTTTATCTACCGTTGTGTTTTTTTCTTTTTTTTCCTTATTAAGTATAAAAAAGCGAGTTGCATTTTGTTTTATTGTTTGTATAGATGTTGCAAGTTCTGTAAGATTATAAATCTTTCCTGCAGTACTACTTGCTATAGCTCCTAGTCCCACTAACTGTTCTTCTTGTATGCGTTGTGCGACAGCAGCAGTATCTGTATCTTCTACAAGCTTTATAGAAGGGTATTGTCTAAAAAACTCACGACATTGTAAGATTGCCATAGGGTGTGACCACACTTCTTTTATATCTTCTATTTTTTGTCCTTCAAGTGCTAACAAACTGTGTTGTATATCTAAATAATATTCACCTTCTATAAAAAGACGATGTGTATCCAGCAAAGCATAGTTGGGTAAAATTGCACCAGCGATAGAATTTTCTATAGCCATTACCGCGTTTGTTGCTTCTCCTTCAATAAGTTCATCTACTAATGCCGGAAAAGACATACACTCAAGCACCTCAACATCTTCTCCAAAAAAATCTTGTGCTACTTTATAATGGTACGACCCTCGTGCTCCTTGTATTCCTACTTTCATTATTTGTATTCATTTGAGAACTTATATAACAGTTCTCGTTTATTTTCTAAACACTATTTATTTAACATAAGACACGCTTTCGCGAAAGCATATCCTAAAACAAAAAAAGTCCTGATAATGTTTTTATCAGGACTTTCTTAGTGAGTTTTAATTGCTAGCTTACTACAAAACAAATCCTGATCTCTTCTTATAAAAGAAGAAATAAAAGAATGTGTTCCAGAAATAAATTACTTTCACCATAGTGATTTATTAGACTGCTAATGTAGAAAAAAAATCAAACTACTCGACAAAGTGTTATAATTTTATTGAAAATTAATTTTCAAATCTATCTTTTTATCGAATCTATAATCTCAAAGAGATATTATTAAATAAATTATCTTTTTAATAGCATTAGTCTCAAAGTCACTTCAATCTAATGCAATGTTTAGGTAGTCAAATAGTCTTTATAACCATCATATAGGTAAACAGAAACTTATTTTATATCTCTAACAACCCTTTTTGCATCACAGACTTTACAATACCTACAATATTCTTAGCTCCTAATTTAAATATCAAATTTGTGCGATGGGTTTCTACGGTTTTGGGACTAATAAAAAGCTCTTTTGCGGTTTGCTCTATTGTATATTTATTATAAATACAATATAGCTCCTCTTTTTTTCTTTTGGTAAGTTTTATAAGCACCGTAGATTCTTTACTTTGACCCACACTGCGACTAAGCAACTTTTTTTGAATACCCTTTTGTAACTTTAAAAACCGTTGAGATGGCTTCAACAAGTTCTTCTATATTCGTATTCTTAAACAGATAGCCTAAGGCTCCATTTTTAAGCATTCGTTTTACAAAAGACGTTTCATCAAAATTGTCGATAGCTATTATACGTAAATCAGGATGACTCCGGAGTATTTTTTTACAAAGATCAATTCCATTAATATCAGGCAGATTAATATCCCGCAATAATACATCAGGCAAAGATTCTTGTAATGCATCAAGGGTGTGACTTGCATTTTCATACTTACTTATAATCAATATATCTGGATGGTTTTTTAATAACGATTGGGTACCATTGCTATCATTTAATGTTTCTAAAGAACAATGAGCAGTAGAAAAAATCTATCACGTGCAAAATGTTAATAATATGGATATGAGACTAAGAAAATTCTTAGCTTCATTTAACGGAGTAGCTACTAAATACTTGCAGAACTATCTGAATTGGTTCTTAGTACTTGAAAAAATTAAAAACTCAACTACTAGAATTACACCTGTAGCTGCTATAGCTTTTGCATCAAATACTGCGTGGATGGAATTTAAAAACATAGCAGTAAATCATACTCTTTTTAGAACTTAGCTTCTTTTTTAAAATGTTTATTTAATATTTTAAATATTTTTTCTTGTGTGGTAACGTCTCATATAAGAAATAGGGAAGTTGAAAAGCACTTTTCTTTATTGCTTAACTAAATATAGATATTTTATTTTTTTTCTATAAATTTTAGACATACGTAACTCCATTCCTATAATTAAAACTTATAATATTATAACCAAATCTTGTTAGATTATACTTTCTAATGTTATTTATTTTAAGCGGAGTGATAAACCCTTATTTTTAAAATATAGGAGTTTTTAAAAAATATGCATCCACAAAAAAATACAATAATTAAGTTATTTTACATTCTTCTTTAATTATTATTAAATTCTATAATATTATTACAAATATTATCTAAAACCACATTTACATTTGTAGAGTTGCTAACAGTGATATTATTACTATTATTAAGATAAAAGTCTTTTCCTGGTGTAAAAGTACAATTGTCAAAGGTTAATCGATATTGATCGCCAGTTACTTCTCTATTTATATTAAGTAAATGTACATTTCTGTGCATCACATTTACTTCGTTATCATATACTAAGAGATTTTCTGCGGTAGCTGTTGGAGCATTAAAAAAACCAGAGGACCCTGGTACTGTGCTTGTAATAAGATTATTATAAATTTGTATGTCTTTACCTGATAAAGCTATTCCTTCAAGACAATCAATAACGGTATTACCAAATACTTTAGCTCCGGTACTAGAAATTTGTATTCCTGCTTTGTAACCAACAAAGGTATTCTCACTAATTACATTATTGATAGCTTCATCTATACCATTTCTAATTTTTCTTGTAAAAGAGCCTCCTCTATCATTTGTAGGGTCTAAATTAGATCCTTTAATAAATATATTATTTGTTACGATACAGTCTCTAGAGTTTACAGATGCAAATCCATCATCAAATCGATTATTTTCAACGAGCGCGCCATCTACAGAAAAGAAGTTGAGTCCTCTAAAATTTCCTTCAAAATCATTATCACGGATCGTAACATTTTTTATGATTTCATATTCTAATAAGACTTCAATTCCCCCTTCATCTCTTGTTGCTTTAAATGACTCCATATCAATAGAGTTTCTAGGGTTTGTACCATTAGCAGCAGGGTTTTCAGGAGTCTCTAATCCTGCATTTAGCACCGTATTTCCTTCTAATAATACATTTTCACAATCTGTCAAACTAATATTATTCCTTCTTGCTGAATCAACCCTACAGTTACGTATTGTTATATCTTTTGTGTAGATTAACCCAGGTCGAGGCGTACCATCTTCATTACGAATACCACTAGATTGTACTAAAATACAATCACCAGGATGTTGAGACATTTTTATATTTTCTACAAGACCATTTATAACACCTCCAATATAAACTAATGAACCGTATTCGTGTTCACTTCTGTCAATTCCTAGATCATCAACAACAGGGCTGTAATCGTGCTCTAAACGATCTCCTATTAGATTACCTCCAGACACTCTTATATTTTCTCCTTTAAGATGTAATAATTGATCACTCCATCCATTACTAGGTTGTATACGTAAATAAGTTTGATTACTCATTTTCAAATGAAAATTAGAAGTAATTCGTATCGAATAATTTGCAAATACATCGGGATTTAAAATTGTTGTTCCTGAAACATCAAAATATGCATCAAAATCATCGATTTCAAAAGTAGTAGCATCTAGCTCTCGAACTAATTCAATAATTTCATTAAAATGATTTCTATTATCTAGCGCTACATTTTGAGAAACAACACCTTCAATAATATTCCAGCGTGAAGGTTCAAAAATAAAGGTAGGATCTACTAATGTTGCTGTTCCATCTATAGTTAAGTTACTATTGAGTAAATTACCATCAATTGTAAGGTCATCTCCTACGATAGTTCCATTAAATATCTCTCCTCCGTTAGCATATAAAAGTGTCACTCCTGGAGCAAGATCTACAGTTGCTCCTCTTAAATCGTATTGACAATCTATTGTAACTGTAGCATTATTTTCTAAAGTGGCTATATCAAAAGTGCAAGGTTGTAAAAAAATGACATCCTCAATCATTGCATCATCACCCGTATTTGAGTCGTCTTTAGAACAACTAAAAAAAGTCAGAATTACTAAATTTAATAAAACAAAATATTCAATATTTTTTTTAAAAATTGTAAGTGGTTTTGTTTTCATAGGTTATGACTAGATGTATAAATTACAAATGTAACTTATTTATTTTTAAATGATTTAGGCAGGACACTTTTTAAGAATAAATGTAATCTATTTGATTTTTTTTTTAGAATTTTAGATTCAAATCCTGAATATTCTTAAAGTGAATATCATTCATTTTAGGGTTGATTTCAAAAAGAACTTTTGAAGAGGCAAGTATTGCGTGTCCGAAAAGTGGAATTTCCATTTCTGGAGAAAAGTATCTTATTGAGTATTTGTTAGGTTTATCAATTAGGGTTATAAATGCAGTTTCAGAAAGTCCTAATTCTTTTGCGATAGATAGTATTTTCTCATCTATCAATTTGTGATTTAAAAGACAAACTCCTGCAGGGTTTCCTTTAAAAGATTTGTCAGTAAAAGAATCAACTATATAAGTTTCTATTTTTGTCGTTTTTTGTAATTGGTTCTAACGGTCTCGGCTATGAGTAGTTACGTGGTTTAGCACGAGACTTTGCAAACACATACCAAACTGAAAATCCGCAAGGCTTTTCAGAAGTAGGCGAGGACAAGCAATTACTTATAGCTATTGTTGGCAGTTCGTTATTTTATTTCATTCAAGAGTATTCTCCAAATTGTAGTTTTAAACTTGTCTTTAAACACTCCAAAATGTCCGATTTTTTTAACTCCAAAATCACTAGGTTTTAAATGAATTGACTTGACTTTTGACTTCAGATATTGGTTACTCATCCATTCTACCGCTTTTTTGGGAGCAAAATGGTCATCTTCTATACTAAATGCACTAATATCAATTTCAATCTTATCATAATATTTTAAGGCTATTGACTTATCACTTTGTATATAATCTGGGTTTTTACCCCAATTTCGCCATTGGTTAGCCACATTTTTTGGTAAATTTTCCATTCCACTCAACTTCTTTGATTTGAGATACCCAAATAACTTGATGAGCGTGGGAAATAGAATATACCAATTAAACCACATTTTTATTCTGTCGATTCCTTTCCAAAACTTCCAGTAACCTGACTGTGCAGCTACTAGTATTATCTTATCAAATTTAGTTGAAGATTTAGCTAAGCCAATAAGTTGACCACCAATACTATGTCCAACAATTACTTTTTTAGAGTTGGGATAATTTATTATAGCATATTGCATAACATATTCTAAATCATTTTTCCCCCAATCAGCAGCATTATTGCCTAATTCTTTAATTGGTTTTGTTGATGAACGACCAATACCAAAGTAATCAAATGTGATAACCGAAATTCCGTTGTTAGACAAATACTTTGAAAATTTTTGATAATACTCTTGTTTCACACCAGTTGCAGAGGCGATAATAAGTATGGTATCAGCTTTTTCGACTTTATAAAGAGTTGCTGATAGTGTTTCAGAATTAGATAATATTTTGATTTGTTCCATTTATTTGTTTTAATGACTACCAACGACTTCGGCTATGAGTAGTTGCGTGAGTTAGCACTTAACTTTACAAGTACACAGCAAGACGAAAATCCGTGAGGATTTTCAAAAGTAGGTAAGAACAAGCAATTACTTATAGCTATTGTTGGTATTTGTTTTAATACCATTATTAATTTTTCTACTCTATCAATTTTTATACTTAGATTCAAGTAATAAACGTAACAGTTTGTTGTTAAAAAAAACCTAAATCTTCATACTTTCGGGTTGTAAAACTCAAAAAAATAGGTCACATTTAACGTTATCACAAAGGTATGAAATTGCTATTCTCAATGAGCAAAACCTGTCCAAGTCAGTTATAGCAGAAAGGATTGGGAAAAAATGCCTCTACAATTTATAGAGAATTAAGAAGAAATTCAGAAGGTAGTAGTGGTCTATACAAGGCAGAACTAGCTCAAAGGAAGCGTGAATCAAGGCATATTGAGAAAAATAAGAAAGAAATCTTTACAGGAGATATAAAACCCTTTATAACACATTATTTGGTGTAAGATATCACCCTAAGACCTAAAATAGTTGAGAAAAAAGAACGTTTTGGTGACTTGGAGATAGATTTGGTAATCGGGGCAAATCATAAAGGAGCACTCTTAACTATAAATGATAGTGCAACAGGAGTGCTTAAAATGAAGTATATAGAAAGCAAAGAATCTAAAGTTG
>CALKZS010000097.1 GCA_938002835.1 uncultured Dokdonia sp. | reverse complement strand
ATCTGGTTTCGTACTTAAATCTGGAGAACCTCTAAAAGGTTCTATCTGTACTTTTTTACCAATGAGTGCTTCATCAAAAACTATTGTTAATTTAATTTTGTCATCTACAACTTCAGTTTTTGCATATGTATATAATCCTGCTTTACTTTTAGAAGTTATATAAGTACTTTCTTTATCTGTTTTTGCTTGCCCTTGCACATAAAAAGACCAACGAATGTTCTTTTTATCTTCTTCTGTTGCCTTGTCTTTATGTTTATATTCTTCAGCATCAATATCAATATCCAATACATATTCTATTACTTTCCCTATAATAGCTGTTTTAGGTGCATCTATATTTCCTGCCGGATAGGTTTTCTTTTCTGCTTTATCGTCATATGTTAAGATAGTATCTGTTTTTTCTTCATCTCTAGCTGCTTTTGCTTTCTTTTCTTCTTCTATTGCTTTTTTACCTTCTTCAGTTTCATCTTCTCTAATATATAATGCTTCTTGCCAGCCTTCAAAACTTAATGATACGTCTTCTCCTTCGGTTTTTATTTTATCTTCCTTAGGACGTAGCTGTATTTTTTTTATTCCTACCTCAATTTTATCTTCGTGCTCTTCCTTGTATAAAAACAAGTCTCCATTTTCTTTTTTACCGCTTTTTTCTTTTACTTCTATCTCTATCCAGTCACTTATTTCTGTATCTGTTGTGGTATCTTCTTCTTTCGCGAAAGCGAGTACAGGCAATACCTCATCTTTTGTCTTTAAAAGTTTTAAATCATCTTCTTTTTCGTGTATTTTGAGTTTTACCTTTTGGTCTTTAAGGTTTTTAGTCTCTGCAACAAGGTATACTTGATATCCCATAGGGGCTGAAGTGATTTTTTTATAAAACATTTTTGTCTCTGTTTTATATTGATTAAATGTCAACTTAGCATCCTTCTTATGGCTTTGAATAGGCCATTTTGAACCTGTGGCTTTTATATCAATGACACTCTGAATATCTATTTGTCTTACTTCTTTATTTTGAGGTGAGAGTATCGCATTTATAGCTGTATGAATTTCTTTAACAACATTTGATCGTTTTGTTTTATCACTTGTATCTGCATCTTTTTCAAAGGTATACTCGTAGGTTCCATCTGCTAATGTCTCTTCTTTTATTGTTTTTTCTGCAAAATAGGCATCTAGTACTTCTGGCGTATTTTCATACTCTAACTCTAGATTTTCATTAAACTGAATGGTTCTACCTTGAACAGTAATGCTATCAATCACTAAATTTCCTGTTGGTGCTTCTGTTGTTGTACTCATAACAGCTTTATTTATAATTTAATAATAGAGATGTTCCTTTATCCTTATATATAACATCAAGAACGTGCTTATTATTTACATCCTTAATTTGATAGGTATATATATCTTCTTGATGATGGTGTCTTATCGTTTTAATATGTTCTAATACCTGAGATAACACTTCTAATGTAAACGCTTCGTTATTAATTTTTAAAACACTTTGTGTTTCATTTTTGGTTTCTTCTATCTTGAAAGAAGAAGGATGATAGCTCTTACCTACAACTATATTTTCTATTATAAAGTTTTCTTCTCCTAACTCATATAGCAGTACTAAATCATCATCATTTACTTGATTAAAAGAGAACTCTGCCGGTGGCGTGTATAAATATACATCTGATGGTGTTAACGATAATGAAGTCCCGTACTGATGTTCTTCATAGGTTTTAGGTAAACTATCTATATAACTGGATGTTTTTAAAGAATCTACAACGTGTTTTTGCTCTTTAATTTCATTTATAGCATAGTGATGCATTTTTTTTAACGCCTCTAGATTATTTTCTATATCAAATACATAATTTGTATCATAATCATTGAGCGAGAAATATCGGATATCCATTTCTCTTTCTTGACCTTCACAAGAAAACAGAAATAAAGTAATGATGATACATAAAACAATATTCTTCATCATAGTTCAACATTTAACATTGTTGTAAAGGGTTGAAATTTTGTAGTATCATTTACATTTTTAAAATGCTGTAAACAAAACATAGCCACGAGACCAGGAATCCATTGCTTAGCAACTCCTTCTGCACCTCCATCTTCCCAACCAGCTCCAAAAGTGTCAAAAAACGAAAGATTAGTAATAGTTGCTCCTATTTCTCCATTTTGCTCATAGATTTCATAATTTGCTAAGCAACCTTGAATACCTCCTACAAAAGTGGCAATCTCATTAAGGTTAGGGTTTGCTCCTTGTAAGGCGCTATAATATGGTAATCTAGTTTTAAAATTATATAATTTCTTAGGGTTTTTAGTTACGTATTTCTTCTTATTATACTGATCTACAAGCTCTTTTTCTAGTTTTAGTATAAATTCTTTAAATTGCTTAGAATCTTTTATTTCTCTTACTGGATTAGATTCATTATCAAATATAAAAGGTCTGCCTTGTCCTTCAAAAAAGTGATTTGCTAGGTCTATACCGTTTTTACCAAAACTATCTTCTATATTAGAAAAAAGCCATAAAACAGTTTTCATCTCTGCTTTTAGTATAGCTGTAGAATATGATTTTGTGAGATTTATATTAAATATATCATACTCAGACATCCCATTGCGTTTCATTAAACTTTCACTAGGTTCATCTGCATACATCCAATCATAAGCCCTTTGTTTATTAGAATTAACTATTATAATCTTACCATCTTCATTAATTCGTTCTCCTTTGTTTACGACACCTGTTTCTAAAACAATTTTTCTTGATGCTTCTTGAGTTGGGTGATATATATCATTAGACGCAAATGAAGGAGAATAACTTGAAGTATTAGATACATTATTAGTTTCAACCTCTGGTTCATCTACACAGACTAAATCTAATGTCACAGTTCCATCTGCTTTTACTTTTCCAGAATAGAACATCTCGCTCTTACCTTTAAGAAACTCTTGCCCATCCTTTTCTTTTACTCTTAGTTGTATTGTTTCTCCAGCATCCATATTTTCTGTTAAAACATACATAGAGGCTTTTTGTCCAAAATTCTTTTTATCAATCTTCTCTTTTCCTTCTGCATCCATCCAATATGTTTCTACCACTTTAGGCGCTTTGTCATTACCCATCATAGCACCAGGAATAGTCATTGCGATCTCTTTAAATTTTTCTGATGTACTACCTGCTGTATTCACTTGCATAGGTTGTAAAATAGTCACTTTACCTCCTGTACTACACATACACTCAGAATCTTCATATAAAAACTTCTTACTTCCTCCTAATGTAGCTGTATTTGTTGTTTTACTCCATTTTTGTAATGCAGGTATGCAAGGTAAATACCCTCCACTTGTAGGTTTTAATTTACATTGACCAAAAGTAGCAGGCACCTGCACATCCATATCGGTTGCTTTAAATTTACCTTGGATTTTTACTTTTTTATTTTCAGTAACCAATAGTTTAGCAGGTACAAACCCTTGATTACACTCTAATAATGCTCCATCAAGTACATATATCTTCTTACTCATTATTTTCTAAATTAAAGGTTATGGTCGTTGTTTTTTTATATAACCCTTTTACTTCAAAAGAATATGCTAGTTGTCCTTTTGTAAGTAAACCTATATCTGGTTTTACGGTATATTCTCCTTTATAGTCAAAATCTAGCTCGTGTTGCTCTCCAGATGTTGTTGGTAAGTGGCCTAAAAAAAGATTAAGCTTTTCTAATGGGAATTTGCTTTGTTCTACATCCATTTTTGCAGACGTGGTGATATACAAACTAGAAGAACGCCTTCTTCCTTGTGTCATCATTTTTTTTTGTTCTACTACAGGAATGTTAATATTTCCCATACCATTCATTATGATCTTAGATGCTGTAATTCCTTTTTGAGGTTCAAACTCTTGATAAAATATATTTGCAAAAAAGCACTGATAAAAATTATCTTCTAAATACATTTTTTGAATATTATCTTCTTCTAACTGCCAGTCAAAATCTCTGATCATTTTAATCAAATCTGGATAATCATCTAATATACTATCTTTAAGTTCTTTCCATTTAATTCTTATTTCTTCAGTATTTACTACTCTAATAAGTTTATAGTTTTTATCTACTCTAAGCTCTAAAACATCATTAACGGCTGCTACTTTTAAAGCCAATCGCTCTGCCTTATCTGGCTTGCGAATTACGATTTTTTTATTATTAATTAAGAAACGTTTTTTTACTTCTATTATATAAATTAACATTCCCTTCTCATCAGTTCCTTTATAAGTAAGATCAAACGCAATGACAACACCTGACTGTGTCTTCTTTTTACCTTGTTTTATATAATTCATCACCTCTGCAGTATATGCTCGAGATGTAAATTCTTCATTGAGTTTTAAGGGTTGAGTTCTAATAGATATGGAACGATTCATTATAACTTAAGAGAATTTTGGTTTGAATTGATAGACCTTGATTTGTTTATATTTTTGGGTATAACATCCCTAATACCATCTTTCTTTTTAAGTGTATTTTCTATCTCATTTTTTCTCCAGCTCTTATCAGATAAATCTATTTTAATTCTTCTATCAAACTTTCTATAATGAAGAGGCTTTTTCTTTCCAAAAATTCCTGTATCAGAATAAATTGTTCTCGCTCTGTATTTACCTTTCCATTCTGGAAACATACCAACTTCACCATAATCTGAAGAAAAATGAAAATATTTATTTCTTAACTCTCTTAATAATTTGTAGTCCGATTCACTATTATAAATAGTTAATTCTGGCGCATCACCAAATACATATTTTTTAAGCCTTTCTTTTGCATCTTGTAATACACAGGGATACTTTGCATTCTGGTCTGTACCTATATCATATGCAGTCTCAATTTCACTAAGAGGCTTAAATTCAACACCTTTACTTATAGCATACTTTGCCATAAAACTTAAAGTGATAAAACTATATTTATTACTAATACTTGTCCTATTCCCTATAAGGACATCTTTATATCCGGGTGGTTTTCCTTGCAAAACCCATTTTTTTTCAACTGAAAGCTCTTCGTATGTATACCATCCTTGTTCCATTAAATAATATTTATCATCTTCAAAAGATGTATAAGCGTGATTTAACCATATGTTTTCCTCTCCTTTTCCATCTACATAACAACCTCCAATATCCGAATGAACTCCTGGTATAAACTTTTCTAATCCTTTACTACCTGCACTATCTATATTAGTTAAACTAAATTTAAAACGATGTTCATCACGAGCTCCTATATGAAATACGTGATTTGCTTTTTTAACAATATCTAATCCTAAATCCCATTTATCGTTAAACTGCACTAATCCGTGAGAAGCAACACAATCATAAAGTCCTACAAAACGAATTACTATTTTCCTAATAGTTACTTTATCACCTAATAATTCACCTAAATAACCATAATCTACATCGTAATACTCTTTATCTTCATCCTTAATTTCAAATTTTTTTAAATCTCCTTTCTTTTTACTAATCACACTTAAAAAATGACGAGCAGCAGCAGCGCCTCTACTAAATCCATAAGCATCTACGATAAGTGTATTAATTTTTTTAACATTATGTTTGAGTATTTTCTTTTTTGCCAAAACCCTACACCCTTTCCTAACTTTTCCATTAATCCCTTTTGCTAAGATTGCATCCAAACCAGTAGCACTTCCAACAACTCCATCTGACCCTCCATTTCCAGTACCAATTCCTTCTATGTATACTTTTGCATATTTATGTTTTTCTATATCTCTATCTTCATCATAATATTCTTCTAGCCTAGAAACATTAGAATAGTCATTTTCATAACTACTACTATCGCTATGTTTTTTTACTTGTTCATCATTAAAAGGAATCCAAGATTCTGCTCTATATTTGCTTGCTTTCTTTTCCTCTCCTGGAGTAAGTGGACTTTTCTCACCGTTGTTAAGTGCATTCTGTTTTTTTTCATCTAAAAGTCTCGACTCAGTATTTTCTCTATTATTTCCTGTTCCATCAAAAAACATTCCTACAGTAATATTAATACTATCATCAGGAATTAGTTCTTCATATTCAGAATTACCAACCTCTACTAATGACGTTTTTACATTAACACCTGTTAGAAGGTTTTTAGTTTCTTGAGTGCCAGTCTTTGCGGCTGTAAGTGATATACTCATTAGAATTAATTTGAAGTTTCGTATATTCTTATTTTAGAATTAGTAATTGGAATACTGTCTGAATCACTTTTAAGTATAATACTTATATCACTATTGTACTTATCTACAGAAAAAAATAAATCAATATTCAGTGTTTCTTTATCTTCAAACAACTTATTGAAAGCTATTTTAAGTTCTTCTTCATCAAAATAGATACGTGAACCAAAATAATCTTCATTTCCATTTTTCCATTCTAATTTGTAATGCTTAGGTATCGCTTGACCATTTGGATTTTGTATGATTGAATTTGGAACAATGACATAGTAATCTTCTCCATTTATGAACTCTCCCGCTACTTCTGTTAATATTACAGATTCATCCTTAAATATAAATTTTGGTTCCCATTTATATTTAACTCTATAATCATCCCAACGTCCATATGGAATAGTATCCCAATTTATATTTCCTATCTCTTCACTAACATATTCATACGCTTTATCACAATAATTTTCAACACTCTCATATGATGAGTCTGGCATTATTTCTTCTATCGTGATCTCTGCTTCTGTAGCTTGATATCTACCTATTTCAGTTGTCCTTCCTATTCCTGCAATCCAAACCACCACAACACCTCCTGGAGCTACACATAACTTAAATTCATCATATGTCCCATTCTCTCCATAACTATCAATAAAGCCTTTTTGGAATAAAGATACTATTGTATCTTTTGGTAGTTCAAAAGTCCCTTTAAAATATTTTTTTTCTGCCAAAGAAATCCAAGCTACAGAAAAAGCATAAGGTAATGGCTTAAATTCTTCTCCAGATATATGAGTACTACCAGATTCTCCCCAGCCTTTTCCTAATCTCCGGTTACCAGGCACAGAAGCCTCTCCTCCTTCGTATATAAAATTTCCTTTATGTAAAAATGCAGGGTAAAATCGGTCTGCTTGACCTGAAGTCGTCCATTCATATTTTTTCATAGTATTACTTTTTGCATTCTCTTTATTATTGATGCTTACACTATTATTTTGACAAGAAACTATAAAAGAAGTAAGGAAAATTATAGCTAAGAAAGATATCTTATTTATCTCATTCTTACTCGCCATATTCTACAGTTTCTGCACTTGCAATAGTAATTTTACCGCCTGCATTTGTTTTTATTTCTCCACTTGCATCTGTAGTTATTTCTTGTGCTTCTTGCTTATACTCACTACTTATCACTTTAATAATTTCCCCTACTTGTCTATCTTCATTTGTAGCGCTCACAAAATAATCTCCAGAGATCATCTCACTCTTATTTTTACCTATAGAAACATCTAGGTTTTCTTCTACATTTATTTGCATATTCTTTGCATTAAATGTCATATTTTCTCCTGCAGAAATTGTAATATCATTACTAGCAGTATTTATATTAATAATATTTCTATTTTTATCGGTAATTGTTATGCTTTCTGCACCATCACTGTCAATTAATTCTATTGAATGGCCTGATCGTGTTTTAATTGCTTTTACATCATTTGTGCTAGATTGCCAGCTATTTGCACTTGCTGCTCCGTGATAGAGTGTTCCTGCTACAAAAGGACGTTCTGCATTTCCTCCTTCAAAATTAACAACCACCTCTTCTCCAATTTCAGGAATAAAGTGAAATCCTTTATCAGGTCCAGCGTGCGGAGTCATCATTCGTAACCAAGGTGTCATTTCTCCTAATGGTTTTTGCCAAGAAAATTGAACTCTAACTCTACTCAATCCATCAGGGTCATTATTATCCATCACCTTTGCAATCTGTATCTCACTCTTAGGAAAATGATTCATATCCATCTTAGGGTAGGTATCAAAGCTTGCTTCTACAGCAACAAAATGATTGCGATAGGCACCTCCTTCTATATTTGAGTGAATAATCTTGATAATACGGTATGAGCCATATCCATCAATCTTAACAACCTCTCCTAAATTTACTCCAGGATTATCAGATGAGCCCTTTGCAATAACTTGCTGCATTGCACGTGCCTTAGTATATTGCTCTACTTGAGTATCTAATCGTTGCTTCAAAGAACCATCACTATATAAATGATGATATATTTGAGTCTCTTTATTATATAGCTCCTTAGATTTAGCATTTGTAAAACCGTGATATCCTTCTGATGGAATCGTAATATCAGAACTACTTTTTTGATGCAGTTCATCTGTTAGATAGTCATTAGTTACATATCCAAAAGAGTTAGGTACTGAACTTAACTCTACAGAAAAATTATGCAAATCTATCCCAGAAAACAACACGGTCTCTTCTTGACTAGGACTACCAAAAACTAGTGACTTCCCATCATAATAAAACCACTCATTATAATATGCCGCAAGTCTACTTGCATAACTAAATGCACTCTGGTTATGCTGTACAGAATAATGAATAGTATCTTTAAATACAGGAGAAAAATTGGTTTCTAATTTTCCTGTATCATATCCTCTAAATGTTTGTTCTAAAATTTCAGAAAGTGCTTGATCATTAAAAGAAGCATAATGCCCTCCATCATCACATAATATAGAGGCACTCTTTGCATATAATGTCACTAACTCACCTGTTGTAGAACTGTTCATTCCTCTAGTTCCCTTAATTCTTGTAATAACACCTTTAAACTCCAACTCCTTATACCCCTCAAGCTCTGAACCAGCACCTATTTGGATGGTTATAACACTTCCTAAGTGCTCTTTACTATCCCCTAGTAAATCTTCAGAAAGTTTTTCTATCACGTCCCTTCTACATACTAATTCTAAATCGTGATGTGCATCAATCTCTTGTACAAGCTCGAGCCTAACATAAGACAATATCTGTGTTCCAGAAATAAATATTTGAGTAGTAGTTTGTAATGCCATAATATTATATGTTCTGTATTTACTTTTAAGAAAATACTAATTGATAATTAAAAAATGTATTGATATAGTTTGGACTAAATTAGTCTTTATTTTAAAACTAAGTATTTTTTCTGTAATAGACTCGTTATTCATTTATTACATTCTCTTTTGATGTATTTTTTTTGAATTTTATAATAATATCAGTCTATGATTCATAATCTATTTTCTTAAGATACGGTTTTGTAATTATTTTAGATCTTATTGACAATGCTTTATTTAACATTATTAATCATAGAATGTTTACTAAAGATTAGATGTTAATTCTTTGCGAAATTAAAATAACATCTGTATTATTAACATCTATATTGAGTGAACTACGCTTTTCAATTAGGGAATGCGTTAAACTAAAAATCCCACCAAATTGGTGGGATTATATTTATATGAGTACGCTTTCGCGAAAGCGTTAGTTATAATTACTTAGCAATATTTACTGCACGTGTCTCACGTATTACAGTTACTTTTACTTGACCAGGGTACGTCATATCGGTTTGGATTTTTTGAGAAATTTCAAAAGATAAAGCTCCTGCTTTATCGTCATTTACTTTTTCGCTCTCTACAATCACACGCAACTCGCGACCTGCCTGAATGGCATACGCTTTTTTAACCCCCTGAAAACCAAATGCGATATCTTCAAGATCTTTAAGACGCTGTATATAAGAATCTAATACTTGACGACGTGCTCCTGGACGTGCCCCGCTTATAGCATCACACACCTGAACAATAGGAGATAGTAAACTAGTCATCTCAATCTCATCGTGGTGAGCTCCTATAGCATTACAAACATCTGGTTTTTCTCCGTGTTTTTCTGCCCACTGCATTCCTAAGATTGCGTGTGGGGTTTCTGTTTCTGTATCTGGCACTTTTCCTATATCGTGCAACAATCCTGCACGGCGAGCCAGTTTTGGGTTTACACCTAACTCTGCAGCCATTACACTACATAGTTTTGCAACTTCTCTACTGTGTTGTAGTAAGTTTTGACCATATGAAGATCGATATTTCATACGCCCTACTGCTTTTATTAGTTCTGGATGTAACCCGTGAATTCCAAGATCTATGACAGTGCGTTTTCCTACTTCTACAATTTCTTGTTCTATTTGCCTGGTGGTCTTTCTTACCACTTCTTCTATACGAGCTGGGTGGATACGACCATCGGTAACGAGTTTATGTAATGAGAGACGAGCCACCTCACGACGTACACTATCAAAACAAGAAAGTATAATTGCCTCTGGAGTATCATCTACTATAATCTCTACGCCTGTTGCCGCTTCGATGGCGCGTATATTACGACCTTCTCTACCAATAATACGTCCTTTTACATCGTCACTTTCTAGATTAAAAACGGACACACAATTCTCTACAGCTTCTTCGGTGCCTATACGTTGTATAGTGTTTATGATAATCTTTTTAGCTTCTTGCTCTGCAGTCATTTTTGCCTCTTCTATCGCTGTTTGGATGTGAGCCATTGCATCTGTTTTTGCCTGGTCTTTTAAACTTTCTACTAATTGATGCTTTGCATCTTCTGCAGATAGTCCAGAAATTACTTCTAGTTGCTGTATGGTATTTTTATGTAATTTTTCGGCTTCGGCTTTTTTCTTGTCTATATATGCCAGTCGGTCGTCATATGATTTAATTTTATCTTCTAGAGATTGATTAAGCTTTTTGTTTTTTGATAACTCACTACTTATACTTGATTCTTTATCTCTTATACGTTTTTCTGCATCAGACATTTTTTTATCTCTGTTCAAAATCACTTTTTCGTGTTCTGCTTTGAGCTCTATAAATTTTTCTTTTGCTTGAAGAATTTTATCTTTTTTGATGGTATCTCCCTCAGATTTTGCCTCCTTTACAATGGCTTGCGCACTTTTTTTAGCGCTTCTAATTATTTGTGATGCATTATTTCGTTCTAAGACTTTAGCTATTATAAAGCCTATTATTAATGCAATAACACCAACAATAATTAAGAGTAATATATCTCTCATAGTTAAGTATTTATTTCTGATGCCTTACGGCAATCTTGTAATTGATTTATCTGACATAAATGCCATATTTGCTCACGATGAGCTATAAAAAAACCTGCATTAGTAGTGCAATTTTGTATAAACTCCTAATAGTAAGGATTAGAGCTAGAAAACTGATCAAACTTCCGTCTACCTAGCACAAGTCTAGTAACGGCGTGTTTTTACAATTTAGAGTCACTCTTTATAAAAAATAACTGTTGAGTTTATCAAAAAAAATAACCAATGCAGGCAGTAATATGCTGTTGTATGTAAAGAACGACTATGTTAACTCTTGCTCTAAAAGATCTGACAGCCTTTCTAACCTAGCTGTAGTCTCCTCAGAGAGTGTGTCTTCATTTATATGTTTTTGGGTCACTTGAGATGCAAACTGTAGTGCACACATTGCGAGCACATCTTGCTTATCTCTTACGGCATAGCTTTGCTCAAATTGCTTGACCATCGCTTCAATATCTTTTGTTGCTTTGCGTAATCCTTCTTCTTGAGCAGGATCTATAGTGAGTGGATACACTCTATCTGCAATAGACAACTTGATCTTGAGCTTTTCTGCCATATTTTTATTCTGCTAAAGAGGCTATGCACGCATCTATCTCGCGTACTAGAGCATTTATCTTTAGCTTAGTTTCCCTTTTATGTTCGTTACTGCCTAGTAATGCATTAGCTGTTTTGAGTGTTCTTATTTTTTGCTCACTTTGATCAACGGCTTCTTGTAATTGTTTGTTTTCTTGCTGCAACACGGCAAGCTCTTTTTCTAAAGCTACCCGCTTATGCTTCACATCTTTGTATTTACTTAACAAAGTAGCGACTCTATACTCAAGAGAACCAACAACTTCAGAAAGATTACTCACCATAGATATGCATTTACTACGTTATACAAATTTACCATTCGTAATATAGAATAGCAATAAGATAGTGGTAAAATATATTTATATCTTAAAATTATTATATAAAAAATAATATATTCTTATAAAAATGTTTCATAATACCGAACCTATAAAACTGTTTTTAAATTAGTTGTATAGCAAAATTTATAATACACTAAAGCCTATTTTATACTTTTTTAATTACAACCTATTCATAATAGTAAATAGCAACAACATATAAAAATAATTACTTTTTAAATTAAATGTATAAGAAACATCTTTTCCATAAAACAAGAATCTCATTATAAGTAACCTTCATTATTCATACTTTTACACTATAAATAACCATCGCTTGTGAACTTTACAAAGACTACAGAAAAAGACTCAAATTATAATCATCTTGAAAAGATGAGTGCCTTAGAACTACTTGAACATATAAATCAAGAAGATAAAAAGGTGCCTATGGCAGTAGAAAAAGCAATTCCTCAGATAGAACTACTTGTAAATCAAATTGTACTTAAGCTTAAAGGTGGAGGTAGACTTTTTTATATGGGTGCAGGAACAAGTGGAAGACTTGGTGTGGTAGATGCAAGTGAATGCCCGCCTACTTTTGGTGTTGCTTCAGATGTGGTTATAGGTCTAATAGCTGGTGGAGATAATGCTATTAGAAATGCTGTAGAATTTGCAGAAGACAGCACAGGTCAAGGTTGGGAAGACCTTACTTCTCATCACATATCAACTAAGGATGTAGTTATAGGAATTGCAGCTTCTGGCACAACACCATATGTAGTAAGTGCTTTAAAAATGTGTAATAAAAACAATATTATCACAGGGTGTATTACCTGTAATGAAGGAAGTCCTTTATCACAAACAGCACAGTTTCCTATTGAAGTGGTCGTAGGCCCAGAATTTGTTACTGGAAGTTCCCGTATGAAAGCTGGTACAGCTCAAAAACTAATATTAAATATGATTTCTACCTCAGTGATGATACAACTAGGCCACGTAAAAGGAAATAAAATGGTAGATATGCAACTAAGCAATAATAAACTTGTTGCTCGTGGTATTAAAATGATAATGAACGAACTGCACATAGAAGAAATTCTTGCAAAAGAATTATTACTCACACACGGCAGTGTAAGAAAAGCAATAGCAAGCTATGCACACTAATAAAGAAAAATTACTCAAAGGCATTAAATTAATGTGTGGTACTTTAGTACTCCTCATCACAACTCCTTTAATTCTAAATTCTTCATTTAAAAACCAAGATCATCCTATGTTTATTCCTGTATTGGGAATAGGGCTAATATTATTTATAGCTGCAATTTATTTTGGATTTAAAGGTATTAAGATGTTAATGAGGGCGTTGTTTGATGATTAATTAGCTGTTGTTATCAGCTATTAATCACTAGCCTTTAGCTATTAGCCTAAAAACTTCAATATTATTTATTCAAGATTTGTAATTCAAAAAATCAACAATCCCCAATGTGATTAATCTCTGGTTTAAATGTTGAGATGGTTAGTGGTTAGCTATTAGCTGATAGCCGATAGCCGATAGCTGATAGCTGATAGCTGATAGCCGATAGCCGATAGCCGATAGCCGATAGCCGATAGCCGATAGCCGATAGCCGATAGCAAAAAAATAAAAATACTTAACTACAGAAACTAAAAAACTTCGAAATTCAGTATTCTTTATTCAATATTCGTAATTCAAAAATCTCCAATACTATATCCCTTCTCTTTTAGGAACTGGTGTTGAAGGATTATAACCAAACCCTGGAATTTCAATATTTACATTTAATGCATTCATCATATAACTTATAATAGCATAATGATGTGTGGCGTGAGTATTTGCTTGAGCGAGAATACTCTCTAAGGTATACATAATTGTCACTTTACCATCTCCTAGATTATCAGTAACGTGCAAAAGATAATCTGTATTTACGTCTTTAAAAGAAGCTATTTGTTGTTGGATTGTATAAATATGCTCTTTAGCTAGTTCTGGTTGTGTAGAAATTTTTTCATCACGTTTTCTAGCGGTAAGATCAATATTATTACTTTGAATACCAGCTATTATACAATCAAAAAAGTCTAACGCGTGCCTTATATGTGAACCTATACTACTATAATAAGGGCCTACAGTAACGTCACAATATGTTTCTTCTGAAATGGCATCAATGAGAGAAATAGCATTTCCCAGGTTTTTATTTATAGATGCTATAATTTCTGATCGCATATTATTAATTTTAAGGGCAAAGATACATATTTTACAAGGGGCGATATTATAAACGTTTATTGCTTTGAACAATTTTAGTATAAGAAAATATGATATCTGAGTATATTTTTAATAAACATATCTAATTCATTTTTCTTATAAAAAAGAAAAATGATAGGTAATATTTCAATACATTATCAACATATTTTTAAAACTGTGACTATTAAACCTAAACAAGTTTATAAAAACAGATAAAATACATTTTTTTATCGTCAAAATACACGTTTTAGTTTCAAATATGATTACATACTTGTATATTAGCCCCTTAAAAAATATCTTATTGAAAAAACTATTACTCTACTTTCTTATGCTGTGTTCTTTATACATATCTGCTCAAGATCTTACTCAGATAGGAAAGGCTAAGCTATTTACATTGGGCGGCGGTATCTCTGCAAACTCTGTGTACTATAATGGTGATGGCAACGA
This sequence comes from uncultured Dokdonia sp., assembly GCA_938002835.1. Classification (GTDB taxonomy): domain Bacteria; phylum Bacteroidota; class Bacteroidia; order Flavobacteriales; family Flavobacteriaceae; genus Dokdonia. Next base: position 8,383 of record CALKZS010000097.1, on the reverse strand, counting down.
GATCCATTTACATATATTTTAAATGGTAATCTTAACTTAAATATAAGTGGAATATACAATATCCCTATCTCTTTTGCATATTCTAATCAAGAGTTTAATGTTAGTCAACCTTTTAGGTTTAATAGACTTAGTATAAGTCCTTCTTATAAATGGCTTACAGCACATATAGGAGATGTTGCTTTAACATTTTCTCCATACACCCTTAGTGGCCATCAATTTAGTGGTCTTGGTATAGAGGCCACTCCTACGTCAAAACTTAAGTTAAGTGCTATGTATGGTCGCTTAATTAAAGCTAACGAATTTGACTCAGAAAGTCCAGAAGCTGTTCCTGCCTATAATCGTATAGGGTATGGTTTAAAATCTGCCTACGATTTTGATAAATTCTCACTAGGTCTCACCTTTTTTGCGGCTAAAGATCAAGAAGACTCTGTAGACATCCCAACACCAGTAGAAGCAGGTGTTAACCCACAAGAAAACCTTGTTATTAGTGTAGATGGTAAAGTAAAACTATTTAAAAATACAATTCTAAGTGCAGAATTTGCTAGTTCTGGATTAACAGCAGATACAAGAGCCTCTGGAGATCCAGAAAATGGCGGTCCTGTAGATCTATTATTTAATGGTAATGCAACTACTCAATATTACAAAGCATTTAATGCCCAAGTGAGTACCAGTATAGGTAACGGAAGTCTAGGTGCAAATTATGAACGTGTAGATCCTGGATATCAAACCTTAGGTGCTTATTTTTTTAACAATGATCTAGAGAACATTTCTGTAAATGCATCTCAATCTATTTTTAATAATAATGTAAATATTTCTGTAAATGCAGGTTTACAGCGTGATAACCTAGATGATACAAAAACTACAGAACTACAACGTGTTGTAGCTGCTGTAAATGTGAGTGTCAAAGCATCAGAAAAACTAAATATTAACGGTTCATACTCAAACTTTCAAAGTGTTACAAACATACGTGATCAGTTTGATTTTATAAATGCAGTATCCCCTTTTGATAATATAGATACTCTAAATTTTAGACAACTGTCTCGCAATGCCACATTAAATATTGCATATGCAATCTCAAAATCAGAAAAAAAAGTTCAAAACGCGAGTATAAATCTATCTATGCAAGATACTGAAGACTTACAAGAGCAATTTTTATCTGGAGAACAAAATACAGTAGGTGCAACCACCTTTTTTAATACAGGAGGAAACTACTCACTCAACTTTGTGCCCATAGATATGAGTATCACTGCTGGTGTAAATGCCTCTTTTAATACCACATTAGATACAGATAACACAACTATAGGTCCCACGCTTGCCATCTCAAAATTATTTTTAGATAAAAAACTACGTAGTTCATTTGCGGCCTCCTATAATCAAAGCAGTGTTAATGGAGAGTTACAAAACACCATTCTCAATTTTAGAGTAAATGCGGGCTATCAGTTATTAGAAAAACATCAACTCAATCTTAGCGCATTATCGCTTTTTAGAAATAATAATGTAGCGGGTGGTAATAACTTATCTAATGACTTCACAGTCACTTTTGGGTATAATTATTCTTTTACCACCGGTAAAAAAACTACTCCTAGAGAACGTAAACAAACACCAGGAATACCAGCATCAAACCTTACAACGATACAATTTAGAGCAAACGGACAGATATATGAAGGCACGAGTCCTGAAGTCTATGAACAAATTAATACACTTAATAACGCAAGTCGTATAGATAATGCTCCTGCTGCTGCGATGGAAAAAATTAACCTTGCAAAACTCCATTTACTAGATCTTAAAAACGGAGATAATAAAGAACTTAAAAATGCTGCAATAGATTACCTCACTGCTATTGAAGAATATAACGCTTTCGCGAAAGCGTATGAAGATGGACTCCTATTTGCCATAAAACAACTCACAAGAGATGCTAGAGCTATAGATAGTAACATCGCGAGAGATTATGCCTTTGCTGATGATAAAATTACTTCACACAAATATAAAGGAGTGCCACCTACAGAGGTACAAGATAAAAATGCAGAAGACTATACAGAATATGTATCACTTTATAAGAATTATGAGTTGCAAAGCAAAAAATTTATCCATCATCGCTATATGCTAGATCGTATTAAAGCAATTAGAACGATACGTGATATTAATAAAGAACCACAATTACAGCAGTTTAAAAAAGCCCAAATTACTAAAGTATATGACGCATATGGTGATATTAAAAAAACACCATCATCTATAAGTGAGTTACTTACTGGAGATTTAATTATATATTACCAAAACCTAGCTGCAAAATTTGCAGATAATGATATCATTAGAAAATAAAACGCACAGCTACCAATGAAGAAATATCTACTATTTATATTCCTTTTACTACTAGAAATACAACTAGTAGTTGCGCAGCAATTTCCTGTGCAAGTCATACCACAAACCATACCTCCTAGGCCTGTATTGCTTTCTGATTATGCAAATGCAACGTCTAGTGTAGATAGAGTAACTGTACAACTTATATTAAATGACCTCACAGAACTTAATCGAGAGGTGCGCCTTAAAGTCTCTATACAAGGGCAAGGCATTAATGCACAAAGTAACGATGTTGTTATAGGAGCTACTCCTATATTTCTAGAAGGTGGGGTTGCCACCACGTTAGGAACAGCAGAACTCGCTCCTTATTTTGACTTTCAAAATTTACAAGGTATCTCTGCTGCTGCATATGGAAGTTCTCTACCAGAAGGGCCTTATAGTATATGTTTTGAAGTTTTTGATCTGTTTACTGGAAATGTAGTCTCTGCAAACACTTGTACTAATTTTGTGCTTTTTGATAATGATCCTCCATTTTTAAATCTACCGCTTAATGCATCTGGTATTCAAGAAACAAACCCTACAAACATTGTCTTTCAATGGACACCCAGACATATTAATGTATCAAATGTACAGTATGAATTAACGATTTCTGAAATATGGGATCTCAATATAGATCCACAAGCAGCATTTTTATCATCTCCACCTATTTTTCAAACTACCACTACTCAAACCACCTTTATTTATGATGGGTTACAACCATCACTAGTACCAGGTAGAAGATATGCCTGGCGTGTGCGTGCTTTTGCAACAGTAGGCATAGAGGAGATAGGCTTGTTTACAAATAATGGATTTAGTGAGATTTTCTATTTTGACTACCAGACGCAATGTCAAGATCCATTGTTTCTAGATATTGAAGAACTTACTAACCGTAACGCAAAAATAGCTTGGCAAGGCGATTTTGACCATTTAGATTACACCTTAAAATACCGAGAAAAAAACGCACAGTCAGACTGGTATGATATCACCACTCCTAGAGAATATGCTACTATAGATGGTTTAAGAGCTGAGACTACCTACGAGTACAAAGTGCAAGGAAACTGTTTATTTGGCAGTTATGGAGAGACACTTATTCAAGAATTTACTACACTATCTGAAGAAGCTTCTGCATACCAAGGTTGCGCTATTGAGCCAGACCCTGTGGTATTAGATAATCAAGAATTATTACCTAATTTATATCCTAATGATATTTTTACAGCTGGTGACTTTCCTGTTCGAGTACTCTCTTTAAATGCTGAAACTTCTCCATATACAGGTACAGGTTATATTACTGTGCCTTGGCTAGCAGACACAAAAATAGCTGTTGAGTTTGAAGGAATAACTATTAATACAGATAATAAACTCCTTACAGGAAAGGTAGAGACCAGTTATGATGCAGATTGGGAAAATGTAGTGGGCGTAGGAGGTGTAATAGATGCTATTGTTGGTCTTTTTGATGTATTAACTGAGCTTATTGGGTTAGATATTATCACTACTACGACTGAGACTATTGAAGAACTTGCAGAAACATTAATAAGCAGTTCAGAAGAAGAGGGAATTCCTGAAGAAATTGTAACAGCTATCGTGACTCAAACCACTGCAATGCAAACTGCCTTAAATGAATATAATGAAGCTATTGAAAATGGTGATACAGCTGCTGCAGAAGAAGCAGAAGAAGCATTTGAAAATGCACAAGCAGCAATTGCTGTTTTAAAAGATGAAGCACAAGCTTTTCTTGATAACATCAGAAACCTTTTGATTACTGCTATCACTCAAATATATGACGCTGGCGAGGCAAATAGTAACTCAATGCTTGAACAGTATGACAACTTAGTTACTCAAAGTACCCCTGTTATTGAAACAGACCCTAATGTTTTTTTTTATAGAAAGCGGTGAGATTGATGATATTAGTACAGATGACATAGAAGATGACACCTTAAGCTCTCTAGAAAATGATCTTTTAAACTTCCTATTTTCTAAAATGTTAAAAGAAGGAGATGAAGAAACACTAGAAAAGTATGTCGATGGATCTAAAAAATTAGACGTTAATTATGTGACTATTTATAATCAAATGAAAGAGAATAATGCTACTGATGATGAAGTTATTGAAACATTTAAAGAAAATCTCAAAATGACCTATCGAGTGATTATCTTTCAACCTTTTATCCAAGAATAATAATGAGAATTCTATATATATTTATACTCAGTTTATTTCTTTCTCCTCTACTTCAAGGAGCTGAGATTGTAGATCCTATTACAGAGAATGCCATTGATCAAGTTAATTATCTAATAGAACGTAATAAAAGTATTGATGGTGGCACCTTGAATGAAAAGAAATGGTTTATCTATTTTTTAGGGAGAACGGTAGAAGATCTAGAATCATATATACTACATACTTCTTCTTATGGTAATGATTCTGAGCAATACCTAGAAAGACTTAATGCAGAACTAACAATTATAAATACTAGTGATAGTGCTGCGATGTATGTTGCTATGACTGATTATAATACTCCAATAGTGGTTCCTCTTTTACCAGTGGGTAGTACGATACAGGAGAAAATGGCAAGCCTAAAAAGCATTGTGTATGATGAAGCGAGTATAGAAAATGTTATAAATCCTGACATCAATCCTGAAAATATTCAAATAGCCTTAGATGGCTTTGAAAACTATAAAAAATATTTTACTAAAATCACTAATGAGATCTATGAATCATCCAACTTGCAATCTAACAACCCAGGAAAAAAGATTATTCTCCCTATGCAAGTTTTTCATAAAGTACACATTAATAATATACCTAAAACCTATTACTCGTCTACGATAAAAGTATCGTCATTAAACGAAAATGAAAAAGAAGTTTTTGATGAAGTTAGAGCTGCTTTAGTTGCTGCTCCTTATGGAACTAAGCCACATCAAAAATCTCTTGCAAGAACGGTTGAAGCATATAAACTCTACTTAAATGGTAATTATGAATTATTTATAGAAGGAGGTTATCGTAAAGAAATTGCTATTAATGGAACTTTAAGTGAACGCACAGACGATCCTAATAGACCTAGAGACGACACTTTTGATATCAATAAAAATATCCTTGATTTAGCAGGGATGTTTACAGAAAGTGAGAAAGATGAACTATTTGAGAAAATAGATTTTGACAGAGTTGTTCTTGAAGGGATGTCTATAAAAATAGTTCTTACAGACTCAAGTACACCTACTAATTTATTAGATAACGTACAGAATTATACTGTCAAAAATGATCAATATATCATATGGGTACATCTCAACAAGGGAACAAATGGAGAATCTGATAGCGTTATTGTTAAAAATTTAATAGGAAAATCAAATTTTGATGCTACCTTAAAATATTCGTTGAGTCATTGGTCTGAACGTATGTGGGATAATCTAGCGCTAAATACGAGTGATGATACCGTTGCATTGCTTAAAGGATCTTTAATTCAAGCTTATGTTCTTGCAGATATAGCTTCTAATTTACTAGGTGGTTTACAAATACCTGAAAAATACTGGAATCCCAACTGTTCTGAGTATCCAGATGCTATGCAATATGTAACCCAGGCATTAGCAGTGTCTACAGGAGATTTATCTGTAGTTTTTACAGCAGATATCGCTCAAATGCAATTTGCTTTTAAATGTGGAATATGGAATGGTCTTGTAGATGAAGTTAAGGGGATAGCAGACCTTGGAAAACTAGCTGCAGAATATTTTTTAGTGCCTGATAAAGCTCGAAAATTTGATGAAGCCCTTAGAAGTTTAACCTTTGAAGCTGTTTGGAACGCCTTTCAAGCTGCTCACGGTTTTGGAGATATACAATATCCCGCATCTTGCGGAACTGTAGATATTGATAGTTATGATAGCTTCCATCTCTCTCACCAGCTTGGTAAAGATGTTATTTTTGTAGCTTCCTTTTTTGTAGGAATAGGAGAAATACACGCACTAGCAACAACAGGAAAACTTCCTAAAGTTGCAGTAGTTGCGGCTAATATGACTACAGATGCTATACGTCTCATCAAAAAAATACCAGATGCATTAGCTTCTATACTTAAAAAATTACCTTCTGGAATATCAAGAAATATAACTTCTGGGTTTTTAGTATATAGACTTAATAGTGTTCAGTTATTTAAATTAACTGATGAAGCTGTATTTTTTAATATCACTCGCTTAAATAATGGCACTGTTATAAGAAATATAGATAATGAACCCATAATTTTTCAAAATATTGCTTACCTAGATGAAGCAGATGGAGTCGTAAAAAATGGTACTTTTGAACTTGTAGAAAGAGAAGGCGTTGCTGGATTGAGATTGGCTAATGCAGGGGCTGATTTACTACCAGCTTTTAAATCAAGACTTTCAAGTAGATTATCAAATTATCCTGGTTTTACTTTAGCTCATTCAGATGCTGAGATTATAGCAATCATTCAAAAGGGTAAATCTCTGAATTTAGCTGATGATGTAATTGATGACTTTTTACTGGTTAGCTGTAGAAATAGTAAGACTATTCACGCTACAGATTTAAAAGCTCAAATGGATAATTGGGTCAATGTTGTACAACAAAGAGGATATCCATATAAATTTAATGATTTAGGGCAGTTCAATCAATTTTCAAATGATTTAAAAAATGAGTTAAGTAATGTTGGTGTATCTAATTTAGATGTTAGAATACAAGGTTCCTCTCTTCGCACACCAAATGCAGGAGATGTAGATTTAGTTGCTATAGTGACACAATCAGAATTCGATAATTTCATTAAAGTTAAGTATAATGGTAACATAACCAAAAATGGGGTAAATATTGATATTTCAAATATGACAACATCTGATTTAAAAAACCTAGCTGATGATATTGTTTTAAATAGTACTCAGTATACAAGGAAAAATTTAGATGATTTTGCTTTTACTGTCAATAGTCAAATAATTAATGCAAAAGGTAGTAAAAATATAATACCTAATTTAAAAGCTAAAAGAGATCTTTTAATTAGTAATTACCCAAATTTAAATATTGAAAACATTGCAATTCAACCAATAGGTAGTAAGTTTGATCTGAAACCATTTATAAAATTATAATGAATATATATAGATGTTTAGGTAGTATTAAATCTGTAAATCCAGAAATTTTACATAAAGGAATAAAGAATTTTGTTCCAAATATCAAAGGACGTCCTAGAATATTTGGATATGATATTGAATTAGAAAGTGAAGAGCTAACGTTTTATATAAATACTTATGATGAAAAAGAATATAAGATAGATATAAGTGCTACAGGTAAAGAAAAATTGTTTCTTATTCTAGAGCCTTTAAAAGAACTATTAATTAAATCAAATTCTAAATTTGATTTAATTTATTTTAAAGAAGATACCGAAGGTAATCAAGTATCAGAAGAGTATGTTTATTTTCAAAACTTAGCCTAACTCCTCTTTACAATGGGATTAGTCCATTGTTTTGTTTTCATAATATTTTTAATTTCTTCGTAATTAATAGGTGAATAGTTATGACAATCTACACCAACATCAAAAGAAAAAGAAGAGTTATCATCTGGTAACTCCCCGATAGCGCGAGCGTCTCGCTCGTGCCAGCAACAGTAAGAAAAAGTAATAATTGATATAGAAAACGAAATAAAGAAAATGAGACCGTTGCAAAAGGTCATTTAGACTAGGAGGTTTCTTATTTTTTATTTTTTTTTATTCAAAACTTAGTTGATTTTTCGATTTCATTTTAGTTTTAGGGCATAAATGAGTGTTTTTAAGGCTCATTTTCTCTTAATTTTTAGAATTAGACGCAGGTATCCCTAGGCTTCTATACAAATTAAGACCGTTGCAAAAGATTAGTTAGACTAGAAGGCTTCTTATTTTTTATTTTTTTTGTTCAAAACAAAGTCGATTTTTCGATTTCATTTTAGTTTTAAGGCATAAATGAGTGTTTTTAAGGCTCATTTTCTCTTAATTTTTAGCATTAGACGCAAGTATCCCTGGGCTTCTGTACAAATTATAAGACATCGCCTCCATTAGGTTTTGAGTGTGCATTTTTTTGATGCCTCTATATCTTG
>CALKZS010000096.1 GCA_938002835.1 uncultured Dokdonia sp. | reverse complement strand
ACTCCCATTAATCGTTTGGTGCAACATCCCTAGATCATCAATAATCCAAAGGCTACGTCCTTGCGTTGCTACAATCAAGTTATTATCTTTTATAGTAAGATCTGTGATAGGAACAATAGGAAGGTTGAGTTGAAACGATTTCCAGTTTTTTCCATCGTCAAAACTAATATACATTCCTGTTTCTGTTCCTGCATATAACAATCCTTTTTGCTTAGGGTCTTCTCTCAACACTCTTGTAAAATGCTCTGAAGGAATACCATTTGTAATTTTTTTCCAAGACTTCCCGTAGTCTGTTGTTTTATATAAATAGGGTGTAAAATCTCCTAGTTTATAACGTGTTCCTGCAACATAAGCCGTTCCTTCTTCAAAAGCACTAGGCTCTACACTATTAATCATCATATTTGCTGGCATTCCTTTAGGAGTCACGTTTTCCCAAGAAGTTCCTCCATTTTGAGTAACGTGTATAAGACCATCATCACTCCCTACCCATAAAAGCCCCTCTTTAAGTGGAGACTCTGCAGCTGCAAAAATGGTACAGTAATATTCTACACTCGTATTATCTTGTGTGATAGGTCCTCCAGAAGATTTCATTTTTTCTGGGTCATTTGTAGTAAGATCTCCACTAATTACCTTCCAGCTTTGACCTTCGTTTTCACTCACGTGAACACTTTGTGAGAAGGTGTATAGTCTATCTGGGTTGTGCTTTGAGAAAATGATAGGAAAATTCCACTGGAAACGATATTTCATAGCCTCTACACCGTGACCCATTGGGTTATCTGGCCATACAGAAACAGAACGTACAGTATTTTTCTCGTGATTTACTCTTGTGAGAAAGCCATCATAACTACCTCCATATACAATCTCATTGTTTTCTGGATCTACAGCAATATGTGCGCTTTCTCCACCGGCGGTGCGTTCCCAATCATCTTCAGAAATAGAACCGCCTTCCGTACGATGCGGAATACGGATGGTACTATTATCCTGCTGTGCTACATAAATGCGATATGGAAAAGCATTATCTGTTGTCACCCGATAAAATTGTGACGTAGGTTGATTAAAATAGGTACTCCAAGAACGACCTCCATCATAGGTCACTTGAGCACCACCATCATCTCCTATAATCATTCTATTAGGGTCTTCTGGAGCGATCCATAAATCGTGGTGATCTCCGTGCGGAGCATTATATGTGCTAAAAGATTTTCCGCCATCTGTAGATTTATGATAACGCACGTTTAATACATATACTGTATTTTCGTCTTTAGTATCTGAATACAAACGTGTATAATACCAGGCACGTTGTCTCAATTTGCGCTCATCATTTACTTTACTCCACGTAATTCCAGCATCTGTAGAAGTATATAGACCTCCTTGCTCTTGATTTTCTACCATTGCATATAGACGATTACTATTTACTGGTGATACCGTGATACCCATTATGCCTAAAATACCTTTTGCAAAACCTTCATTAATAGAGATCTCTTTCCAGGTCTCACCACTATCTGTACTTTTCCATAAAGCAGAACCATCACCTCCAGAGCTTAAACTATAAGGTGTCCTTCTCGCATTCCAAGTAGTCGCATATAATACACGTGTATTATTAGGGTCTATAATAAGATCTACAACACCGCTATCTTCATTAGAAAATAAGATTTTTCTCCACGTTTTTCCTCCATCGGTACTTTTATAAACGCCTCGTTCTTGGGTGGGTTTATAGATATTACCCAATACTCCTGCATATACAATATCAGAATTAGTAGGGTGTACTCTTATTCTAGGTACGTGTCTACTTTGCTTTAATCCAGATTGTATCCAGGTTTTTCCTGCATCTTCAGACTTCCAGATACCATATCCAGAAGATACATTCCCTCTCAGGGTTTTTTCACCTCCTCCTACATAAATGACATTAGGATCGCTTTTAGACACCTCAACAGCACCTATACTTCCACCAAAAAATCCGTCTGAGATATTTTCCCATTCCTTACCGCCATTTGTGGTGCGCCATACACCGCCTCCAGTACTTCCCATATAAAAAAGATCGGGTTGCCCAGGCACGCCTGTCACAGCAGCAGACCTCCCGCCACGAAAAGGTCCTATCAATCGATATTCGAGTGCTTCATAGCTGCTTTCATCGGGGGTTTGCGCATTTGTTTCTAGTGAAAATCCTGAGCATATCGCTAGGAAAAGGAAGAGTAAAGTTGGTTTCATTGTGTTTGATTTGATTGTCATACAGAAAAGTACACAATTAAAACAAACAGCAGAAGATAGTAAGATTTTTTTAACGCTTTTGCAAAAGCGTACTACCTCACAATTAAATTTTTCATAACATCTCTTTGTAAGAAAGAACCTGTTACAATAGTAGATAACACATCTGCAATGGGGAATGCAATCCAAACGCCCCAAACTCCAAAAAATGAAGGTAAAATAAGTACTAATGGGATTAAGAAAAATCCTTGTTTTGTAAGACTCAAAAATAAAGCTGGCACTACTTTGCCTATCGCCTGAAAATATATAGACCCTATAAGTTGTATAACAATCACCGGGGTTGCAGCAAATACCCATCGCAATGCATTAGGAGTGCGATCTAAAAGTATTGCGTTATTTGCAAGTGTAACTGCATCTGCATTTTTGTTACTTATAAAAAGAGTGACAAAAACCTCAGGGAATAACATTATAATACAAAAAATAAGTAATGCTAAAATCCCTCCATATTTTATTGAGGTATTAATACTTTCTCTTACACGATCATACTGCTTTGCTCCATAATTATATCCTGCAATAGGCATAAATCCTTGTGTAACTCCTATGACTGGAAAAAGAGCAAACATTAACATCCTACTTATTATTCCATAGGTGGCTGTATCTAGCGCATCACCATAAGTGATAAGTACATTATTAAGTAGTATACTTAATAGCGCAATCACCCCTTGACGTGCGAGTGTGACACTACTAAGTCCTGCAATCTCTTTGACTATGCTTTTTTTGAGTCTTAAGAAACCCACATTGAGTCTTAACTCACTTTTAAATAAAAAGAACCATAATATAAATAAAAAGCAAATCGCATAACTTGCAAAAGTAGCCCAGGCAGCTCCTTCCATACCATAGTCTAAAACATTGATTAACAAGTAATCCATTCCAATATTCCCTACCGCTGGTAATAACATTGCATACATTGCAAATTTAGGTTTTCCTTCTGCACGTATGACATTATTACCCATCATACACATTGCAAGCATTAAAATACCGTACAGTACAATGCGATAATAAGTAAGTGCCATATCTCTAAAAGAATCGTCTGCTCCAAAAAAGCCTATGAGCTTGTCTTGAAAAATAAGACTCAATAATGCAAGGGTTCCTGAGATTAAAAATGTAAGTGTGACTTGATTTCCAAAAACCGAAAGTGCTTTTTTATCATCTCCCGCTCCTAAGGCTCTTGACAAAACAGAGCTACCACCTATCCCAAGTGCTAGACCTATAGCCGCAATAAAAAAAGTAACGGGCATTACAACTGTAATAGCACTAATAGCAAGTGGCCCAATCCATCTACCTACAAAAATAGTGTCTACTATAACATTAAGAGACATTACCAGAATACCAATAGAAGCAGGAACTGCTTGTTTGATAAGCAGTTTTGAAATGGGTTCTGTACCTAGGGTGGCAGATTTTTTTTGAGACAAACTAACGGTATATTTTTGATGTTTTGGTGATAATTACCAATATCAAATATGATTGGCTTTTTACAAATTTAAGCAATCGCCTTACCAGTTTCTACTATTGCCCATTCATTAATCCAATCACCTATTAAATTTGCCCAATCATCACGATC
>CALKZS010000095.1 GCA_938002835.1 uncultured Dokdonia sp. | reverse complement strand
AAAACAAAGAAGGAAGAGTCAAATACGCTACCTCCTTACGGTGGGATTGGCAAAAACCAATATGATCGATTTCCTGATAAACCTGTTTATCAACAATATTTTCAACCACCTGCTCAGCCCAAAACACCTGCTAGTCAATATTTTCAACCACCTGCTAAGCCCAAAACACCTGCTAATCAAAATGGTCAATCACTTGGTCAGATTTCAATAGCTAATCCAAAAATTAAACTACTTGCCCAGCCAACAACACCTGCTAATCAATATTTTCAACCACCTGCTCAGCCAAAAACACCTGCTAATCAAAATGTTCAACCACTTGTTCAGACTCCAAAACCTAATAATGATATAGTTCCTTCTGGTTATGTTCCCAAAGAGAAAAGAAAAATACAAAAACTGGATAATGAATCTAAACAAAAGAGTCTGAATAGCCGCCAAAAAAATGAAATAACTAATAAAGTGCAAGATATAGCTAAGTTAAAAAAAGAGGCGGGAATTACTAGTCGTCCTAGGATTCAAAGGCAAAATGCTGTTAGAGAAAATTTGAATGAAAAAGTAGTGACATCACAAAAAAATACTCAAAATAAGGTTGTCAAAAAGGGAACTATAACAAAAGATGAGCAAGCTCGAAAGCTTGCTGCAGAAGCTGCTGCCAAGGCAAATAAGAAAAAAAAGAAGCAATAATACTACACTTAATCTATTAAGAACACAATATTATGATTAAATATCTATCTATATCTATATGGTGTATGACATTGAGCTTTTCTATGAGTGTTCAAGGGCAAACCGTATGGTCACTTCCTCCTGCAGTAAGTGATGGAATTGGTGGGGCTACCTATATCACAGATATGCAGCTAGCTGCCTTTGTAAATAACACTACTATAGTTTATTATCCAGACGATGGATCTGAGCCATTTGCAGCAGAGTTATCTGGTTATGGTGATCTTCCAGCAGGATGGACAGCGCTTACCGCTATTGCAAAATGGGATGAATCAAGTCTTATGTTATTTAATGGTGCAGAGTATATGCTTTTAAATATCAATGAGCCTAGTTTGCAATATGTAGGAGCTTTTCCTGGTATGCCTGCATCTTGGGGAGGCTCTTTTGATGCTGCCAGCCAGTGGATAGATAGCCAGTTGTTATTTTTTAAAGGAACTCAGTATGTGATATATGATAAAAACACACGAGAAATGACAGCCATAAGTGATGTTACAAATTTTCAAGGTTGGGATCCTAGCTGGACACGTATAGATGCCGTTATAAATAAAGAAGATGGCTATCTCTATTTTTTTCATAACAATGGTTATCAGCAACTTAATATGATTACCCAAGCTTTTGAAGGAGGAGTGATACAAATGTCTGCACCAAGATCTAGTTATGGTGCACCACCTGTTGTAAGTGTAAATACAACTTCTAATTATGGCAGTCCTCCTGTGGTACAAAACACAGTAATAAATAACCCTAGTACAGAGGTTATTGAAAGCAAGCAAGAAGAGCGCGCTGTTGTAGATACAAGTGGTTGGTGTTTGACAGGAACACCTCCTGAGAACTCTCGTGGTGAAGGTCTTATTGAACATTATACACCCGCTGGAGGCGATAAAGGTCTTAACAGTGAAGATAATGTGACGGCAGGTACTCGCGTTGCAGAAATAAGAGTATGGGGTAGTTATGTGATTAACGGTATCCAGACAGTATTGCAAAATCAAGAGGGTACATTTACAGAATTACCCATTTTAGGAAGTGAAAAAGGGAGAATGCAAGTCTATAAAGTACCAGAAGGTTCTTGTATTACAGGAGTTAAAGGTACATCTAATGGAAGTTATGGTTTAGCCATTCACGATTTAACTATCACTACGACTAATGGATCTTCACAGCGTTTTGGAAAGAGGGGAAGTAAACCGTTTAATATTAAAATACCTAACAATACATCATTTTATGGGTTTAAAGTAGCTAGTGATACTAAAATTAGTGGGATCTCATTAAAATATGTAGGGTATGAAAGCGATATTCCAGAAGACGAAGAAGATATAGCCTCCCAAGAAGACGCTATTGATGCGCAAACGGCTAGCGATTCATCAGATTTTAAGGCAAAATACAGAGGTGAGTATTTTGATGAATATGTAGACTATGTAGATAAGATGAATACAGAGTCTACAGGTTTTTCTAACCTAATAGCTATTTCTGGAATAGATGCTATGGGAAAAGGTGTAAACTTCTTAGAGTTAGATCCTATTGATATTTCCTCTACTATTAAAAATAAGAGTATTTTTAATGTACTTATCAAGAATAAAGGAGGAGGTCCTAATAATAAATTCCAAATGCCATATGGTTTTGACTATGGCATAGTAGGTCAAGGGGGGGCAGAAAATCAAGAACGCTTTGTAGAAGATAGTTCTGATTATATAGAAGAATTTAGTAAAAGTATAAGCGTTGAGGGAGGGACACCTAAAGGAGGTGGAAGTCTGAGTCAAAGTTATACAGATATGACATCTGGGACATTAGGTACATCTCACATTTATCTAGCAATGCATACAGAACGTAAAATCCATAAATTTACTTCAGATCCTTATTGGATATCTTCAGAAGGAAAAAGGAGATTACAATTAGATTATAGTTTTAGAGCTGTAATAGATGAACTACCTGTTCCTTCTAGTTTTCCTATAATTCCAACAAAAAGTATCAAAAAGGGAAAATCTTTACCCAGTGTAGTACGTGATGTAGAAGCTGCTTATATGGAAGTAATTAATAGGTATGGTACCCATTATATATCAGAAGCTACTTTAGGAGGAAGATATGTAACAACAACGCGCATCTCTAAAGAGTATTATATAGATAAAAGAGAATCTACAGAAAGCTTTAAGGCTTCAGTAGTAGCTGAAACAAAAAAAGCCAATGCAGGAGGTAGTTATGGTACAGATGAATCAGATGGAAGTAGTACAGGGTCTAGTTTCAGGTCTTTAGATAAGAAAACATATATATCGGGAGCAGCAGGACAAACTGTTTTAGCAGATTGGAGTAAAGACCTTGAAAATAATCCAGTACCTATAGATGTTACTCTAAGAGGAAATTATGAGTTTCTTACAAAAATATTTTGGCCTAATGATTCCAAAATAGATAAAAAACGAGAACTCTTACGTATGATTACAATGAAGTATATTGCAGATAATGCAGTTATAAGACCAGAGAAAAAGGGAGATTTTTTTGGAGAGACGTTTGGAGAATCTGCGATTAGATATACTGTAGAGAATTTTAAAATAGAAAATGTAAGAGCAGACGAAATAGATAATGATAGTGAAATATATGGAAGAATTAGTGCACAATGGGTAGTACCTGGTAAAGGAACAAGTCAAGATGAGATATGGAAAAAAGGAGCTTCTAATGCATTATCCATAGACCAAGGACGTTCTTCAAGTTTAGGTGGAGTTAGTCATACAACTGTAAATACAAAACTCAATACAAGAGGAGGTAAATTACAAGTATTTGCTAATTTTAAAGAAGAAGATACTGGGGACGATGATTCTTTTGGTGGGCTTACTAAAGAAATCAACCTTAGTGAGATCACAAATAATAGGAAATCATATAGTATCGAATTTGAATATGATGGAGATGAGATTACGCTATCTTTTGAAGTTCGTAAAACAGAAACCATACTTGGAAAACAATAGTTTTGTCACCCTAATATCTCGTGATTTTTATTGAGTAATGTGAATGTAATGATGCGTTATATATTGATCATATTTATTTCTATAAAAATCACGTTTTACGACGTGCTTTTTCTGCTCATTTTGTCTGAATAAGCTTTCGCGAAAGCTGTAACTGTCCTTTTACCTCACAACG
>CALKZS010000094.1 GCA_938002835.1 uncultured Dokdonia sp. | reverse complement strand
ATGGATTAGAGTTATAAACTAATCTTTTTTAGTAAGACTATTTATAATCCCCGTAATTAAAAATTACGGGGATTTTTCGTGATAATAAAACTGTATTCTTTTACAGTTAAATTTAGATAGATTTTGTTATTTTAACGTGAGTTCGATATAAGAAAACAAGATAATTATTTGATTATTAGGTGTCGTATGTCTTTATTGTTTATTGAAATGTAATTCAGATTTTTACGTTTTTAGTTAATTAAAACTCATTTTTTATAATCAAAGTAAGCTTGTAAGTTGATTTATTTTATAACTAATTGGTATGTAATAAGTTTTATATCGAACTCACGTTATTTTACGGTAATTAGCAAAACCAATTATGAAAAGATTATTACTTTACTTTACAATTTTAATTTGTCCTTTATCTCTCTTGGGACAATTGCAATTTTTTGATGCTACACAAACTTTAATGGAAGATCTTATTTCTCACGGTGTTATAGAGAATGAAGGTTTAGGCCCAGGAATTTCCTTTGTAGATTATAATAATGATGGTTGGGACGATATTTCTATTCCGTCGTCTGCAACAAAAGATTTTCAATTTTTACGAAATGATAATGGATATTTTGTTGTAGACCCACTTCCTATTCATAGTGGAGGTCATCAAGCGCGTCAAATTTCTTGGGTGGATGTTGATAACGACGGAGATTTAGATTTTTTTGCGACTGGAGAAGAAGGAGATATTTGGTTTTATACCAATGAAGGAAATGGAATATACGAGAACACCATTAATAACAGTGGTATTAATACTACTCCTCGTGAGTACTGGGGAAATTCTTGGGGTGATTATGATAATGACGGTTTTCTAGATGTATTCATTTCTGTGAGAGATCCTGATTTTATAAGTTCTAATTATCTCTATAAAAATAACGGTAATGGTACATTTACAGATGTTACTGTTTCTAGCTTAAATGATACAAATAGTTATTTAACATTTTGTTCCTCTTTTTTTGATTATGATCGAGATGGAGATTTAGATATTTATACTGCAAATGATAAAGAACTAACACATAATGTTTTATATAGAAATAATGGAGATGGTACATTCTCAGATGTTTCTGAAGAATCTGGAACAGATTTATATATGAGTGCAATGTCTACAACTATTGATGATTATAACAATGATGGATGGCTTGATATTTATGTAACAAATTTATATGATGCTTTGGATATTGAAGGTTTTGAAACTGTATCAAATGCATTACTAAGGAATAATGGAGATGGTACTTTCACAGATGTTGCTGAAGAAAGTAATACTTTATTTAATAGTATAGGTTGGGGAGCCGTATTTTTTGATGCAGATTGTGATCTTAATAAAGATCTTTATGTGAGCGGAATGCCAGATGGTACAGGAGAATTTAGAACTTCTGCTTTCTATCAAAATCGAGATTTAGCAACATTTCTTCTTAGAGATGATATTGGTTTTGATGGAAATGCTTACACAAGTATAGGTAATGCTTTAGGAGATATCGATAATGATGGACTTGGAGATATCGTTGTTGTAAATGTAGATAATGAACCTATAAATTTATGGCATAATCAATATGAGGGAGATAATAACTGGCTAAAAGTTAATTTAGAAGGTGTTGAGTCCAATGCTATGGGAATTGGTGCTTTTTTAGAATTAAAAACAGATGACATAGTTCAATATAATTATACCTTATGCGGAGAAGGGTATAGTAGCCAGAATTCTAAAAATGAATTTTTTGGATTAAGAGAGCACACTTCAATAGAATATTTAAAGGTTATCTGGCCAAGTGGTCAAGAAGATATTATTGAAAATCTAGATGTGAATCAACAAATTACTGTAAGAGAAGGAGAAGGTATTGTTTTAAGTACAGAAACTTTTGAAGGCGTTCTAGGATTTCAAGTATACCCCGTTCCTTCCTCAGACGTGGTAAATGTTTTATTTAATACAATGGATAGTAGCGGGACTCTGACTCTTATTAATATGAATGGCCAGGAAATCATTACAAGGCGTTTACTTGATGACTCTTCACAAGTGACTTTAGATTTGTCAATTTATAAAAGAGGAGTTTATATTCTCAAAATGACAACACCTAATGGTGATTTTTCTCGTAAAATAGTCCTTATTTAAGTTTTTATAAATCCGCTTTCGCGAAATTATAACAGTTATTAACAGGTTTTCTTCTGAGTTATTAACAATAAACAAATAATTATGTACTAATATTCTTCTCAAACTGTTAATAACTTTTTTTGTAACTTACTGATAATCAATGAAAGCTATGTATTTCGTCGATCAAATAAGGTTTTTATCGGTTTTTATTAACAATTTATTAGGTTATAACAATTTAATACTAGTATCTTTGACAAATTAAATTGAATTTTATATGGGGAAACTTTACACTTTGATTTTATTATTGATGTGCTCTAGTATTACACTTTACAGTCAATGTGCTGAAGAGGTAACTCTAGAAGTATGTGATATGTTCATAGATAGTAATATGGACGGCACACCAGATGGGATTATTAACCTTTATGATGAACTAAACAATATTACAGGAACCACTATTAGCATAGCCGATGGGATGTGGTTTGATCCAGATTTTAATTTTGCATTAGACGTTGCAACTGGTAATCTATTTTTATTTGATTTACCTAACTCGTCAGAGGCAGTAACAGATTATCAATTTGAATTTTTAGATAGTTCTTCTGGATGTCCAGATGATATACGTTATTTATTCAATATTGTATTAGGACCTTTTTCAGGTATTGCAGCAACAACTATAGATGGTACTCTTAACTTACAAGTATGTCAGGGAGCTCCTCCTTTTGAATGTGATAGTACCACCAGCATAGATTTATTTCAAACAATGCTTTCTAATCCAAGTCCTCACGGAAATGGTGAGTGGATATATACTGGAAGTAGTCCTAATTTTGTAGAAATAGTAGATAATAGATTTCTTAATGTCAATGTACCATATCAAGAAGGCCCACCTCTTGTTGATGAAGAGATTTTTGAATTAGAGTACAGAGTTCCTGGTATTACTCCTTGTATTTCAGAACAAATTACACCAGTTATTATTGCGGTCACTAAAGAGCCGTTTGCAGGATTTTCAAATCAATTTGTTATCTGTGAGACAGAGTTACTTGCGGGTGATTTTGATTTAGATATTGATTTAAGAGGGGATGATTATTTAGTTAATGAAAACATAGAAGGAGTTTGGCTCAATGACCCCACAGGACAGATTTCTGGACCAGGAGATTCTATAATTAATCTTAGAGCGATTTATGATGATCTAGTAGCTACAAATCCTGAGTTTGGATGTGTAGTATATTCATTTACTTATTTTGTAGAGAGCAGATCTGCTATTTGTGAAGATCAGCAAAGTACAATAAGCTTTACGTTTTACGAATACATACGCCCTTTTTCTCAAAATGACACTATAGAAGTATGTGTAGGAGATGATACAAATACAACTCTCAACTTATATGATTCTTTAGCTTTTACACAAGAAGGAACTGCTTTATTTGATTATCCTAATAATGTGTGTACTAATTGGACCTTTATTTCTGGCCCCTCAGATTTAGGATTAGTTTCTAATACTGGAAATATATGTGATATAGACCCAGTTTTAGATGCCAACTATACGAGTCAAGGAACTATAGATATATCTCAGTTAAATGATAACTCGGCAGCAGGAACCTATGTTTTTGAATTTACTGTAGATGAGTCTTATCATTGTTCAGCTGGAGTATCTACTATATTTGAAACACCAGATGGTTGTAGCTCAATTACTCAAATAATTCAACCTTGTGATTCTCAAACAGCAACTGTAACACTCATTGTAAACCCTATTAATTATGCAGGTGAAGACACTTCTGATTTAGAATTTTGTGAGACAGAAGGGACATTGATTCTTACAGATCTTTTAACCACAAATGGGACTGATACTGTATATGTTGGTCCAGATGGGATATGGACAGATCTAGATGCTGGAGTAACAGTAGATAATAATTTTACAATTCCAGCTATAACAACAGGTAGTCAGATTTTTAATTTTGAATATAATACTACAACTGCAAATAACTGTGATGATTCTGCAACACTTACTTTTACAGTATATGAACAATATGATCCAGGAATTGATGATGTATTATCTGTTTGTGAAGTTGCAACTGTAGTTGATCTTTTTACTTTATTAGGAGGAACCCCAGATACAAATGGTACTTGGTCTGGACCTGGAGGATATACTACAACTGATAATATAGCTCTTTTTGATCCTGCAGTAAATGAAGAAGGAGATTATATATATACAGTTCCTCAGAATGTGAGTTGTCCAAGTGCGCAAGCTACTTTAACTGTATCTATATCAGATGCAGATTATGCAGGAGAAGATACAACAGATCTTGAAATATGTGAGATAATAACGCAAGTAGACTTATTTACATTATTAGATACGAATGGTGTAGATACAATAACTACTGGTGGAGTTTGGACAGATGTGACTGGGACAGTAATTGCCAATCCTTTTGTGTTTCCTACAAATATTTCTTTAGAACAATCTTTTAATCTCACATACACTACACCTGGAGCAACAGGATGTCCTGATGAAGCTACTCTTTCTTTTACAATATTTGAACAGTTTATGGCTGGTACAGGAGGAATTGTAGAAGTATGTTCAAATGGGATGAGTTTTGATCTTTTTGATGAATTAACAGATATGCCAGATACAAATGGTACTTGGTCTGGACCTGACGGATATACCACTACGGATAATGTAGGGATATTTGATCCTTCAATAAATGAAGTAGGTGATTACATATATACAGTTCCTGAAAATGGAGCGTGTGCAGTAAGTACAGCAACAGTAACAGTGAGTTTCTTTGCAGGAAGTTATGCAGGAGAGGACACAACAGGTGTTCAAGTTTGTGATACAGAAGGTTCTATAGATCTTGTGACGCTTTTAGATACTAACGGAGTAGATACTATAACTACCACAGGAGTATGGACAAATGGAGCAGGGACTATTATCCCTAATCCTTTTACTATTCCTGTTATAGATAATCAAGAGACATTTAATTTTTTATATTCTACCACAACACCTGATGGATGTGATGATCAAGCAACGTTAAGTTTTACAATATTTGAACAAAATCTTGCTGGAGATGATGCGACAGTATCTTTTTGTGCAAACGAAGGGTTTACAAATTTATTTAATGCATTAGGCTCTACAGCAGATACAAATGGTACTTGGTCTGGACCCGATGGTTTTACTGCTTCAGGAACAGCAATTGTTCTAGATCTAGCAACAGCTACTAGTGGTGAGTATATATATACAATAGAGCAAAATGGACCTTGCGAAAGTGATACAGCAACAGTAACTCTTACTGTTTTCCCGCTATCTAATGCAGGAGAAGATATAGATACTTTCGTTTGTTCTGGAGATTATATTTTAAGTCTTTCAGATTTATTAGTAGACGGTGTAACCCCCAATGGTGAATTTATAGATCTTTCTACAGGACTAACAGTTCCTGAAGGAATGATAGATGTTAGTGTATTAGAAGATGGAATATTTTCATTCTTATATCTTGTAAGTAGTGGAACTTGTCCAGAAGACGACGCTACGATAACATTTACAATAGATACGCCTTCTACACCTACAGTATCAGATATAGAAGATTTTTACTGTATAAATGACGGTATTACATTAGGAGATCTAATTGTAGAAGGTGTAGATGATTTTGCTTGGTTCGCTTTCGCGGAAGCGGAAGAAGAATTATCACTTTCTACCTTACTTGAAGATGGAGTAACCTACTTTGTAGCTGGAGTAGATGATAATGAATGTGAATCTATAAGAGTTCCATATACAGCAGAAATACTACCTCTAGAAGATACTAATTGCCAGTTAGAGATTACAAGTGGAATTTCTGATAACGGTGATGGTACTAATGATGAACTAGACCTTGGAGTGTTACCCGATGTATTTCCTGATTTTGATATACAAATATTTAATAGATATGGTACTATAGTATATCGCGGTAATAGAAATACTCCTCTTTTTAATGGAAGTTCAAATACAGGTTCTGCATTAGGAGATCAATTACCTACCGGAGTATATTTTTATATATTCTATCCTAATGACAATAACTCATCTCCAATAGATGGAAACTTTTATTTAAGTAGATAACATAACAACGGCAAAATGAAAATTAAAATATTCATACTAGTGGCACTTTGTAGTTTATCTACTTTTGCTCAACAAGAACCACAATATACACAGTATATGTATAATATGGGTGTGGTGAATCCAGCCTATATGATTAATGAACCAGGTCTCGTAAGAGTGGGAAGTTTATACCGCTCACAATGGGTAGGTCTAGATGGAGCCCCAGAAACAGCAAATGTTTTTGGTAATATCCCAATTAATGAACGTGTTGAGATAGGGGTAAACTATGTTAACGATCAAATAGGAGATGTACTTACTCAAAATTATTTTAATGCAAACTTTGCATACAGGATTAATGTAGGGAAAACAGCAAATTTATCTTTTGGTTTAAAATTAGGATTAGATAACCTTAGTCTAGATTTTACAGGTCAAGGTCTTGAGAATGATAGTGCTTTTCAAAATGCACAAACTAACAGTATTGATGTAGGTGCAGGTTTATTTTTATTCGATCATAATTATTATATAGGTTTAAGTTCTCCTAATGTAATCCCTTATGAGATTGAGTCTGGAACTTCTGATATATTATATAAAAAGGATCCTACAGTATATTTTATGGCGGGATATGTATATGAGATAAGTGATGTTCTTAAGGTAAAGCCATCTGCAGTTACAAAATGGATAACTGGAGCTCCTATCACATTTGACCTGTCACTCAATGCATTATATGCAAATCGTTTTGAGTTAGGTGTTTCATATAGACATCAAGATGCAGTGGCAGCATTAGCAGGTTTTAATATAACACAGGATCTTAAACTAGGATATAGTTATGATTTTAATACTAGTGATCTAAACAGATTTAATAATGGTAGTCACGAGATAATATTGATTTATACCTTTGATTTACTAGGATTGCAAAAACGTTATATCTCTCCAAGATTTTACTAATATGAAAAATATTTATATCATACTATTGGCATTTTTTATGACTACTACTGCTTTTGGACAGTTACAACGTGCAGAGCGCTATTATAATGTAGGAGATTTTAAAAATGCAGCAGAAAATTATAAGTTGGCTTTAAAAAAGGATAACTCTAAAGAAATTCTCACAAAGCTTATAGATAGCTATTATCAAGATCAGGATTATCAAAACGCATCTGTTTATTTGAAACAGCTTGTTTCAAAACGCTTTAGCGGAGAAGACAGAACGTACGATAATAGATATAATATTAAAATGTATCAAGTACTTAATATTAAAGGGCAAACTAAAGAAGGATTAAAATATCTTGAACTATACTATAAAAATCAAGGAGTAGCTTTTGATAAAGAAGATGCACTTGCTCAAATACAAGAATTACAGAAACGTAACCCTAAATTTGATGCTACAAAAAGTAATATAAGTTCTGAAGCAGATGATTTTGGACCTGTAAGAGTAGGAGATAGTATCTTTTTTGTGTCAGATAGACCCAATGATGCTGTTTTTAAATCACTATTTGCAAAACGTTTTAAGACAACAGGTAGACCTTTTTTAGATATTTATGGAGTACGTGTAAATGATAAAAATGAGTTTGCTGGTCAAGCAGTAAGATTAGAACAAGGAGTAAACTCTAATTTACACGATGGGAACCTTTGTTTTAATGTAACAGGAACAGAAATGTATTTATCACGTAGCGCATATAAAGATAGTGATAGTGACCGCATTTTTGATGAAGATAATACAAATAGAGTGCATCTATATAAGAGTGTTCGTATTGATGGTATATGGAGAGATGCAGAACGTCTTTCTTTTGTAAAGGAACAATATTCTTATATGCACCCTACACTTACACGTGATGGAAAACGCCTTTACTTTTCTTCTGATATGGAAGGTGGTTTAGGAAGCTTTGATCTTTATTATGTAATGATCAATCTTGATGGAAGCTATGAGACCCCAGTAAATTTAGGACCTACTATTAATACAACAGAGAGAGAGCAGTTTCCATATGTATCAGACACTGGAGATTTATATTTTGCAACAGATGGACGTTTAGGGCTAGGTTTACTAGATATTTATGTTGCCCCACTTACAGTAAAAGGATTTACAGAACCTATAAATTTGGGGGCTCCAGTAAATTCAAAGTATGACGACTTTAGCCTTACATATTACTCAGAAACTAATGGTCTCTTTGCAACAAATCGTAACAGAACCGATGATGATATTTATAGTTTTATTCAAACAGGAAATATAATACAGAGAGAGTTTGATATTAAAATAGAAGTAAGAGACGCAATCACAAATAATCTTATTCCTAATGCAAATATCAAGATTTTGGGGTATCAAAATAAAGAAGTCTATAGTGATTCAAAAGTAGCGCCTTCTCCGTTTTCTGCACCATTGGTAATAGATGATTTTACGGTAATAGCTTCTGGTGAAAATCATAAAGAATCAAAGCTCAATATTCAAGTACGAGGTAATGCAAACGAACCTTTTGTAATTAAAGTAGATCAGATATTTACAGATGAAGAGCTTGCATTAATGAAACAAAAAAATCTTCCTAAAGATTTAAAAGAAAAAGACCCTAGTCGTTTTGAACTGCTTACAGACTCGCAAGCACCTCAAGTGATTGAAAAAGATGGAGTGCTCTTTATAGATGTAGCACCTATTTATTTTGATTTTAATTTATCAGAAATTAGAAAAGACTCACAGTTAGTATTAGATGAGCTTGCGGCTAAATTGATTAAATACAAGCGTATCAAGATGGAAATACAATCACATACAGATAGTCGTGGTCCAGAGGAGTATAATCTACCGCTCTCTGAAAGACGTGCAAAATCTACCTTAGATTACCTTGTGGGTAAAGGAATTGATCCAGTACGCCTTCAATATCAGGGATATGGTAATTCAAAACCAGTTATAGAATGTCCTGTAGGAAAATGTTCGGAAACAGATCATCAACTTAACAGACGTTCTGAGTTTGAAATCATAGGTTATTAATTATTAAATAATGACACATATCACAAAAAGACTACCTAATGGAGGTCTTTTTGTGGTATAAACTGTATACTATAAAGTGTCAGATCATTATATGAGACTGTTGCAAAAGATTAGTTAAACTAGGAGGTTTTTTTATTTTTTGTTTTTTTGATTGCTACTAACGTGTTTATATAAGTTTAGTTGAGTGATTTAGGCACAAAATTTAGCAAATAAACCACAGATAGAAAGCCCGTGAGGACTTTCGTAAATAAGCTAAGATCAGCAATTAATTTTATACGGGTGTTAGCAAATGTTATTTTATATGACTTTTGAACCACCGAATTATTTCTTCAAATGAATTAAATTTTGAATAGGGCAAACTGTGACTTTTTCGGTCATATATTTTGAATTTATATTCTTTATCAAAAGAATTAAGTTGTTGCACAAGTTCAATCGCTCCTTTTACAGGAACTCGTCCATCTTGACGAGAATGTAGTATGTATAATGGTGTATTAATTTTATTAGCCCATTTTATTGCGGAACGTTCATTTAAGTATTCTTCTTTATTTTGTTCAAAGTTTTGTAAAATATTCTTTAACCCTTTATAGTTTAAATCTTCAGATAAATCTGTCCAACCGGTTAAAAAGATAGGTCGTTCATCAGTAAGGTTTTTGAAATTTGCAACTCCTCCTAATACAGCAGCGGCATTTAAATTAATTTTTGTAAGACTCTTATATGTCATTAAACCACCACGAGAAACCCCGAGCATAAAAATATTTTGGTCATCTATATAATCTATTTTTTTTATAATTCGATAAAGGTTTAGAACATCATTAATATCATCTCCTCCAAATTCATCAATAGCTCCCAATTTATCAATATATCTATAATTTGATGCATAAACTGCAAATCCCTCTTTGGCTAGGGCATAAAAATCAGGTAAATCTTCTTCCGATAATTTTCCAAAGTTTCCAGTACCTCCTCGGTTATAAATAATTACAGGAATTTTCTTGTTATTTGTTTTTTTGGAACGACATAAATAACCACTTATCTCAAGTCCATCACTTTTATAATTGAATGTCTCAAATACATACTCTTTTTGATTCCGAGCTTTTTCGTATGATAAACTATCATATCGATATTTTCCAAGCGGACTAATTTCCTTATACGTTTTTTTTATTTCAACTTGATTGATGTTGTATATACTAGATTGAGAAAATATTTGCGTACATCCAAAAAAAAAGATGAATAATAGACTATTTTTTTTCATTTGTAACTCGTAATATTTGCTAACGTTCTTGTGTATGAAATGTAGTTTTTTAAAAGTACTAAATTTTCGGATTAACACTTAGCTAAATTTTATATTTTGTTTTTAATTTTTTCTTTAAGTTCAAGTTATAAGTGCAACACGAATATTTAAAACAGATGGGGCTAGCTCTTCACCTTTAATAATGTGTCTGGTTAATTCAAAATGGCTCACAAGTACTTCAGGAAGTAATAAATTAACTGCAGCAAATAAAGCTTCTGACGACATAAAAATCTTTATTACAAAACTCTTCTATTTTTATTTATTCCACAACTTTTTGACTTGATCCCAAATTGCTGCGTAACATCAGTTAATATTATAAACGTTAAAAATTATGGAATAAAAATTAACCATAAACTTATAAGCAGATTATCATTAGTTAGCTTTTATAGATATTATAGAAAATTAGCTAATAAGATTATAATAGATTAATGCGTTGTTGAATTAATTGAGTTACCTTCAGCAAGATCCTCTTCTGCATAATTTGATGCTGCAATCATTGTATGTTCATCTAATGGAGTAATTAATAAAGGTAGTGCTAATGCTGTCGTATTAAATACTGTTCCGTTGGTAAAACCTTTGCCTCTCGTTCCCCACAAAGCTCTTGATCTTGTATTTTTAGCTTCACCTTTAATAGTTTGGACGATACGATCTGCTTTGTTAGCAGTTCTTCCTCGTTGCCAGATAGATCCATTACCACGTCTCATAGCCTCTACTATTTTTGCTCCAGATTCTGTTTTACCTAACTGTTTGGCTATAGATTCAATTGCTGCATTACGTTCTTTTCTAGTACCTTGTACATTCATCATCTTATTAACCAACCTCATATTACGGTTTTGTTCTCCTATTGACTGAGATGACCTTTTTATTTCTTTTATTCCTTCTACAAAATTTACTGGATTATAATCATCGTCAGGAGTATCGTATAACAAACTATCATCCTGAATACTTTCTTTTGCACTTAAAATTCTATCATATTCAGTATCTCCATTAGCAGTATCATTATATGCACGAATACCTTCTTTTTCAAGCAAAGAAAGCGGAGTAAATACAATTAATGCTCCTAGGTAACCAACTGCAACCTCACCTCCTGCAGCTAACAATCCAGTTGTGCCACCTGTATAGCCTACACTTGCACCAAAAATAAATGAAATAACACCACTCAAAGTAACATCTGCACGATTTGCCCAAGCAATTTCATTTGCTGCACTATGTGCTGCAGCCTCACTTACAAAAGGTTTTAAAACGCCACCTACATTACAAGTCATAATCGATCGTTGAGTTAAGGCTGGATTTTGATCAAATTTTACTGATGGATGTTCCTCTTTCCAAGATTGTAATTTTCCACTACATTTAACACTATTCGACTTTACGTAAGCAACTGTAGCGACTGCTGCAACAGCAACAGCTCCAATAATTACGGCTCCTAGACCAAACGTAACAACTGTAAAAGCAGCTAATGCAATCCCAACAGCAAGACCTGCGAAAAATGCTCCCCAAGTTACAGGTCCTTTCCAATCATTTTTACAACTAAAATCAGCTCTTAATAGCATATCAGCATTGGTTAGCATTACATCATCTTTAGAATGAACAACACTTAAATTTCTTGCATCAGGGTCTGCTAGCAGTTTACCCGGAGTTGGACTCATTTGCATAGTACAAACTACTGAAGTTTCTTGTGGTAAATAACTACTCATAATATTAAATTATAAAAATTAATTCTAGTTTTTATATATTTTAACTATAATTTGTCCTTGATATGTTTTATCTATATCTTTCTTAATATTTAATTTATCAAGAATTGATTCTAAGTGAATTTTAAATTCCTCAAAATCAATAAACTCTTGATTTGTTTCTTTTATTTTTTTAGCACTCCAAAAAATTAATTTTGATCTCTTCTCTCTTTTTAGAACTATATGGAAAGTTCTATTTAACTCATTAACTATCCTATCAACTATTCGAATATTAAAATTATTATCAAATTGGATATTAATATATTCTTTTTTATTTTTAGAATTATGCATTATCAAACGAAAGTCATTTATCTGAACAATTATTTGTTTTTTAAAAAAATAAATTAGACAACGAACATATAAATAGACAAGAGGTAAACCGACCAATCCAAATTTCAAAAGATTATTAGCTAAAGCATTGTTAGAACTATTCCATTCTGGAAAAAGATATCCAAAAATCATAGCAAAAGGCAACAAAATAATGACACAGAAAAAAAATATAGCCACTAAAATTGCCTGAATATGTGAATTATAGACAAAAGCTTTAAAACAAAATTCTTTTTCCATAATTTAATTTATGATATTTTCTTTACTTTATATCTGCACAAACTTTGTAAATTATTTTCTACATCTTCAATTATAACCATCTCAGCGGTATTTATAATTCGTGTTATTTTATCGACTTCATAACGAACTCTATATGTCAATTTATATGAAGAAAATTTATAATGTATTAAAGGTCTATGGATTTCATCATATTCTCTTTCAATCTGCTCTACTATATCTTCATCAATAACTGCCTCAGCAACTTTTCTTATTTCTAATGTTTTTTCCGTCTCATTAATTATATCATAACGAACTTTAATAGGCATTCTTACTCTTGGAAATAATTGAGATTGAAAAAGATTTTCTTCATCAGGTATAGATTTTAGGTCTTGAGTTAAATGCTTATCAAATAAAACCAAATAAATTAAATCCTTTTCATAATCATTTTCCATATTTTTATTAGAAACACTAAATTGTGCATCTCCTTGTCGTATAAGGTTTTGGTATTCCTCTTCGTTTTGCTTTTTTAAAGTGTTGATAAAATCAATAGTCTTAATTTTATCACCCTTAAAATCCATCCAACTATTATGAAGATCTTCCTTATTAATTATTTTTTCAAGTCTTCCATCTGATGTTAAAGTAAATTCTATATTGTTGTTCCTTATGAATTCAGTTTCTGAAATAAACTCATAAACTTTTCCCATCATAGGAGGCTTAAAATCATAATAAAGGTCATTCAAGTTAACCTTTCCTTCAAGGCTCTCTAAATTGACAGTAATATCATATTCCTTTTTCAATAGAGAAAAGCTTTTAACATCACTTTCTATACTTGTAGAATTAGTTTGTTCAGTTCTATATTTATTATTATAAATTTTCTTTTTATTATCATTATCTAACTTAAAATCACCAACATCTTCAGGTAAAAAACTTAATCTCTTTTTTTTACTCATATTAAAATTCTAATTTATATCAACCTTAGATCCAATAATTTTTGCACTATCATTTAATAATACTTGACTACCACTTGATCTAACGTCAGTGCTATTAGATCCATTGATAATTATATTCTTTCCTGTAATAGCGATGGTACCGTCTTTATTTAAAATAATTGAACTTTCCCCAACAATAAGTTGAAACTGCTCCTTCCCTTCTAGATTAATATTTCCATCTTTGTCCATCACCAAGGTACTTGATTCTTTACCCACATTTATTTCATATTTTTCTGTAGACTGATTTATAATTAATCCTTCCCCATCTAACTTAATCCCCGCCGTACCACTATCTGTTATAGTAGTAGATCCTTCAGCATCATTAAAGACCAATTTATTCCCACTACGAGATTGCATTGCTTTTATATCGTTTGCATTGCTTTTAAAACCTTCGGCTTTTCCACTACCATTATATAAACTTCCCATCATATAAGGACGCTCTGCATTCCCTCCTTCAAAGCCTATCAATACCTCTTCTCCTATTTCTGGTATAAAGTGAAACCCTTTGTCACCTCCTCCGTGTGGAGTAACTACTCTTATAAAAGGTGTAGTCTCTCCTGTAGGTTTTTGCCAAGGAAACTGTACTTGTATTCTTGCCATACCATCTGGATCTGTATTTTCTGTTACAACTGCTGTTTGGGTTTCACTTTTAGGAAAGGCCTCAAAATTAGTGTCTGGAAATACA
>CALKZS010000093.1 GCA_938002835.1 uncultured Dokdonia sp. | reverse complement strand
AATTAAGAAGAAAACCAGAGGGTCGTAGTGGTTTATACAAGGCAGAACTAGCTCAAAGGAAGTGTGAATCAAGTCATATTGAGAAAAATAAGAAAGAAATCTTTACAGGGGATATAAAAACCTTTGTAATACATTACTTAGTGCAAGATTACAGTCCAGAACAAATAGTTGGTTATGCTAATAGATTAGACAAGCCTTGTGTCTCAGTTGAGCGGATATATCAGTTTGTCTGGGAAGATAAAAAGAATGGAGGCTCACTCTATAAACATCTAAGAATTAAAGGGAAGAAGTATAAAAAACGAGGCAACTTAAACAATGCAAGAGGTCAAATAGTGGGTAGCGTAGATATCACCCAAAGACCTAAAGTAGTTGAGAAAAAAGAACGTTTTGGTGACTTGGAGATAGATTTGGTAGTCGGCATAAATCATAAAGAAATTGCTAAGCAACTTAATATTGATTTCTTCTTTGCTAAACCCCATCATAACTGGCAAAGAGGAGCTAATGAAAATTTAAATGGATTAGTCAGACAATATTTTCCAAAAAAAACTAACTTTGATCTCATTTAAGAAAATCAAGTCGAAAAAATGCTAAACAATAGACCTAGAAATAGATATAATTACTTAACATCAAATGAAGTATTTGTTAACGCAATTAACAAAGGCGTTGTTGCGTTTATGACTTTAATCCACCAAAAAGTAATATCAATACTTTGTATAGTATTTACTTTAAATTTAATAGCCCAAGGTGATATCATTTCTCAAGAATACTATGAAGGGAAGGCGTTATAAATGATGATGTTGAAGTGTCTATGTATCTAAAAATAGCTGAAGATGGCTGCCCAAGAGTTTATGCAAATGCAATTTATAAATATAAAAACAATGAAGAAAATAATTGGATCTTACTACAATCTACTTTTTCAGGAGAAAGAAAACAATTCACATTTGTAGAGTTCTACAATACAAGAATTCTCTTGCTCAATAAAGAAGAAAATAACTTACAAGGATTATGGATTTCTCCTGATGGCAAAAAGCAATTTAAAGTTGAGCTAAACAAAATTGAAGTAGATAATAAAAAAATTGAAAGCCTTGAAGAAATACTAGAACAAGAGCATTATTATGCATATAATTGTTAAAGCTATTGTCTTTAAGGTATTTTAAACATAGTTGTAATTATATATTTTATAAATAACCTTTCTTCTAACTAATGAAAAAAATACTCAAAGTATTAATATATATTGTGATTGCTATCTTGATTTTAATCGGGATGTTTATAGGGTTGCTTATGTATAGTAGCTATAAAAGAAAGAAAGATTTATCTGAGAGAAGAATAGAACTTCTGAGCGAATGCAATAAAAACCTATCTATTACACAAGAACTTAAAGTAACACTTTTACATTTTGAAGATTCAGATATTGATACATTAACCTTTGAAATACGTAGAGATCATCAGGTAGTTAAAGACACAACCATTACAGGTACTAAGGAAGGAGAATACTTGTTATCAATTAACATCCCATTTAAAGAGTATCAAATCTCAGATACGATCACAATGACAACTAGTAATGGCTTACAATATTACATCTCTAATTTTAAACACAATGTACGTGAGCTGTACGGTATGTTTGGCCCTGTAGCACTATCAGATTGTTATGTGGTCCCTTTTTACACTATTAATGGGCATCATAATACTAGTCGTATTGTAAAGTTTTATGCCTATTTGGAAACAGAAGGTCATCATACCCAGAGAATTCCAAAAGCTCATCACAATTATAAAAAACTGACTGAATCATACCCTATCACTCAGAAAAAAGTAGATAGTATATCTAGAGAAATAAGTAGGGAATTAAAACAATCTGGAGATGGGATAGATCTTGGTCTTGAAATAACACCGCAAAAAAGTTATTACTTAAAAGGATTTATAACTGACTATGAGGAACTTAAAATTTTAAAAATAAACACTAAAACGGGTAAACATTCTGGACTATTAAAAAACTACCCTATTGAAAATGAGTTTTAATGTAAGACTAAAAATGGTAATTTTTACACTTTATCACTTTGCTCTCTCTGGTTGTAAATCTCACGAGTTCGCTTTCGCGAAAGCTACTAATCACACTAACTATGAAACAAACTATATTTTTACTACTACTTACCTTTATGAGTTGTGTAGAGGTTGTTTCTACTAAAGAAACGTCTAAAGACGAAGTGTTTGAAAATCTTGAAAACACAACAAATATTTCTCATCAAAATAATGCATCTAATAGTAATGTAAGATATGTAAACACCACTTCTAACTTAAATTATAGAGATGCTCCTGATGGAGAAGTTTTAGGGAAATTTAAGCGAAATGAAAAAATTACAGTAGTGCGCCATTCTAATATATTTAAAGAAATTACTGATGAAGGTGTTTTAGTAAGAGGTGAATGGGTTGGTGTTTTACAAGGTGGAGATGTTGTATATGTTTTTGACGCATTTTTATCTGACACACCAGTTTATAGTGATGTTTGGTCTAAATTCCCTTTTAAAGAGAGACCATTTAAGGACAAGACAAGTTTTGATAATATAGATAAATCTCAAAGGCTCACTAAAGCAGAGATTGATGAACTACAGCTAGCAGAATTATATCCATACATACATACAGATAATTGCGAGGTGTATCCATCTTATCAAGTAGATTATGGAGATTTTAAAAGTATAGTTGTCAATGTATTCAAAAACGAACACGAGTTAGAATCTGTATTAATTATTTATGATACAGACAATACACTACACAAAATTTATCAAGGAGAAGGTGAAGAACCAGGTATCAATGCCAAAGTTATTGCATATGATGAAATTGCTGAAGGATGGAGTAGAAAAACTGCTCAATTTAAAAATGATTGTATCACCATTATCGATGCGTTATATACAGACACTCCTGTTATTGACACTTCTTTATATCACATCAATAGATTTGGATTTATAAATGAGGTAGATATAGATTTTGCAAACAACATTAGACCTAATAAACCCATTAAACTAGGTGTGGTTTATACAGACACCATCCAGTTTTCAAAGTACAACGATGAAGGTGACTACTGGTTTCTTGAAGGTAAAAAGAATAGCAAAGACATTTTTCTATATTACAATTGGGGAACGTCTAGCACAAAAAACTACAACTTTAAAAAGAATGATTTTATAGAAGTCCAGTGGAAAATGGATAGTTTATATGTCGCTGGAGATGGAGAAACACTCTTCTTTTCTGAGGTTGCTATAGATGCAAAAAAGATAGAAAATTAAATTATATGACCATTAAAAAAACATACAAGGCCTCTTAGGTAAACAATATACAGACTTAATGAGTGTCAAATAAGTAGCCTACACAAGAAACCTTTTTACTTGTATAAGGAAGATCAAAATTGATGTCATTTTTTTAAACTAAATAAATTTAGAAAAAACATAAACTTTTTGTAATTTTCCGCGTTGTATAACGACAATACATTTGCTTTTAATAAAACAAGCACGCCCTACTCAAGCTTGCTTTTAAACCTTGTACACCTATCTTCACTCTAACATTGGTGCAAAGGTTGATTTTAAATAGGCTATATTTAAGACAAAAGAATTGCAATTATAAATGAGTTTAATAAACAGATTATTTCAGAAATCTTCTAGCCCATCTAAACCTCCCAAAGATGAGATTTATAGAGATTTTTTTAATTTTTTAAAGCATTTTTATTCTAAGAGTCATCCTTCTGAAAAATTAAACTCCCTGCAATCAAGCATTGAGGCCATTACATTTAGTCCAGAAAAAGAAACTTCTCAATATCAACTAGTAAAAGCATATTTGGATATAGAAAACTATCTCATAACTAATGAGGTTAATTATCTAGGAAAGTCTACAGAGTTAAGAGCAGAGTTAAGAAACTCATATAAAGAGATTAGTTTTTTATTGCCATTTAAAGTATTATACCCAGAAGGGAATATACAAGAGATAGAACTCGCGCTGTTACTCACTAATTTTTTATATACAAACGCATTAAATTATTGTGGGTATGTGTCTGTTCTTGCCCCAGAATATACAATAATTAAGGAGGTGGAAATTGCAAAAATCTCAGGAAACTTAGTCTATTATCTTACTAGCCAGCGCAAGATTAAAGAGTATATAGATAAACTTGCTAGAGAAATACAATATTCTTGTAAATTAAAAAACATACCTCCACCACAATTAAAGTGGTGTAAAGAATTTAAAGAAACATATAAGTATCTAGAAGTTGCAAATAAAATAGACGCATACTTCCCAGAAGGAAACTATGAGTCTACTAATGAAGAAACAGCTTTAGTCTCAAAAGTTCAACAAACAATAGAGCATCAGGATATTAAAAATTCTGAAGAAGTAACAACAATAGCATCAACTTCTAAAACAGATAGCACTATTTATGAAACGGTGCTTGAAAATATGCTAGACAAAACGCTCATTTTTGATCGTTCTGGAAAATTGTTATTTATGAATGATATCGCTAGAAAGTTTTTTAAACTTGAGCAGAGTGAGATATCTTCTACATCTATATTTAAAATACTTCCTGAAAATATATCTGCCGCTCTAAAAGAAGATATAGAAGACACGGCATACACAAGACCTAATACGATACTAGGCAAACGAGCAGAGATATATCTAAAAAATAAAGGGAAGAAAAAAGTGTATTATGAGATTACGACTACAAATAATTATACAGAAGGTGAAGACACCTATAGTATGTTTGTAAGAGATATTACACACAGAAAAGATACAATCAAGAGTATAAATGAAGAAATGAAGCACGCAAAACGTGCTGCAAAGGCAAAGTCTACCTTTCTCTCAAATATGAGTCACGAGATACGCACACCTCTCAATGTGATTTTAGGACTTGCAGATATAGTCAAGAAAAGTGATAATCAAGATACAGCCCTTTTTAGAAAAAACTTAGAAGGCATAGACTTTTCTGCAAGAAGTCTATTGTCTATTGTAAATGATATTCTGGATTTCTCAAAGATAGAAGCAGGAAAACTAACTATACAATCCTACGATTACAATCTTAAAAAACTAGTGTCATCATTATCAGATGGATTTAAAACAAAATCTAATGAGAAAGGAGTAAATCTATATACAGAGATAGATCATAAAATTCCAGATATTGTGGTAGGAGACCAGTACAGGCTCAACCAGATCTTGACTAACCTCATTGGTAATTCTATAAAATTTACAAATGAGGGAGAGATAAGAATTATCGTGACTCATAAAGAAATTGATAATGAACAAAAAATACATTTTGAAGTTAGAGATACAGGCATAGGTATTCCAGAAGACAAGCTACACACTATTTTTGATAGTTTTTATCAAGTAGAAGGAAAACAAAATGTAAAGTCTACTGGTACTGGACTTGGACTAGCAATCACAAAAGAGCTTATAGAACTTCAAAATGGAGAGCTCACTGCTACAAGCATACAAGGCACAGGATCTAGCTTTTGCTTTACATTACCACTAGTAAAAAGTAAGTTGCATAGTATTAAAGAGACATCAGATGTTACAATAACCCGTAACAGTAAACAACTAGAAGGTCTTCGCGTGCTTGTTGCCGAAGATAACACGATGAACCAGTTTTTTATAAAACAACTTCTTAACAGGTCAAAAATAGAAGTAGATATTGTAGAGAATGGTCAGAAAGCAATAGAGTTATTTAGCTCAAAACCAGAAGCCTATTACAACCTTATTTTGATGGATATGCATATGCCAGTAATGGGAGGTATAGAAGCGATAAAAGAGATTAGAAAATCTCAAAAAAACACATCAAAAAAAGTACCTATTGTGATGTGCTCTGCAGATGTATTTCCAAAATCCAGAAAAGAAGCCATACAGTCAGGAATAGACTTTTATCTTACAAAACCTGTAGATGAAGAAGCCTTAAAAGAAGTGCTCTTCTGGCTTGTTTCTGACGACATCCAGAGTTTACAAACACCCACTCTTCAAGAAGAAGTCGCTCACAGAAACACGGTAGATATAGAAAAACTCAAAGAAACCTTTGATAATGACGAAGATTTTATCATTACCCTTTTAGAGACCTTTATAAGCGAGACACCAGATGATTATAACAGCCTTCGCAATTGTATAGAGAGAGAGTTTTACTCAAGGGCAAGTGCACTAGCTCATAAAATGAAATCTAGCTTTATGAATCTCGGTATGACAAAGCAAGGTCACTTCTTACAGCAAATAGAAAAACATATCAATACAACTGATGGGCACGATCTAGGTAAAAAACATTTTGAGCAATTTAACAATGTATATACAAAAACGCTCTTAGACGTAAATATCCTTCTCATAGAACTCAAGAGAGTATAACATACTTCATAAACTCTATAGAGCTTTAAGTTGTTAAGAGTCTTTATTCACTTTCGCAAAATTTAAAACCGTACCAACACATTTTATAGTCATTTACAAAAGGTTTCAAGTAGAAAACAATCTGAGACCCGTTGCAAAAGATTAGTTAGACTAGGAGGTTTCTTGTTTTTTATTTTTTTGTTCAAAACTTAGTCAATTTTTCAATTTTATTTTAGGGCATAAATAACGTGAGTTCGATATAAGAAAACAAGATAATTATTTGATTATTAGGTGTTTTACACCTTTTTTACTTGTTGTTTATTGAAACGTAAGTCAGATTTTTATGTTTTTAGTTAATTAAAACTCATTTTTTATAATCAAAGTAAACTTGTAAGTTGATTTATTTTATAACTAATTGATATACAGCAAGTGTTAAATCGAACTCACGTTAAACAACAATTAAAACAATAAATTTTTTGACTTGACCCGAAATAATCCAGAATCATTAACAAGAAAAGAGAAGAAATAAAAAAGGCTTCCGTAAAGGAAGCCTTTGAGTGGGCGCTAAGGGATTCGAACCCCTGACCCCTTGGGTGTAAACCAAGTGCTCTGAACCAACTGAGCTAAGCGCCCTAATTTAATTAGGTAACATCAATAAAAAATAGAATACTATTTCTTTCAATGCGGGTGCAAATATAGAATTAAAGTTTAATAGACTAAAATCTTTTTCAATAAAAATCAAATTATTTCTGCTACCACAAATGTACTTCCTCCTACAAATATTAAATCGTCATCACCTGCTACTTTTTTTGCAACCTGTAACGCTTCATTAACACTTGGATATGCTTTTCCTTTAAGGTTATGATTATTAGCCTCTTTACGCAATTGTTGTACTTCCATACCTCGAGCTATATTTGGTTTACAAAAATAATAATGTGCATAACTAGGAAATAATGGCAAAATACTACTTAAATCTTTGTCTGACACAACACCTAAAACAATATGTATATGATCATATTGCTCACGAGATAACTGCTCCATTACATAGGTAAGCCCTTCTTTATTATGACCAGTATCACATACAATCTTAGGGTTTTCTTGCAATACTTGCCAGCGACCTAGCAAACCTGTGTTTTGAACTACTTTCTTTAACCCTTTTGCAATGTGCTGTATACCCACTTTTATTTCTTTCCCTTGTAAGACAGAAAAAGCTGTTTGAACTGTACGTATATTATTTTTCTGATAACTTCCTTTTAGATCAGACTCCATAGAAAGGATATCAAAATCGTATGCTTTGTGGAGAGTTGCATTACGCTTTCGCGAAAGCGTAACAAAAACATCCTCCGTCTCCCTATGATATTCACCTATAACCACAGGAGTATTTTCCTTAATAATACCTGCTTTTTCTGCAGCAATTTCAGAAAGTGTATCACCCAAAAATTGCGTGTGATCTTTGCCTATGTTTGTAATTATAGAAAGCACAGGCTTTATGACATTTGTAGCATCTAGTCGTCCCCCTAAACCCACTTCTATAATGGCAATATCTACTTTCTTTTGAGCAAAATAAGAAAATGCCATCCCTACAGTCATCTCAAAAAAAGACAAACTATGCGTTTCAAAAAAAGCTTTATGCCTTTTTACAAATCCCATTACATATTCCTCGCTCACCATCTCTCCATTAATCTTAATGCGTTCTCTAAAATCTCTGAGATGAGGAGATGTATACAAACCAACCGAATAGCCTGCTTCTTGTAACACAGATGCCATCATATGACTAGTAGATCCTTTACCATTAGTACCAGCTACGTGTATGGTTTTAAATTCCTTTTGAGGATTTCCTAAATGATCTACTAAAAGAAGAGTATTGTGTAAATCTTCCTTATAGGCAGTTCCTCCTTGATGTTGATACACTGGAAGCTGTTTAAAAAGCCAATCTAAAGTCTCTTGATAAGTGATAATTATTTATTTTATGATGAAAGATTATCTTATAAACTAAAACGATATACTATTTTCCCTATTTGCTTAGAAGGTGCATTAGTATCCTTAGTAAATTGTGTAGCTAGCGCTGCTGCCTTTGCAGGTTTTAATAAACATTGTGATATATTAGTAGACCCCCTAATTCCTGGAATTGCTTTTATAACTTTTCCAGATTGAGCTACTTCAATTTTAACCACTACTACTCCTACTTCATTGCATTCTTGCTTAAGTATAGGTTTGCTAAGCATTTTTCTTCCCTCTAGTTGATAATCACCATTATTCTCTGGCTCTGCCTTTTTATCATAATAAACTGGAGTATTAGTGCCCCATTCTATTTTGTCATATTGCTCTTTAATATGATTTTGTTTAGAAAAAGATAACATATATACTTTAGCATTCTCTCTATCTACTTTATACCATAAGGAATCTATCTTAGCATAAGGAACACTTTGTTCATAATGATATGCAGAAAAAATAAAAGGTATTATAACTCGTTTTTTTTCTAAACTACTATTATTTACAATACCATATTTACCTCCAGGAAGAACATAAATAAAGTCTCTATACTCCAAACTCTTATTCAAATAAAATGTTTTATTATCTAATTTAGCTTGATGATCTTTTCTAATAGAATCTAGAGATAGCTCATTTAATTGACTATAAGAAAATTGAGCTACAAGTAAAACGAGAATAAAAAATATCTTTTTTATCACAATCTAAAATAAAAGAGTTCTAGAAAATATTTTTAGTTGTAAGTAAAGTTATAGGTTATTTTGCCTATTTGCTTTGAAGGAGCATTAGAATCTGGATTAAACTTTGTTACTAATGCATTTTGTTTTGCCTTATCAAGAATACACTTTGTGTTATTTTCTGTTCCTCGTACACCTGGTGTTGCTTTAATCACCTTCCCGGTACGATCTACCTCTATACTAACTACAACCTTACCTCTTTCATTACATTCAGGTCCATCGGCTGGTTTAGTTAATGCTTTTCTGCCACCAAGTGCATAATTACCATCTCCATCTAATCCTTTACCAGATCCATAATAACTAGACGCATTAGGATCTCCATTAGGGTCTCCCTTATCTCCTGGCTTATTGTCATTACCTTCTCCTCCTTGAGCAACTCCATCTGATTTAGGCCCATTAATTAAGGCGTCAAGAGCATTTGTTGTTGAGGTATCTGGAGTAGGGTCTGGCTTTGTTTCTTCAACAGGCTTCTCTGCTGGTTTTTCTTCTGGCTTCTCTACTTTAGGAGTTGGTTTTTCTTCTAGCTTTTCTTCAATAACTGGAGCATCTTCACTGTCTTGAGTGACTACTTCTTCTGTTACTTCAGGTTCTACAGGAGTGGGTTCTGGTTGTGAATTTTTAAG
Organism: uncultured Dokdonia sp.; assembly: GCA_938002835.1. GTDB lineage: Bacteria > Bacteroidota > Bacteroidia > Flavobacteriales > Flavobacteriaceae > Dokdonia. The sequence goes on along the minus strand of CALKZS010000093.1, from coordinate 4,343 downwards.
AGCAGTAGCTAAGGGCTGTGTAGGCTGCACATTCCCTGAGCCCACAGATGATGTTCCAAAGTTTACGGCAATTCCTCCTTCTTCGGCAGGATCCATATAATTCATTCCTACAAAAAACATAAGCAATAAAATAACTCCCATAATAATGGTACTTATTGTAAAAGATTTACGCTTATGTATGGTATCTAAATATGCCAAAATAGGTTATATTTTATCTGAGTTAGTTAGGTATCTGTCTTTTATATTAAAAAGGAAGCATACTTTTTATGCTTTCGCGAAAGCGTAAAAAATGCATATTACATTACCTGAAAAATTAATTAGGTCGTACAGCTAATACTATCTTATATTTATGACGATTTGCAATATCCATAATCTTAACAGCATTTTCTATGGGTACTCCTTCTTCTGCTCTTAATATAATAGTAGGCTCTTCTACTCCAGAAAGTGAACTAGTGATTAATCCCTCCACTCCGTTTTCACTCACTCTTTCTTTATTTACATAAAAATCTAAATCTTTAGTAATACTTACAGATAGATTTTGCTGATTACTTGTTTTACCTTTTGCTTTAGGCAATATAAGATCAAGAGCATCTGGAGTGATGGCTGGAGATGTAAGAAGGAAAAAGACAAGTAATAAAAAGACAATATCTGTCATACTACTCATACTAAATTCTGGACTTACTTTATTTCTTCCGCGCAAATTCATATTAGCTTGGCTCGTTTAAAAGGTCAAGAAAATCTACTGCATTTGCTTCCATAGAGTGCACCACTTTATCTGTACGAACTACAAGATGGTTATACCCCATATATGCAATAATACCTACAATAAGTCCCGCAACGGTAGTTGTCATTGCTGTATAAATACCTTCTGCAAGTGTTCCCATCTCTGCTTGTCCAGAACTAGTTGCTAGTGTATGAAATGCAAGCACCATCCCAATTACTGTTCCTAAGAAACCTATCATTGGAGCTGCTCCTGCAATAGTTGCTAGTACACTCACATTGCGTTCTAGTTTATAAACCTCAAGCTTTCCTTGATTTTCTATTGCTGTATTAATATCTTCTAACGGACTACCAATACGTGAAATTCCTTTTGCAGTTAATCTTGCTACTGGAGAGTTGGTTTGTGCACAGTATATTTTTGCACTTTCAATATTACCTGTTGCAACATTATCTCGTATTTGATTCATAAAATTGCTATCTATTTTAGACGCTGCCTTGATAGCAAAAAGACGTTCAAAATAAATATAAATAGCTACAAATAGAAGAATGAATAATACTAGAATAATAATAATTCCAGCAGTTCCTCCAGTGAGTAATAAATCAATAATAGATAAGGTTTGCTCAACGGGTTCTTCTCCTGTTAGTGCGTCTGCAGCATCCTGAGCTCCTTCTTGAATTAGGGTATAAAGCATAAGTTAGTTATATGATAGTTGTTGCCGCTTTAAAATGAAACGACTGTTATGTTATAAAATTGCATTAATTTATTTTTACATTGTCCCTCCAGTGAGCAATATAAAGGCTACCGCACCGGCCGCAAACCCTATAAATGCCAACCAAGTAATTTTCTTAAGGTACCAGATAAAATCTATTTTTTCCATTCCCATTGCTGCAACTCCTGCTGCAGACCCTATGATAAGCATACTTCCTCCTGTCCCAGCAGAATAAGCTATAAAATGCCATAACAAGCTATCTGTGGGTGCTGTATACATTCCCATAGATGCCGCTACTAATGGCACATTATCTATAATTGCAGAAAGAATACCTAAAATCATAACTACAATATCTTGATTAGGGATTGCGCCGTTTAAAATCTCTGCTACATATCGTAATGTCCCCACTGGATCTCCAGAGTCTGATACTCCGTAAACTAAACTCTCTAATCCTGCTACTGCCATTAAAATTCCTAAGAAAAATAAAATACTTGAAATTTCAATACGAGATAATGCTTTATGAGCACTGTATAAATGTTTGCGTTCTTTAGAAAAATCTTCTTCAGGGTGAATATATTCTGATACTAGCCACACAACTCCTAAAGCAAGCATCATTCCCATATATGGTGGTAGATGTGTTACCGTTTTAAATATAGGCACAGAAACAATCATTCCTAGACCTAAGAAAAGCATTGTTTTACTACTCAAAAGTTTACCTGCTTCTTCATCTATATCGTCTTCTACTATGATTTCGCCTTTAAAGGCTGGCATATAGGTTGCGATTAAAAACGGAATCACAAAACAAATAACAGATGGTATAATAACGTACCTAATAAGTCCCATTGCTGTTACATTATCTGCAATCCAAAGCATTGTGGTTGTTACATCTCCTATAGGTGACCAAGCACCCCCAGCATTTGCTGCGATGACTACCATTGCTGCAAACCATAGACGCTGATCTCTGTTAGTTATTAATTTTCGCAATAGCGTTATTAATACGATAGTAGCCGTTAGGTTATCTATAATTGCAGATAAGATAAACGCTAATATTCCAATAATCCATAATAATTTTTTCTTACTACGTGTTCCTACAGCTGCTTTTAACACTTCAAAACCACGATGTAAGTCTATAATCTCTACAATAGTCATTGCCCCTATTAAGAAAATAAGAATCTCTGCTGTTTTTCCCAGATGATGTAATAAGGTGTTTTCAAAACCTTCTTCTGCAGCTTCTCCTCCTGTGAGAAAACTATATGCGTGGTCGTGTGTATCTATCACGTCAAACCAGCCATAGTGAAAACCTATTGCTAGAAATGCCCATATGAGGGACGCCATAATAAGTGCGGGGACAGTTTTGTCTAATTTAAGTGGGTGTTCTAATGTAATTGAAAGATATCCAATAATAAAGATTAAGATAATAACGGATGCCATAGTTGGTTTTTAAAAATTTTGGATTAAAGTAATTCTTTTAAAGCAATTTCAAAAGCAGTTTTACTGATATTTTGCTTGCTATTATTATTATTAAAAGTATTTTCTATTGCTTTGCGTATAATTTGTGAGGTATCATTAAAAATCGCTTCATCGGTCATCTGGACTTTACGCTCCATAAAATATGCAAATACACGAGCCATACCACAGTTTGATATAAAATCTGGAATGAGACTCACTTTAGTATCTGTATGCTCCATAATAGAACCAAAGAAAATTTCTTTATCTGCAAATGGAACATTTGCTCCACAAGATATCACTTCTAGACCAGTATGAATCATTTGGTCAATTTGAGATTGAGTAATTAATCGCGAGGCTGCACAAGGCGCAAATATTTCGGTTTTAAGATTCCATATGTGTTCATTCATTTTCTCAAAAGGGATGAGGCCTTTAGGATTCATTGTATTACCTGTCTTATTGAGATACATATCTCTTATCTCCTCAAAGGTAAACCCTTCTTCTTTTATAAGACCTCCTACAATATCTATAATTCCAACAACTTTTGCACCCATCTGAGCTAGATAAAAAGCTGCTGCTGCTCCTACATTTCCAAAACCTTGTACTACAGCGCGTTTTCCTTTTACATCTCCTCCATACAGGTCATAATAATGACGCACAGCTTCTGCAACACCATAGCCTGTGATCATATCTGCCACAGTATACTTACGACTAATATCTGGAGAATAGACCGTATTTTCAATGACTTTAATTACTCCTTGACGCAATTGCCCTATACGATTAATCTTATCTGCCTCACTAGGCTGAAAGTGACCTTCAAAAACACCTTCTTGCGGATGCCAAACTCCGCTTTCTTCGGTAATAGGAATCACCTCGTGTATCTCATCTACATTAAGATCTCCTCCAGTACCATAATATCTCTTAAGAAGTGGAGATACTACTTTATACCAACGCTCTAAAACACCTTTTTTTCTAGGATCTTTAGGATCAAAGTTAATCCCTGATTTTGCACCACCTATAGCTGGTCCAGAAACGGTAAACTTTACCTCCATTGTCTTTGCCAGAGAAAGCACCTCATTCATATCAAGTCCTTTTCTCATTCTGGTACCACCACCAGCTGCACCACCTCGCAAGGAATTGATTACTACCCAGCCTTCGGCTTCTGTTTCTGGGTCATTCCAATGAAAAACGATTTCTGGAGATTTATCTTCATATTGTTGCAAAAGTGCTCTCATTGATCTGTAATTATACTATCACACAAATATAATAAACCACAACACCTTCTATAGATCATAAAAGTCATTTATTCTCAACATACTTTTTTAATAACTGGTGTTACGCAATCAGAGAAGTGTTTTTTCTCATTTTAACAAAAAACTGTTGATAAGTTCCTTTTTCTTAAAAAAAATAGCTTTTTTAATCGTTTTAGCTATTAAATATGTCAACTGTTATCTAATCGATTAATAA